>CAJGDX010000006.1 GCA_904502185.1 uncultured Bacteroidaceae bacterium | reverse complement strand
GGGTGACAACATGATTGGCCGTTACAACAAAGGTACAGAAATCACCCTGCCCATTGAAACGAAAGATCGCAGCATGGATCGTCGCCATTGTGTGGTAAATGTGAAACGCGATCCATTTGGAGAGCTAATCTACACCATACGTGACAACCGCAGTGTTACAGGCACATTTGTAATGAACCGAATATTGGGCGACAGAGAACGTTTGCGCATAGAAGATGGCGCAATCATCACATTGGGTGCAACTACGCTCATTCTGCACACACCGGAGTCCGAATAACGGTGATTCCGACAAGATATAATAAATGCCGATAGGTCAAAAGTATTTATGACGCTATCGGCATTTATTTTTGCGATATATTGTTACCAGGCTGCATCACCTGGTCTGAGCGAATCTGTATAAATGAATTTTATCTCATCTATGCAGTCTGCCGGAATATCATAAGAGTTGTTTACAGTGAAAAGAGCTATCTTAAAATCAGAAAACAGCCTTAATAATTTCAGGTATGAATATTCGAAGGCAGATGTATGCAGTGCTACCATTTCTATTTTGGGGCCTGGGAACATGTAGTGAAAAAGGAGGTGTTTCATAGTTGCCGGCACAATATCCTCTGCCATACATGAATACATGGCACAAAAATATCCATTGTTGAGCAATGCCACATAGTCGTCGTAGCTGAAAGCTTCTACCACCATGCGATGCCTCAGTCTTGGGAAAAACCTATTCAGTATATCTGCATCGGAAACTTTGTCTGTGACAAAAAAGAGGTCATCGTTTTTGAGAAAAAAATCGTTTATCTCGGCACTTGTCAATGGTGTGAAGCCTCCAGGCAACCCTTTCTCCATAAACTCTTCGAGACTCAACGGAGCATCACCCCTTTCGGGCATCCCCATTGCTTTGTTGTATTCGGGCCAGTCGTGCAGTGCCACAAGCGCACTGTCTGATGTGAACGACAAATCCAGCTCTATAAACTTGAACCCATTGTCACGTGCCGAATTTATGGCCTCCATGGAGTTTGTCATGGTTGCCCCATTGACAAGACCGCCGGCATGAGCAATCATGCTCACGTCGATACTCTTGTACTCTTCGCTGCATGAAAGAAACAGCAGGAAAGAGCATATAAATGATAAAAATTTCATCATAAAGCTGCACAAGCCTCTTTGAGGAATTCAAGTTCTTCGCCACTGAAGTATCCCGAAAGTTGCTCAAACACCCATTTGTGATACTCGTTAAGATATGCAGTTGCCTCTGCGCCCAACAGTTCAGGTATAATAGGTTCCTTGCTTATAGGGCAGATTGTAAGAGGTTCCATTGCGCAATATTCGCCAAACTCAGTCGAAAGCGAAGGTACTACAAGCATGGTGTTCTCTATGCGTATTCCGAAACGTCCTGCTTTGTAAAGTCCCGGTTCGTTGGTGACTGTTACACCCGGCAACAGTGGTGCAGGCATATGATTCATGCGAATCTGGTGAGGACCTTCGTGTACATTGAGGAAGTGACCGACTCCATGTCCTGTTCCATGCAGGTAGTTTTCTCCTGCCTGCCACAGCCACTGGCGTGCAAGTACATCGAGCTGAGTGCCGCATGTTCCTTTCGGGAAACGTGCCATAGCCAGAGAGATGTGACCACGAAGCACTCGTGTATAATCCTCCTTTTCCTCTTGTGTAAGTTCGCCCATGGGAATTGTGCGGGTAATGTCAGTTGTGCCGCTGTTGTATTGTCCGCCGCAGTCGAGCAGTAGGAATCCACGCTCCTCTATCTGTTTGTCGGTTGCAGGTGTAGGCTCGTAGTGAACGATGGCTGCATGGTCGCCGTAAGCCGAGATTGTCGCAAAACTGAGTCCTCTGAAGTCGGCATCCTCGCGTCTGAACTCAGTTAGCTTGCTGTCTACAGCAAGTTCGGTAAGATTACCGCCCTTGACAGCCGTACGCAACCAATGGAGCAGTTTTACCATGGCTTTACCTTCGGCTAACATAGCTTGCTTGAAACCAGTAATTTCCGTGCTGTTCTTTATAGCTTTCATTGAAGCTATTGGTGAGGCCTCACGAACAATTTCTGCACATTTTGCAGACTCTACAACTGCATAGCAACATTTTGCAGGATTGAGCAAAAGCTTGCCATTAAAGCCATTTATGGCAGCGAAGAAGCTGTTGTAGCAATCAATACGCACACCTTCGCTATTCAGGTATTCAATAATCTCAGTTGAAACCTTCGCGGGGTCTACAAAAAGTGTCGCCTCATCCTTTGTTACCAACATGTAGGAAACAAGCACAGGATTGTAATCCACATCCTCTCCTCTGAGATTGGTCAGCCATGCAATTTCATCGAGCATTGTTACAGCCATAGCCTCTGCTCCTGCAGCAGCAATGGCCTGACGCAGACGTGCTATTTTGCTGCTCGCGCTCTCCCCCGCCTTTTCAATCGGCATCTGTTCTGCCATGCTCATTGGCAGAGAGGGACGCTCCTTCCACAATGTGTCGAATGCATCTTGTGACGCATTTATTATAATTCCTTTTGAGGCAAAGGCAGCTTGCCATGCTTCGACTTCGGCAACAGAGCATACTTTTCCGTCTACACCTACAACCTGATTGGCTGAAAGTTTTTCGGTGAGCCATGCAATTATCGTGGGAGTATTTTCTGCTCCGTCTTTCATCAGTTCTATTCCTGTGCCCTGCAGTACCTCGTCGGCAGCAAGCCAATAACGCGAATCGGTCCATAATGCAGCATCTTCAAGGGTAATTACTGCTGTTCCTGCAGAACCATCGAAGCCGGTTATCCACTCGCGCGATTTCCAGCAGTCAGCCACATACTCGCTGCTGTGGGGGTCGCTGCTGGGAACTATATATGCTGTATATCCATTTTCGCGCATATAGTTGCGCATTGCAGAGATTCTTTCGATAATAGTATTTTTCATATGGTGTTATATGTACTGTTCAACTTTCTGCTAAGATAGAAATAATATATGAAATAATAAAAACAGACCACTGCAAAATATAAATTTGCAATGGTCTGTCAAATCTGTCTGTTACAATTGCGGGTCAAAATCCATACCCTTGCGTTTCATTTTTCTTTTACGCTTTGATTTCTTTTGTATTCCATCGTCCATGGTTTCTGCATCAATGTACTTGCCTTGTTCGCGTATCACCTTGAAGTTGATGGGAATAGTCAGAATCGATCTCATTCGCATGCCGTTTTTTGTTCCCGGCTCCCAATGGGGCATGTTTGTTACAACTCGCAAAGCCTCGATGTCAAGTGAAGGAGCTACCGATTTTACCACCTTTGCATTAGTAATCATACCATTGCGTTCAACCACGAACTCCACGATAACCTCTCCGGTCTGCTCCAACTTCATGGCTTCTCTGGGGTATCTTGTATTCTGAAGAAGATAGCTGTGCAATTCCTCCTGTCCGCCTTTGAACTGTGGCATCACAATCTTGTCCTCTTTTTTCTTTTTCTTTTGTGCCATAACATCAACAACACCTATCTGTGTCATCAGTATGGCTGTCAGAATGTAAAGTAGATATTTATTCATGTCCTTAAACGTTTGCTTGGATAACTTCTGCAAAAGTAGTAAAATATTATGAGTTGTAATAGGTTTTTAACAGAGATTATAAATTAAAGCCTTATTTATAATAACGAAAGGGGATACATTGTTTAGTGTACCCCCCTTTCGTTATTATATTGTAGATGAACTATTCTTTCTTTTTGAACTCAGCTTCGAATTGCTTGATAGCCTCTAAGCCTTCCGTGCATGCACAAGGACCTGAAATACAACCACCGGGACATGACATGACCTCAACCATACGTGTGGGGCATTTGCCGGTTTTCGACCATCCGCGCAGCAATGCAATATTCTTTTTGTTCAGGTCGGCAATAACAGTTCCCTGCAATGTGGGATCGCCAATCTTGTTCTTGACAGCGGTGAACACACCCATTGTCTTTGCGTATCCGTATGAATCTTTACCGGCTGTTTCTGTCGGTGTATAGGGCTCGCAAGTGTCAACATCTATTCCCATTCCGGTGATGACTGCGTCAAGTTCGCGGAATGTCCACACAAAGTCTACATTCGCATCTTCGCGACCTTCTGCTTTCTTTGATGCACAAGGAGCAATAAACACTGTTATTCCGTCGGCATGTTTTTGTTTGGCATACTCAGCTGTGTAGTGCATGGGAGAGCCTGTGTGCGAAATGTATTTTACAAGATCGGGGATGTGCTTGCGTGCAAGGTTTACATATGCGGGGCAGCAGCTGGTTGTCATGAATGGTGCGCCCTGCTCCATCTTTTCTACCAACTCAGCCGACTCACGACGTGTGGTCTCTTCTGCGCCGTATGCAACCTCTATTACATCAGAGAAGCCTACCGCCTTCAAAGCTCCCAATACCTGCTCTATGGGCTTACCAAACTGCGCCAATACTGCAGGAGCTACCATTGCTACCAGTTTTTTACCTTCGCGCATGCGCTTCAGTACATCGAATACTGCACAATTGTCGAAGATAGCACCGAACGGACATGCGTTAAGACACTTACCACAATAGATACATTTTGCAGGGTCAATATGCTCAACACCATACTCGTCCTTGGAAATAGCCTTAACGGGGCATGCCTCTTCGCAGGGAACAGGCATATACACGATTGCGTGATAGGGACAAACCTGATGACATTTACCGCAACTTATACATTTGTCGTGGTCGATGAATGCTTTGCCGTCTCTGTCGTATGAGATAGCATCCTTGGGGCAATTGTTGTAGCAAGGACGGGCAGCACAACCGCGACAGAGGTTTGATACCTCGTAGTTTATTTTCACACATGAAGAGCATGCTTCGTCCATAACACTGAGGATGCTTTTTTCAGGGTCGACATTTTCGCGGTCGAGCATGCGCTGTGCATAGCTTGAGAGTGATGCGGTCTCGTCAATCTCGTCGCTCATGTCAAAGCCAAGCATAGCCATTGTCTTGTATTTGGTCACTGCGCGTTCCTTATGTACGCAACAACGACCCTGAGGTTTCTGTTTGCGAGGGTGCATCTCAATGGGCAGACGATCTATTTTTTCAACCAGTTCGTTGTCCTTCCACATTTTGACAAGCTGCGCCAAAAGACGATAGCGCACAAACATCATATTATTGTTATATGCCATATTGGAATTTATTTTAGTTCATAAACAATCGTGTATCCCACTAGGGAAAAATACATACATTTGCAAAGATAGTATTATTTTTTATTTAATTCAATATGTCGATGAAAAAGCTTATTTCAAAATCAACATTCTTATCTTATAGCAGAGTGATTACCAGAAGTTAAAAAAGCCAAAAAAAGAACTATAAAGTGGTGCTTTAGTATTTCGAAAGAGTTACTCTGCACACTAAATTTGTCAGAGTGATTTTTGTACCTGATATATAAACTTTAATCTTTACATTATGGAAATTAATATCTGCGACACCATCAACGGACAAATCAATTCTGAACTATGGTCATCTTATCTCTATCTGTCAATGTCAATAGAGAGCGAAGCAAAAGGGTTGAAGGGCTTTGCAAAATGGTTTCAGATTCAAGCCCTTGAAGAACTTGCCGATACAAAAAAATTCATCAATCACATGAATTCCACAAACAGAAAAATCTATCTCTATCCGATTGAAAATGTGCCAAGCGAATGGGAAACAGCATCTGAAATTTTCGACAGAGCATTGGAGCATGAGGAAAAAATCACTATATTGTTAAAAGGCATGGCAAATATTGCCAATGAACAAAAGGATAAAGAAACGTTCGATTTACTTTCGTGGTTTATAAGCAAACAGGCTGAAAGAATTGACACTATAAAGGACATACTTTCCAGAATCGTTGATTGTGAAGGCAATCAGTATGCTCTAAGTCTGCTCGACGACGAACTGGGACAACGTACATACAAAGAACCCAATATTCTGAAATAATACACTACTCTTTGATTCTCTCCGCAAAATAGCACAATTTTTATTACTTTATTGTACCTTTGGAGTCGTAATGAATGAACTGTTTAAACCGGTGCACATTCTATAAACGTAGCAGTTTGTAGAGTATATTCATTGAAAAGAACTTTATTCAATTCACAGAACAACATTGAACACAAAATGCCTGTTATAGAAATATCTTCATTGACACATCCGGGGGTACAAATATTTTCCTCATTGACTGAAGCGCAATTGCGACGATGCGACGATTGCGAAAATGGACTTTTTATTGCAGAAAGTCCTAAAGTCATTCGTGTGGCACTTGCAGCCGGATATGAGCCACTTGCACTTCTTTGTGAAGGCAAACATATTGTTGGCGATGCTGCCGACATCATAGCACAATGTGGTGATATTCCTGTGTATACCGGAGAAAGAGAACTCCTTGCATCGCTCACCGGTTACACTTTGACACGCGGAGTACTCTGTGCCATGCGTCGTCCTGCGCTTAAGAGCATAGAAGAGGTTTGCAGTGGTGCCCGACGCATTGTGGTAATCGATAGTGTGGTGGATGCAACCAACATCGGTGCAATTTTCCGTTCGGCTGCTGCTTTGGGAATAGATGCAGTGCTGCTCACCCACACTTCGTGCGACCCGCTCAATCGCAGAGCAGTTAGAGTCTCCATGGGGTCAGTCTTTCTTGTCCCATGGACATGGCTCGACGGCCCAATCAGCTCATTGAACGACATAGGGTTCCGCACTGCTGCAATGGCGCTGACCGACAACTCTGTCTCCATAGACGACAAGCGGCTGGAGGACGAGGAAAAATTGGCTATTGTCATGGGTACAGAGGGTGACGGATTGGCCGACAATGTTATAGACGATGCAGATTATGTAGTACGTATTCCAATGTCACATGGAGTCGATTCGTTAAATGTGGCAGCAGCTGCAGCCGTGGCATTCTGGCAGCTTAGAGCAAAAAAATGACAGAATGAGGGTATTCCTTATTCTGTCATTGTAAATAAACAGTCGACCTGTAAGCCGGGTTCTGTGCCTTTAATAAATAAAGGTGTCTGTCATTCATCTATTTCCGATGTCACCACCGGACTAAAGCGTTCTACCCTCCGACTCGGACGAGCAACCCTCAAACGTCGGTATACGCGAACTTGCAGCTCTCAAGACGCACGGCTCGTACATCGCTGCACGACCGGTAGGCTCTTACCCCACCTTCTCACCCTTACCCTTGCGGGCGGTTATTTTCTTCTGCGTTACTCTGCCTTCGCAGACAGCTTTCTGTTAGGAAGTGAAATGCTCTGTGCTGCCCGGACTTTCCTCCTTTGCTTTGCAGCAACGGCGACAGACCGTTCGACTGTTGTGCTAATATAAATGTGCTGTTTACTTCGTCATTAGCGGCTGCAAAGATAAGGCATTTTCGTCAAGTGTGCGAAAAAAACCGAAATATATTTTGCCTTCAGCACACATTGCATTACCTTAGCAGTCGCACTTACCATTATATACACACAGATGCTGTTTTTTATAATTCCAATACCACTTAGCTTGTCCGAAATATTAATCATCTCCATAGCTATTGCTATATTTGTATATATTGGCAGAAAATCGGACAAGGATGCATAATAGGTAAAAACTATGATACTTTTCAATTCAGACTACATAGAGGGAGCGCACCCTTCTATACTCGATGCGCTGGTACGCACAAATTTTGAGCAGACATCAGGGTATGGCGAAGATAAATTTTGCGAGGAGGCACGCGAAATAATTCGCGAACACTGTTGCGACAAAGAGATTGGTGTAGAGTTTCTTGTTGGCGGCACGCAGACAAATGTAACTGTTATTGATGCATTTCTTCGCAGCTACCAGGGTGTTATTTCAGCCGACAGCGGTCATATAAACGTTCATGAAACAGGTGCTCCCGAAGCCACCGGACACAAGATTATAGCTCTCCCCACCACAGACGGACGACTTACTTTACAACAGATAAAGGAATGTTACGATAGCCATTGGAGCGATCCGGCACACGAACACACCATTCAACCCGGAATGGTCTATCTGTCGTTCCCGGCAGAAAACGGACTCATATACTCAAAAGCGGAACTTACCGATATATCACAATTCTGTCGCGACAATAAGCTCTATCTGTTTGTCGACGGTGCCCGTATGGGTTATGGCCTTTGTGCAGGAAACAGTGACCTTACACTTGCCGACCTTGCCCATCTTTGCGATGTGTTTTACATTGGTGGCACAAAAGTTGGAGCGTTGTTTGGAGAAGCAGTCGTCTTTTCCGACAAAGAGATGCAGCGCAGTTTCCGCTATGCAATCAAACAGCATGGTGGAATGTTGGCAAAAGGTCGATTACTGGGTATTCAGTTTGCTGAATTGTTGCGCGGTGGCAGCGAATGCATCTATTTCAAGGCTGCAAAACATGCAAATGAACTAGCCAAGCATATTCGTGATACATTCGAAGAACAAGGTGTTCCCCTATGGATAAATTCTACTACCAATATGCAGTTCCCTATTTTGACCAAGGAAGAGCAGATGTTTCTTGCCCGTAAATACAAATTCGAGGTATGGGGAAAGTATGACAACGAACGCAATGTAGTACGTTTCTGTACAAGTTGGGCTACACGTCCCGAAGCTGTAGAGGAACTATGCAACGACATTATACAAATGAAAACAAAATAATTCGTTGCTATTTTCAGTCAAATACTATCTGATACAGCAAATGAGGCGCACCATTTGGGGATGCGCCTCATTTATTTATGTTTCCAACTTATTGGTTTACTTTGCAATCAGCAGGAAGTAGTTTTTCTTTCCTTTCTGAACAAGTATATACTTGTCGTTCAGCAAATCAGCAGAAGTAATAACCTGATCGAAGGCTGCAAGTTTCTCTTTGTTGATAGAAACTCCACCACCCTGCACCAACTTACGCATTTCGCCTTTTGATGCAAAGATAGCTGCAGAGTCAGTTGTAAGGTCAACGGCTTTGATACCTTCGTTCAGTGCTTCACGTGAAATTTCAAATGTGGGAACACCATCGAACACAGCAAGCAGTGTGGCCTCATCAAGTGAACGCAGAGCGTCAGATGTAGCATTTCCGAAAAGGATTCCGGAAGCAGCGACAGCCTTGTTAAGTTCCTCCTCGCCATGTACCAGAATTGTCAACTCCTGTGCCAGACGCTTCTGCAATGAACGCAAATGGGGAGCCTCTTTCTGCTCGGCGATAAGCGCCTCAATCTCTTCCTGAGGAATTGAAGTAAATATCTTGATGTAGCGATCGGCATCCTCGTCGCTGACATTGAGCCAGAACTGATAGAATGTGTAGGGCGATGTATATCGTTTGTCGAGCCAGATGTTACCCTGCTCTGTCTTACCGAATTTCTTGCCATCGGCCTTTGTAATAAGAGGACATGTGAGTGCGAAAACCTCGTTGCCTGAAATCTTACGTATCATCTCTGTACCTGTGGTAATGTTACCCCACTGATCGGCACCACCAAGCTGAAGTTTGCAATCGTAGTTCTCGTTCAGATATACATAGTCATATCCCTGAAGCAACTGATATGAGAACTCAGTGAAAGACATACCATCTGCACCGCTCTCACCTGTGATACGGCGTTTTACAGAGTCTTTAGACATCATGTAGTTAACAGTGATGAGCTTTCCGATGTTACGGATGAAATCGAGGAACGAGAAAGTCTTCATCCAGTCGTAGTTGTTTACCAATATTGCAGCATTGGGTGCATCGCTTTCAAAGTCGAGGAAACGTGCAAGCTGGTTCTTGATAGCTTCCTGATTGTGGCGCAGGCGCTCCTCGTCAATGAGCACACGCTCTTTTGATTTACCGGAGGGGTCACCGATCATACCTGTTGCACCACCGATGAGAGCAATGGGTCTGTGACCTGAACGCTGAAAATGACGGAGCATCATTACGCCTACCAAGTGACCGATGTGCAGTGAGTCGGCAGTAGGGTCAATACCCAAATACGCAGTTGTCATCTCTTTCTGAAGCTGTTCTTCTGTGCCGGGCGTCATGTCCTGAATCATTCCGCGCCATTTCAATTCCTGTACAAAATTCATTGATTCCTGTATATTATTTTGTGTTTCTACTATTTGAAACGCGCAGCATATAAAAATATACTACGCGGAAACGGCATTCCGTTTTCGGGTGCAAAGTTACTTCTTTTTCTCTTTTGATGAAACTCTTTACAGTTTATTTTTCAACAATCATTCATTTGTTACTGCTGAACAACTTAAATGATAAAGTGGCGATGGTGTTGCGCGCTTCAATACATTAAGCATAACGTCCTTTCCAGGAATAATACCATAGCTGCGCAAGTGCATTTCAACAGCCTTGTATGCCAATTCGGGGTGGTTGTTCTCTTCGCTCAAATGGCACAGCCATATATACTTGAGGTGTTCGTTGAAGTTTTCGGCAAGGAAACGTGCTGTGACCTGATTACTCAAATGGCCGGTATTGCTCGACACTCTGTCCTTCAGGAATTTAGGATACTTACCCATTGTCAGCATCTCCTCTTCGTAATTAGCTTCGAGAACGAGATAATTGGCCTTGTTGATGTATTTTGCAGCAGTTGGGGTGATGCACCCAAGGTCGGTAAGGAAGCAGAAGGTCTTATCACCTATCTCTATGCAATATCCTACGTTGTCTGTTCCATCGTGAGGAACCTCAAATGCGGTTATTCTCATGTCGAGAAACTCAATAGGATTCTCTTTCTCTATGTAACGTACATACTGCGCATCAATAGGCGAAGTAATACAATAGTTACGGTTTATTCCCTCATGCGTCTCTTTTGTCGCATATATGGGAATCATTGCTTTTGATGCCACCACTCCGAGCGATTTTATATGGTCGGCATGGTCGTGGGTGACGAATACGGCGCAAATACTTTCAAAGGGGATATTCTCCTTTTTCAGAGCTTGCCGTATGGTTCTGACCGGGATTCCGGCATCAATCAATATGCCGTATTTCCCGATTCCTATGTAGTAACAGTTTCCGCAACTGCCACTACCGATACTCATAAATCGAATCTCCATACTATATTTATTTTTCTTTTTCTCAAATAATTAAAGATTGTTTCATGCAAATGTATAACAATCTTCGGCACATGTTGAACCTATCAGAATGGGTAACCAACTGCGAAATGCAGCGCAAAGTCACGACTGAAGTCAGGGTTCAACAATGGATATTTATCCTTTCCCGAATATGCCGGGTTGACAGCTTTCATACCGCAATCGAGTCGGAACACGAAAAAGTCAAGCTCGAACCTGAATCCCATTCCGTACGAAAAGGCTATATCCTGGTAAAATGTCCTGGCATCGAATTGTCCGCCCGGTTGCTCTTTGTAGCTGCGGATAGTCCATATGTTACCGGCATCAATAAAGAGTGCCGAATGGATTTTCCAAAAAAGATGTGAGCGTAATTCGATGTTTACGTCGAGTTTCATATCTCCCGACTGGTTTATAAAGTCTATATCACTGTTTTTGTTCTTGAACGAGCCGGGACCAAGTCCGCGAACTGTCCATCCTCGCATGCTGTTGGCACCACCCGAAAAGTATCTTTTCTCAAATGGTAGTATAGTGGAGTTACCATAAGGATATGCAACACCCAGGCCCATGTGCAGAACCAGCGAGTTACGGTCGTCAATGTTCATACGTGTAGTCAGGTCCAAATCGCCCTTAACATACTGAGCATATGCAATATTCAGGAATGTATATTGTCCTTCGGAGTTTTTGTTTGTCGATAGCAACGAATTTACGCCGGTCAGCAAATTACCCGAACACTCGATATTCGTACGTATGGAAAATACAGTAGGCTGGAAACCACTCTTTCCAAGTGAAGAGTTATACGAGAATGAATAACCAAGTTTGGTAATAAGAAGATTCTCGTAGTTATACTTCAGAATGGAGTTTCTGTTGGAAATACTATCAAGATATTCGCGTTTGAATGTCTCCGATATCCATGGAACATATATGTAGCTGGCATCCAGAATGTCAAGTTTATGCTGTGTGGACTGCTTCTTGCTCCACAGATAGCTCCACGATGCTGACAGAATCTGTCGTTCAAACTCGGGGCGTTCCTGCGAGTTGAATTGCAGCGAGAATTGTGTAACAGACTTCAACAAGCGCTTTTCGGCAGGAACCATTGTCGAAATTATTCCTCCTGGGATACGCAGTCCCAATTCGGCACCATATTCGAAATAACTGTCCTTTATGTATCCGCTCAGTCCTGAGATTGCTTCGTATGCACCGAAAAGACGCAACGACAATACCTCCGAACCTTTGAACAGATTCCTGTCGCTGAATGTCATTGAACATGCAGCACCCAGGTCACCCGCAGTATTTGTTCCCTCTACCTCAAATGTCAGAGAACGGCGTTTCCTACGCTCGAAAAGTATATAGCAGTCGAGCAACGAACTATCGTCCTTGTTTTCTCTCATTCGCAAGGTAGTGTATCGCAATGCACTTAACTGCGAAAATGAGTTATATGTTCTGTCGACTCTGCTTTGCGAATATAGTTCTCCAGGGAGTATGTAGGTATTGTTCGACAATGTAGTCGGACGCATGAACAGTTGATTCTTGTACAACAGAGAGTAATTTTCCATCTCTATCGTATCACACGAAGCAAGTTCGTTGTCGTCGATACGCAGACCGGCATCCGACACAAAGTGTATGTTTCCGAAACGATACTGTTTGTGTGTAGTCGCCACATCCTGCAATGTTTCGCGGAATGCTGCCACTTTCATTTTTATATTCACATCTGTCGAATGATGTGCTGTGTCAGCTTCGTAAGTTATATATTCCTTTTGGAACTTGTAGAAACCAACATCCTTGAGCATTGCGGTAATGCGTTCGCGCTCTTTGTTGAGGGCGTTGATGCTGAACGACATACCCGGCTTCAGCAAAGTGTTTATTGTGTCATCCAGCAGATAGTTCTCTACCAGTGAATCCTCTACCTCGCGTGTAACACTTACAATCTTGTATCTTTCACGTTCGTGAAGATAATATATAGCATTTAATCTGTTCTTTTTAACCACTTTCGGTTCGAAGTCAACGGTCGCATGAAGATAACCGTTGTTGCGCAGCATCGTCTCGATGTTGCTGCGTGTAAGTTCTGCCTGCACACTATCGTATATAACAGGTGCCTCACCTGCCTTTTGCAAAGCTCTATTTACCCATTTTGTTGTGTCGCGTCCCGAAAGTGAGTAGATGTACAAGGGAACTTTTGCTACACTGAACCATTTTGAGTTTGGATTCTGACGAACATAAGAACGCGAAAGTGAAGCATGGTTCTCCTTGGAATGGGATATAATGTCAACGCTGTTTAGCATGTATTCGTCTTCCGGTATAAATTTTGACACGGAACACGATGTTGCCAACAGACAAATCAACAGATATATAATATTTCTTAATGACATTAATTCTCCCTTCATTTTTTGACAGTCTATTGCACACATATTGGCACAGCAATATTCCGCCAAATTACAATTTCCTGCAAAGATAGCAAGAAACGAGCGAGAAATATGAAACTTGTTTCGATATTTTTCACAGCGAGTGCATTCTATCTTCGATTTTTATCAAAGATAGCAAGAAACGAGCGAAAGTTTGTGCAAGCAAGTGAATAAAAATTTATTTTTATTTCCAACGAGCGCCGCCAGACTTCGAGAACCCAAAAATATGAAACTTGTTTCGATATTTTTCACAGCGAATGCACTCTATTTTCAATTTTTATTAAAGATAGAAATAAATTCCCGAAGTTTGGCGGCAAATGCTGCTAAGCTTCGGGAATTTTAAAATATGAAATTAGTTTCGATATTTTCGGTGAGTGAGCTCTATCACAAACCCTGCGACAAGGTAATTTGTTTCTTCTGCATTTATCAGTGGCTTATGTTGCGTTTGAAATGTTCTGTAAAGAATATAAGCTGATACAGAATTGCGTTACCCCAATAAGCATGGTAGTGTCCGCCGGGGCGAATTGTATAGTCATGGGGGATTTTCTTCTCGAGCAGCGCTTTGTGCAACGCTACATTGCAAGGGTAGAAAAAGTCTTCCGAGCCACAGTCAATAGCAATGGAAAGTCCAGGCTTTATCTTGTCTATCTGGCTTAGTGCAGTGCTGTTGTTCCAGCGTTTTTTGTTCTTTTTCTTTTCGCCCAGATGGTCTTTTATGTTCCAGTTGTCGGGGAATGCTCTGAAGTCGACTCCTCCGCTAAGGCTGCCGCACGCACCAAATACATCCTGATGGCGGAATGCAAGCCAGAGTGCACCATGTCCGCCCATACTGAATCCTGTAATAGCTCTTGCATGTGGGCTGCGAATAGTCTTGTATCTATTGTCTACATACTCAACCAGTTCCTTGCTGACGTATGTTTCAAATTGGCATTTGGGGTCTGTGTAGCTGTCGAAATACCACGATTGGTCGCCGTTGGGACAAACCAGGATTATACCATACTGATTTGCCAATTGGGGAAGTTTAGGCTGTGTCTGCCTAACCCAGTCTGTGTGGTTGCCGCCATGTCCGTGTAGGAGATAGACAACAGGCATGGCATACGCGTCATTGTACTGCGCGGGAGTGACAATGATGTTTAATATGTCACGGTCCATGGCCTTACTGTGGATTTTTACTGTATCAATACGCTGGGCATTGAGGCTGACTAACGCGAAAAACGATAGCGTTAATGATAGAATAAATTTCATTTTCATATTTGTGTTTTTGTTGTTTGATTTCAAAAGTTTATACAAGCTAGTGCAGAATATCTTCGAGCTTTCGCCCCAAAGATATAAATAAGCGTGTAAGAAATATCATGTTTACTTGAATATTTTTCACAGCGAGCGCACTCTATCTTCGATTTTCATAAAAGATAATGAACAATTGGCGAATTATTATCACTACGACAGAGACAATGTTAGAATTTATTGTTAGCTTTGCACAAAAGAACACTAACCTATTTTAAATCCATGCTGAGTAAGAATCTGCTTAAACTTATACGTTCGTTGGAAGTAAAGAAATATCGCAAGGAGAGTGCATTGTTTGTTGCAGAAGGCGAGAAATTGGTAAAAGATCTACTTGCATCCGATGTCGAATGTATTAAAGTTATAGCCACAGAAGAATTCTCGTCACACTCATACAGGGAGAAATGTCCCGAGTTTATTACTGTCAGCGACGAAGAGCTTAAAAAAGCGAGTTTTCTGCGTACTCCGCAAGGTATTTTAGGAATATTCAAACAAAAGAATATAGACTTCGACCCGACACTGCCCGAACGGGAATTGTGTCTTGCACTTGACGATGTTCAGGACCCCGGTAATCTTGGAACAATAATAAGAATTGCCGATTGGTTTGGTATCGAAAATATATTTTGCTCGATAGGCACAGTAGACATCTATAATCCGAAGACTGTGCAGGCAACAATGGGCGCAATCGCAAGGGTAAACATACACTACGTGGATTTGCCACAATTTATAAAGGCACAAAAAAAGAGTGTCCCGGTGTACGGAACATTCCTCGATGGCAAAAACATCTACGAACACTCACTTTCGGCAAACGGAATAGTGATCATGGGCAACGAGGGCAATGGCATTGGCAAAGAATGTGAAAAGTGCATCAGCGAACGTATTCTCATACCGAACTTCCCCATTGGACGCCCAACATCGGAGTCGCTGAATGTATCTACTGCAACAGCAATTGTTTGCAGCGAATTCCGTCGCAGAGTGAAATAAGGAGATTCTGCTCTTTCATTTACACAATCGAAAATCAGATTAACGGTTCAAGTAAACAGCCACCGCTGTCTATGGTAATGCCATAGGCACGACAAGGTGTTTCAATGCTCAGATTCCTCCCTGTGAATTTGAGCAGATTGTCCATTGTGTCGAAAAGACGTTTTTCAAAAAGTGAATCGGAA
Organism: uncultured Bacteroidaceae bacterium; assembly: GCA_904502185.1. GTDB lineage: Bacteria > Bacteroidota > Bacteroidia > Bacteroidales > Bacteroidaceae > HGM04593. Next base: position 27,251 of record CAJGDX010000006.1, on the reverse strand, counting down.
AGTACGACCGCATCGAACCACACCATCGAATGTAATTCCGCCTCAAACGGATAAATATCAGTCACAAAGCCATCGCGCACCTTTATCACTTGATGCAACGCCACCTCTTCTGACAGATTATACAATCTATGTGTACCGACAATCATGGTTATTCGGTCGTTTCTGCCATGGGATGAATGCGCACAAGTGATACTGCGTTAAGAACAACACCTGACCTTGCGCTCTTGTCATTGTCGGTGTAATAGATGAATGCGTCAATATCTTTAATAGTGCGATTGTAGTCGCGTGGCACAGTTATAACATTGCTTCCTGAAACAGAGATATTCAACGCATTGCTCTCGGTGGTGTTGTCTGTGTATGTGAGCAGCAAAGCTGCATAAACTCCCTGGGATTTTTCTTTCATAGGAGAGAAGAATCGTGTATCAAAACTGAATGCCACGCTATCACCGGCAACGAATGCAGTATCCGAGCTGAAACTCATTATCTGCTTATTGTTCAATGGTGCCGAAGTAAGTCGTTCCACCACTCTGCCATCCCATAACTGGAGTGTGTCCACCGAGAAATCTTTCTCGATATTATTTGTCACCTGTGCCAATAATTTATCTTCCTGAAGTGCAGCCACCTCGTAGTCGAACTGCTCCTGCAAATCGGCATACATCTGCATCAGATAGGATGGATGGCGTGTGTACCACACAAGAGATGAATCGAACAGTTCTTTTGTGACACCGTGCTTTTTAAATACATATTCGTAGTACAGCTTCACCTGGTAATCTTCTGCATCTCCTACCTCTTTACCCATAGCCTGGACAATGTGATAGTCGTACAGCAACGACTCCATTTCGTCGGGCTGTATTATATCGTCAGGTGTCTTTATCTGGCACGACACCAACAATAAGAGTGTAGAGATAAGTGTGATGTAGAATTTCATAAGCTGCTGTCTTATTTTGTTTTATAGCTCATATTCAGATATTTGCCATAGAACAGCATGATGGCAATCATGCCACAACTGACGCAGGCATCAGCAAAGTTGAATATCGGGCTGAAAAATAAAAAATATTCACCACCGACAAATGGCATCCACTCAGGCCAATAGAAACTGAAAAGAGGGAAATGGAACATATCCACCACTTGTCCGTAGAGAAAATCGCCATAGCCATTACCCCACGAAACAAGTTCTGCCACACGTCCGTTGCTGTCGGTAAAAATTTCACCATAGAAGAGCGAGTCGATAAGGTTGCCCAGCGCTCCGGCAAGCACAAGTGCAATACACACAATGTATCCTGTCGGGAATTTCATATTCTTTACTATCTTGAAGAGATAATAGGTGATGAATATTACCGCTACCACTCTGAAACCTGTCAGGAAAAGCTTGTCGAAAAGTTCCATTCCGAATGCCATTCCGTTATTCTCGGTGAAATATATGTAAAACCAATCAAAGACGCGGTGGCTCTCGTGTTTGAACATCGAGAGCTTAACCGCGAATTTGATTACCTGGTCGGCCACTATCGCAAGTGTCAGGATGGCAACCGACAATATCAGACGTTTTTTGTGTGGCATCATTTTTTACCTGCCATTTTAGCTTCAATGCTCAATGTTGCATGAGGAACTGCCATAAGGCGTTCTTTGGCAATGAGCTTACCTGTTTCACGACAAATGCCATAGGTCTTGTTCTCAATGCGGATGATTGCCGCCTGAAGACCCTGAATGAATTTTGCCTGACGCTGTGCAAGCTGCATCAACTCCTCTTTCGAAGAGCTGTAGCTGCCATCTTCCAAACCTTTGTATGTGGGCGATGTGTCGGCAACGTCATTACTATCTTCGTTGCGAAGGCTTCTCATCATTTGGTCATAGTCACGCTTCGCCAATTCGAGCTTTGAGTTTATAACTGCGCGGAACTCCTCAAGTTCCTCATCTGAATAACGATTCTTTTCTGCCATAGTAGTATAATATAAAAGTTGTATAGTTTCAATTCTGTTTATGCCTTAGCAATGCTTACACTGATTTTAGCATCATCAAGCTCAATCTCCTCGCCATTTTCCAATGAGTCGACAAGGGTCAATGAATCGGCAAGCACCTGGTTGCTGATGTATTCCGAGAATTTCTCTACAGCCTGGTCGCTGGCGCTGCTCTTTGTCAGGCACACTGCAATGCGGTCAACAATGTCAAATCCACACTCTTTACGCATGGTCTGTATCTTCTTGACAATTTCGCGAGCAATACCCTCCTGGCGCAACTCTTCTGTAACCTCAACATCGAGAGCAACTGTCAATGCACCTTCGTTGGCAACAGTCCATCCGGGTACATCCTCGCTGTAGATTTCAACGTCAGATGTTTCAATGACAGCCTCTGTACCCTCTACAATAAGTGTAATGTTGCCATTAGCCTCAAGCTGTGCAATCTGCTCCTGCGACATCTCTGTGACAGCTGCATTTATGCTCTTCATCAGCTTGCCGAACTTCTTGCCAAGTGTACGGAAGTTACATTTGATTTTCTTCACCAGAATGCCATCACCCTCAACAAATTCAAGTTCCTTGACGTTAACCTCACTCAGGATCAATGCCTTCACTGCCTCAATGCGGTTCTTCATTGTTTCGTCAGTAGTGGGGATTGCAATTTTCTGCAAAGGCTGACGCACGATTATATGCTCTTTTTTGCGAAGTGCAAGCACCATTGAAGAAATCTGCTGTGCAAGTTCCATACGATACTCAAGTTCCTTGTCTACCGATGCTTCGTTGCATTCGGGATAGAGAGCAAGGTGTACCGATGAATATTTTGTACCTGTCACACTTGTGAGGTCTTTGTAAAGACGCTCAGCGTAGAAAGGTGCGAAAGGTGCAATGAGTCTTGCCACTGTTTCAAGACATGTATACAGTGTCTGGTAAGCAGAGAGTTTGTCTTTGCTCATGTCCGAACCCCAGAAACGTTTACGGCTGAGGCGAACAAACCAGTTGCTGACGTTGTCTATAACGAAGTCCTGAATCAAACGTCCCGCCTTAGTCGGCTCATAGTCGTTCAGACAGTCGTTCACATTCTTCACCAAAGAATTCAGTGCGGAGATAATCCAACGATCAAGTTCGGGACGCTCAGCAACAGGAATTTCAGGCTCGGCAAATGTAAATCCATCGACATTGGCATACATTGTAAAGAAGCTGTAAGTCTGATAGAGCTTGCCAAAGAATGAACGGGTAACCTCTTTCACACCCTCTTCATTGAAACGAAGGTTGTCCCAGGGTGCAGAGTTTGTAATCATGTACCAACGGAGTGCATCACTGCCATACTGCTCGATAGCACCGAAGGGGTCTACGGCATTTCCAAGACGTTTAGACATCTTGTCGCCATTCTTGTCGAGGACAAGACCATTTGAAATTACAGTTTTGTATGCCACGCTGTCAAACACCATTGTGCCTATTGCGTGAAGTGTGTAGAACCAGCCACGTGTCTGGTCAACACCTTCGGCAATGAAGTCTGCCGGATAGATTGAACCATTGTCGAACACCTCTTTGTTTTCAAAAGGATAGTGTATCTGTGCGTAGGGCATTGCACCTGAGTCGAACCATACGTCGATAAGGTCAAGTTCGCGTTTCATCACCTCGCCTGTTGACGATACAAGTTTAATGTCATCAACATAGGGACGGTGAAGGTCAATCTTGTCATAATTTTCGCGGCTGTAGTCGCCGGGAACAAAACCTTTCTCTTTATAGGGGTTGCTTGCCATAACTCCGGCAGCAACAGATTTCTCTATTTCGTTGTAAAGTTCTTCGATTGAACCGATGCAGATAGCCTCGCCACTCTCACTTGTCCAGATGGGACGCGGTGTACCCCAATAACGACTGCGGCTGAGGTTCCAGTCGTTGAGGTTCTCCAACCATTTGCCGAAACGTCCGGTACCTGTAGATTCGGGTTTCCATGTGATACCCTTGTTCAGTTCAGACATGCGCTCCTTCATGGCAGAAGCCTTGATGAACCAGCTGTCGAGGGGATAATAGAGTACGGGCTTGTCTGTACGCCAGCAGTGGGGATAATTGTGGACATGCTTCTCAATCTTGAACACTTTATTCTGCTGTTTCATCCACATACAGAGCTGAATGTCAAGTGTCTCATCCTTAGCAGCAGCCTTATCGTCAAATTTGCCGTCTACTGTATATTTGGGGTCGTAGGCATTCTTTACATATCCGCCTGCATACTGTGCATAAGCCTCGGTGTTTACGCAATTCTTCACAAAATCCTCGTCAAGCTCGTCCAGCACCCAGAAACGTCCCTGAAAATCTACCATAGGACGTGTTTCGCCTTTCTTGTTTACCATGAAGAGCGAGGGGATTCCTGCCGCTTTGGCAACAAAGGCATCGTCAGCACCGAAAGTAGGTGCAATGTGTACGATACCTGTACCATCCTCAGTGGTAACATAGTCACCGGGAATCACGCGGAATGCATCGTCAGAAGGACGGATAGCACCATTCTCCTCCTTGACAACAGGCTTCACCCAGGGGAAGAGCTGTTCATAGTGCATACCTACAAGGTCTGCGCCTTTATACTCTGCAATAACCTTATAAGGAATAACTTTGTCGCCCTGCTTGTAAGCATCCAAAGGAAGTTCGGCACCTGCGGGGTTAAAGTGAGCTGCAAGAAGAGCCTTTGCCAATACCACAGTCACAGGTTCGCCTGAATATGGGTTGTATGTCTGCACTGCCACATAGTCAATCTTGGGGCCTACGCAGAGAGCTGTGTTTGAAGGAAGTGTCCAGGGTGTGGTTGTCCAAGCAATGAAGTAAGGTGTACCCCACTCTGTCATTTCGGGTTTGGGATCGAGCATGCGGAACTGAGCCACTGCTGTTGTATCCTTGACATCACGGTAGCATCCGGGCTGGTTAAGCTCGTGCGAGCTGAGTCCTGTACCTGCAGCGGGAGAATATGGCTGAATGGTGTAACCCTTGTAAAGCAAGCCTTTATTGTAGAGTTGCTTGAGCAACCACCAAAGTGTCTCGATGTAGCTATTCTCGTAAGTAATATAAGGATTGTTGAGGTCTACCCAATATCCAATCTTGCGTGTCAGGTCAACCCACTCCTGAGTATATTTCATCACCTCCTCGCGGCAATTGCGGTTGTAGTCATCGACAGATATTTTTTTACCAATATCCTCTTTTGTGATGTTAAGTTTCTTCTCCACTCCAAGTTCAACGGGGAGTCCGTGAGTATCCCATCCGGCCTTACGCTTAACCTGGAATCCCTTCATTGTCTTGAAACGACAGAAAGTATCTTTAATGGTACGTGCCATCACGTGGTGGATTCCCGGCATACCGTTTGCCGAAGGAGGACCTTCGTAAAAGACAAACGAGGGTGCGCCCTCGCGTTCAGTCATACTTTTGGTAAAGACATCATTCTCATCCCATTCGTTCAGCACCTCTTTGTTTATCAGGGGCAGATTCAGTTGGTTGTATACCGGAAATTTTTTATCCATAGTGTTTATTGTTTTTCTTACATGTAATTATTGGCGCAGAGGATAACAGACTGTCTGATTCGACGACAAAATCAGCATCTTCCGAGCATCATTTCGTTAAGATGCGCAAAGTTATCATTTTTTTTTGAATATCAATAGACGGCGTCCACAAATTAGCAAAATAAATACAGGATAAGGTGTAAGACGAGATAAATCACCTTCAAAAAGCCGGAGGGTATGCCAAACAACTTTTGACATACCAGTATGGTTTATTATGCAATTATTACAATGTGTAAACTTGTGAAACAGTAACCGCTGCCCCATTCTGTCTAAAGAATATCTTTAACAAGAGTCACTACATTGCTATCGACAGGTTGCAACTACCGGTATATGGTTGAAATAGAAAAAATATTTAAATTTTGTCGATATTCCGGTTCGATTATAGATAAAGTTGCATTATCTTCGCAATAGTAATAGAAAAATTTTGCATTAATGAAGAAAATCCGTTTCGGTGTGATTGGCACCAACAACATAACAGACTGGGTGATAGCAGGTGGCAGAGAGGATAGTCGTTTCGAACTTGTGGCAGTGTGTTCACGCACACAGGAGCGTGCCGATGAGTTTGCAGCCAAACATGGTATTCCTTACACATTTACATCTTTGGAGCAGATGGCCGAAAGTGACCTGATAGATGCTGTCTACATTGCAACTCCCAATTACATGCATGCCAAGCAGAGTATTGCATGTATGAACCGCGGCAAGCATGTACTATGCGAAAAACCCTTCGCATCCAATGCCCGCGAAGCAAAAGAGATGATAGAGGTTGCCCGAAAGAACAACGTCACTCTGATGGAGGCAATGATTTCGACACTGAATCCCAATTTTGCCATCGTAAAGGACCAACTTAAGAATCTTGGCACCATACGTCGCTACTTTGCCAGCTACTGCCAATACTCGTCACGCTACGACAAGTTCAAGGAGGGAACCATTCTGAATGCTTTCAAACCCGAGCTTTCCAATGGAGCTGTGATGGACATCGGTATATACACAATATACCCGATGGTTGCACTTTTTGGTCGCCCCACCAAAATTGATGCTCAAGGAATAGTGCTGCACACCGGAGTCGACGGGCAAGGAGCAGTAAACTTCTCATACGAAGGAATGAATGCCACCGTTCTCTACTCGAAGATTGCAAACTCGGCACTCCCTACGGAAATTGAGGGCGAAGAGGGCAATCTGTTGCTCGACAAGATACATATCACAAAGGATGTGAAATTCATCCCCCGAAAAGCCACGTCGCAGGGCAAGGAGCAATCATACAGCGGTGCAGCAATAGGTCTGCCGCTTGAACACAGCGAATATTACTACGAGATTGCAGAATTTATAAATCTGGTGGAACAGGGCAAGAAAGAATCACTTGTCAATACTCTCGACAATTCGTTGGCCACAATGGAAATAATAGACGAAATACGTCGTCAGTTGGGCGTACACTACCCTGCTGATAATCTCTAATACTGAACAAACACAAGACAGAAAACACTATGCTCTGGATAATATCAATTTTCAACCACATAAGAAGGTTTATAAAACGCACCAGCGTCAAGTACTATCGCCAGATGAGCAAACATCGTTTCACCTGGTCGATAATAAAACTGGTGGAGAGTTTCGGCAGATTACAGCTCTCTTCGGCAGCACTTACCTATCACACACTATTCGCCATTGTACCCATAATGTCGCTGATGATAGCCATAGCCAAGGGACTCGGATACGACGATCTTTTTATATTGCAGATTCAGAATCTGTTTCAAGGTCAGGAGGTTATTTCCGATAGTCTGCTGTTGTATGCCAACAGCTACTTGAGCAACACAAAAGTAACAATGTGGCTCGGTGTCGGAATTGGCGTAGCACTGCTTCTCTATTCAGTCTTCTCTATTTTCAGCACCATCGACTCCACATTCAACATGTTGTGGAACGAAAAGAAACGCAGCTTCGGACAGTTGCTGAAGACATTTACAATAGTGCTTGTCATGCCATTTGTTGTAGTCATGGCACTGGTTCTCTGGTGGAGCGTATCTTCTATCTTCAGCGACAGCATCGTACGCGAACTGAATGTATTCATCGTTTCAGTAGCAACATATATTCTTATACTGTTTGCCGCATACAAGTACATTCCCAAGACAAAAGTAAAATCAAAATATGCACTTATATCGGCCTGTGTGTGCGGCTCAATCTTTGCACTGATGCAATACTTCAGTCTGTATATAATTTCTATGTTCAACTATCGAAACATCTATGGCGACCTTGCCAGTCTGATGATTTTCGTGCTGCTCATCTATTTCACATGGACCATCTGCCTTGCCGGCTCAAAATGGAACTATTTTTTGCAGAAAGCCGACGAGCAGGAGAGAAACGACGATTACCGAAGCATCAATCACTACTATCACAAATTCCTTTGCATACTGGTACTCGAACGCATCGAGTCGCTTCACCCTTTCTCGGGCAGTTTCAATGCCGATAAACTTGCCGAAAACATAGAGGATGAATATGAACTTCCGGCACATCTTACACATGAAATTCTATCGTACCTTCGTGACAAAAAAATCATCTTCAAAGAACGAGGAGGCACATTGCGATTGAGCAAACGTTACAGCGAGCGAACAATACGTCAGATGCTTGGCGACCTTGACAATGCCGGACGCAACAGTGATGCCATACAAGGCTTCAGCCACATCCACAGGGACAATGCACTAAATAGTTTGTGGAACATGATAAACAATGGTTCCTCTGCTGATGAAGCAATGTTCGACACCCTGGTCAGAGAAATATTAGGGATAGGAAACAAACATTCATAAGTATTAATGTAACACCATAAGCAAAACAATCGCATTGTTGTTTATACAGCAAGAGAGAATTTAAAGCTTATGGTGGGTTCTATAAAATTGGTTCAATTCACACACAGGAAACGGCCATTCGCAATAGAATACACCGAAAGTGATTGAAAGAACAAATTTAAGAACCACCACCATGAACACTACCGAAAAAGTCTTTTCGCAACTGAAAGCCGGTACACAGGTATCACTTGCCTCAATAACCGCCAGTGGTTATCCGCGTCCTGTGCCGATGTCCATTACCGCTGTTGGAAAAAACAAAGAAATCTGGTTCGCCACTTCGCTGAAAAGCGAAAAGGTGAAGGCATACAAAGAGAATCCACGGGCAGGACTCTCGTACTACAACGACGAATTCACAGCATCCATCACCGGCAGAATAAAGGTTGTTGAGGAGAGCGGCAAAAAGAGAGAATTGTGGCACGACACAATGTCTTTTTACTTTCCCGATGGCGCCGATTCCAAGGATTATTGTCTGCTGCAATTCACCCCGGAATTATTGCGTGCCGTTACGGTTAAAGACATATATAAATACGAGGTAAAAACCATCTTGTTACTGAATACAATATAGTAACAATTATATCAAATCAGATGGGCTTACATTTCGAATTCTGAAGTGCAAGCCCATATTGTTTTTAAGATAACAATTAATCAAATGAAGGAGGAGAAAAGAATGGCGCCAACCACTGTCATGCAACCTGCAACCACAATGGACAAACTGCTCATGGCACCCTCAATCTCACCCATTTCCATAGCTTTGGCAGTACCCATCACGTGTGCCGATGTTCCAATGGCAACTCCCTTTGCCACAGGATGCTCAATGCCAAAGACACGGCACATCTTCTCGCCGGCAATATTGCCGAAAAGACCTGTAATGACAATAGAGACAACTGTAATGGATATACAGCCTGAAAGTTCCTCTGAGAGAGCAATTCCTATGGCTGTGGTAATAGACTTTGGCAACAAGGTTACATACTCGTAGTGTCCGAGGCCAAAGAGCAATGCTAACAGAAAGATAGTTGCCAACCCGGTGACGACGCCCGAAGCTATTCCCACTATGATTGCCGTAAAATTATCTTTCAACAATTTATACTGCTCGTACAAAGGAATTGCCAGACAGACAGTCGCGGGTGTAAGCAAGAAATTCAGATATTTTGTACTTTTCTCATATGAAGAGTAATCGACACCGAAAAGCAGCAACAAAGCTATTGACATGACAATGGCTATAAGCAGCGGATTAAACAGGAAGAATTTGAAACGTCTGTACACCACAAGTCCTACTCCATAGGCTGCCACGCTCAGAACCACTCCGGCAAACAGCGAATTATCAAAAATTTCGGCAATCATTTCCGGCCTCCTTTCCTGTTTATGATAAACTGCGTGATTCTGCCCGACACTGCAATGACAAATATTGTACTGATAAGCGAAATTACCACGACAGCCAACCAAAACTCCTGCATCGTTGCCCATGAATCCACCAACCCGACAGCAGGGGCTACAAACAACAGTGGCAATATGTCAATCAGGAAACGTCCCGTAGCTCTTACGTGCGACAACTTTATTGCTCCGGTTGCAAGAGCCAGAAACAGAATAACCATTCCATATACACTTGCCGGGATTGGAAGCGGAACGAATCTGTTCAGCAGTTCGCCAACAAGCGAAACAGCTAGAATTATACAAAATTGCAACAAATACTTCATTTCAATAAACAGCGAATAATAAAAAACAGAGGAGGAACAAGCAATGCCGGAAGCATATTTATAGTCTTGCAGTCCTTAATTTTAAGAATTGATAGTCCGGTGCAGACAATCAGCAATCCTCCGACAATGGAAACTTCTCTTATCAATGAATCGGAAAGCAGGTTGCCGAAAAGCATTGTCATTCCATAAATACTCCCCTGCCAGATGAACAGCACAGCAGCAGCCCACATTACACCTACACCATATGACGCTGCAAGCACCATAGAAGTTACAAAATCCAATGTTGCATTGGTGATAAGAAATGTATTGTCACCATACAGCGCACTCATAATAGGGCCTACTATCGAAAGAGTACCCACACAATATAGCAACGATGCCGTCGTAATTCCCTCAGCGAGAGTTGTTCCCTTTTTTCTATTCATCAATTGCTTTAACCTGTCATCCAGCGAAAACGCTGTACCGATAAGGGTTCCTATTGCCAGGCTGACAATAAACAGTACTGGAAATTCACTCTCATTCAGGCGTGTGATACAAGCATTGAAACCCAACCCCAGACAGGCAAGTCCCAGCGCATTGAAAAGCGCCGAGCTATACTCCGGTTTTATGCTGCGCTTAAGCAACGAGCCAATAAGGCTTCCGCTAACAATTGTTGCAACGTTAATTATGGTTCCTATCATCTTCTCTTTCTATTATGAATAGCTTGAATAAGCAAAAAATCGCACAAATTTAGCTCAGAATCACCATCTGACGAAAAAAAATAAAAAAAAATGCAAAATCGGCGAACAAAATCGAACCTTCAATTGTTATTAGGCAAAGTGTGGGAAAACAAATTAAGGAGTACTCTATTAAACGAACACTAAAAACAAATTACTATGAACAAATTAATTCAAAAACTTGAAGAAGAGATTCAGTCACATGGTTATCAATGTATAAAAATAAAGGATCTTGCCGACTACCGTACAAAGTTGGATTGCATGGGAGGTTCATACAAAGGCTTTTTGATGACGGAAGAACTCAATAATTTCTGTCTATTCTACATCGACACCGAGAAAATGGAAAAAGAGGCCTTTGCTAAACAAAACAAGCTTCCACAATACAGATTCCGCACATCGGAAAGTTCCGCAGAATATGTAAATTCCCTGCCCGAAACATTTGTAGAGCGATGCACAAGCGGTTACTACCAGGAGTGCTATCACAACGAATATACCGAAGCACGCAAAGAAGCCGACAAAGGAAATATACTGACAAGGCTGAAAAATCTCTTCAAGTAGCTCCTAAAACCATTTATTCGTAAATAAAACAGAGTGAAAATTTCTGTATACCTAATTAATAAATTATATTTGTGCATTCGATGCACAAATATAATTTATCATGAAAAGAATATTTATATCCATCATAACAATAATACTTATATCAACCAACATGCTGGCACAAGTAGGTGGTATTATCATAAACGAGATAATGCCGGCAAACACATCTTTTCTGATGGACCCTACCTACAACTATGGCGGATGGATAGAGCTATACAATTTCAATAACAGAAGCATAAATCTGGCAGGCTACACACTGACAGACAACCCCCTCTACCCTGCAAAATATACCCTTCCCGAAGATATTGGCACCATCGAAGCCGGTTCATACAAAGTAATCTTCTTCGAGAACAACGAAGCCAACCATCGACAGGTTAATTTCAAACTCGACTGCGACGGAGCGACACTCTATCTCTACAACAGAAACCTTCTTTTGGCAGACCAGGTGGAATATGGCTACTCCTACCCCGAAACATCGTACGCACGCAGAACGGACGGACGCCAAGGAGAATGGGCAACCTGTATAACCCCCACCCCAGGTGCAACAAACAACAACAGCGAGTTTTCCGTAAAGCGTCTGCCAAAGCCGGTTCCTGTTATACAGCCCGGACTATATTCCGAAGATGTCACTCTGCGATTGAAGAATACCACAGGCACCATCCATTACACCACAGATGGTAGCGAGCCCACTCGCGAGAGCGAAATCTGGAACGGCAAGCTGATTATAAAAACACCAACCGTCATACGATTCCGAGCATATGAAGATGGCTGCATTCCCTCGGAAATTCTCACATGCACATATATAATTGAGAAGAAGCGCACAATCACCCTTCCAATAATATCCATTGTAACCGACCCCAAGAACCTATGGGACGATACTATAGGTATATACTGTGTTGGCACCAATGGAATTTCAGGCAACGGAATATCCTATGCCGCCAACTGGAATCAGGACTGGCGACGCCCGGCTAATGTGGAATTTATAAACAATCCCCATAACCAATACCATTCACAGCAATGCGACATCAACGTTGGTGGAGGATATTCACGTGCTTACAACGAAAAGTCATTACACTTGAATGCCGAGAAAAAGTACGAAGGAGAAAATTTCTTCAAGAGTCGTTTCTTCGCGCAAAAACCATACTTTCGTTTCAAAAGTCTCAATCTGCGCAACAGTGGTAACGACTTCCACTCATCTATGATGGCCGATGCTGTACAGCAATGTATGTTTGCCAACGTCGTAGACGTGGACTATCAGGCCTACCAACCTGCAGTACACTACATAAATGGAGAATACTTCGGAATAATAAACATTCGAGAGAGAAACAACCATCAGCACGCATGTACCAACTGGGGATACGATAAAGAGAATCTTGACTTTATAACAAACAGTTTGTCAGGCGGCGGTTCAAACGGAATAAGCATAGGCGACACAAAAAAGCTGGAGAAATTATTAGATTACATAGACAAGGCTGCTACCGATGAAACATACGAAGAGATTAGGCAGATACTCGACATTGACGAATTCATCAACTACGTCGTTATACAAAGTTTCATTGGCAATGGCGACTGGATGAGTAATAATGTGAAATTCTATCGTAGTAGAAACAACGGACTTTTTCGCTGGATACTCTACGACATTGACAGCGGATTCGGCACACTCAACTACAACCAGTTTACCGAGAGCAGTCGTTCGGGTCTGAATAACACCAACGCATATATTGGTAAAATTTATCAAGGATTGAAAAAATATAAACAATTTCGCGAAAAGTTTGTAGACCATGCAACTGCAGTCATAGGTGGCACCATACGCCAGGAACGTTGCAATGCAATAATCGACAGCGTTGTCGCGCTCATCGAAGACGAAATACCCTACCATTTGTCACGTTGGTCTCAAAACTACAACATACATTCGCGCGCCGACAAGTACATCACCTTTGCCAAGATGCGTCCCGAAATTTACAACACACAGTTAGCCCAAGAATTTTCGTTGGGCGCTCCTGTAAAGGTAAGCATCGTACCTAATGTAAAAGCTCCTATATACATAAATGGCATAGAAGTGCCTACCGGCAAATTCGAAGGCTACATGCACTTGGGACGCAATTATTCGATAAAAGTGGATGAACCATACGGATATAAATTCAAGGAGTGGTCGGTAATATCAAACGTCACCCCTAATGCTGTCAACAAGAAATCTCAGGCAAGAAAACCCAATTATTACAGCAAGACATTCGAACTTGTTCCGGAGAGAAACAACTACGTACTTCGTCCCATTTTTACGAAAGTCGACTCCATGCACGGATTCCCCACGCCTGCAATACGCATAAACGAAATTGCAGCAAACAAAGAGATGGTGCAGAACGACTACTTTGAAAAAAGCGATTGGGTAGAACTATACAATCTCACCGATGAACCATTCAACATAGGAGGTCTATATATAAGCAACGACGAGAAGAATCCTCGACTCTACCGTATACCCAACAACTATCCCAGCAAGACCATCATCAAACCCCATGGATACTGTATCCTATGGGCGGACGAGGATAGTAACAACCGCGAACTGCATCTGCCGTTCAAGCTTCCCGCAGCCGGTGGCAGACTTATTCTCAGTGCATACGCTGAAAACGACAGCACATTGCTGTGGCGCGACGAAATTGAATACACATCGCACGACGATGACCGCTCATTCGGACGTTACCCCGACGGTAGCGACAAGCTGCATATAATCTATCGCCCCACCCCTGCAACGACCAACCTGTTCAGCACAAACAACGAATTTGAAACTATCGACACGCTGACAGGCTACCAGCTTGACGACGTGAAGACATCAATAGAGAACATAAAAGACGAACCTGCAGAAATAGTGAACGTAACATACTACAATATTTTGGGCAACGAAGTTGGCAGCAACATCGACAATCTGCCATCAGGCACATACATACGCAAAACACTGTTCGACAACAATAAAACGGTAACAGAAAAAATATATAAAAAGTAACACAACAACAATGAATGCAAAAACCCCATCAATACTTCTTATATATACCGGTGGTACCATCGGAATGATACAAAACAGCGAGACAGGAGCATTGGAGAGCTTCAGATTCGACAAACTCATTGAGAATGTCCCTGAACTCAAACGCTTCAACTACAAAATAGACTCCTATCAGTTCTCCACTCCCATCGACTCCTCGGACATTGAGCCGAAAGCATGGGCAAAGCTCGTAAAGATAATAAACGATAATTACGACAAATACGACGGCTTTGTCATTCTGCATGGTACCGACACAATGGCCTACACAGCATCTGCGCTCAGCTTTATGCTGGAGAATCTGAGCAAGCCCGTCATTCTCACCGGCAGTCAGTTGCCCATAGGAACACTGCGCACAGATGGCAAAGAGAATCTCATCACTGCAATCGAAATTGCAGCCGCTCAGAAAGCCGACGGCACTCCCGTAGTACCCGAGGTGTGCATATTTTTCGAAAGCCATCTGTTGCGCGGCAACCGCACGACAAAGATAAATGCCGAAAATTTCAATGCCTTCCGCTCCTACAACTATCCATCGTTGGCAACAGCCGGCATAAACATAAAGTACGAGTATGACAAAATAGCACCGGTTGACCCATCAAAGCCATTGATTCCCCACTACACATACGACACAAACGTAATAGTGTTGACGCTTTTCCCAGGCATACAGGAGAATATCATACGCAATATACTCTACACTCCCGGATTGCGCGCAGTCGTGCTAAAGACTTACGGAGCAGGCAACGCACCACAAAAGCCGTCATTCATCAAACTGCTGAAGGATGCGATTGAACGCGGAATCATAATCGTCAATGTGTCGCAGTGCCTGACTGGAACTGTTCAGATGCGACTATATGAAACAGGCCTGCGACTACTCGATGCGGGAGTCATCAGCGGATACGACAGCACCGTGGAGTGTCTGCTCACAAAGCTGATGTTCCTTTTAGGAAGATACGAATCGCCCGACGAAGTAGCACGTGGAATGAGCATGCCGCTTGCAGGCGAATTTACACCCAACAGCGAAGCATAAGAGATAAATAATGTGAATGTTATCATAAAATAACGAAGTTAAATAAGATATAATAGGACTCGGGCAAAAAAACAAGCATGCTTGTTTTAAATGTCCGAGTCTTTCGTTATCTTTGCAAAATGATTCATAGTGTGCCTATTTATGTCCCAAAAGATATAATATAAGCACTGTAAAGACGGAACAAATTAAAATATTAACTAACCAATAAATTTAAATCTATGTTTGAAGGACAACCAAAAGGCTTGTATGCCTTGGCTTTGGCCAACACCGGTGAGCGCTTCGGTTACTACACCATGTTGGCAGTATTCGTGTTATTCTTGCAGGCAAACTTCGGTTTTTCAGCCGCTGCTGCAGCATCAATCTACTCAACATTCCTTGGTCTTGTTTACTTTATGCCTCTTTTCGGCGGTATCGCTGCTGACAAATTGGGCTACGGCAAGATGGTAACAATCGGAATCTCGATTATGTTCTTGGGATATGTGCTTCTTGCACTTCCTTTGGGAGCAAACACTTTGGCAATGATTGCAATGGGTGGTGCGTTGTTGCTTATTTCTGTGGGAACAGGTCTTTTTAAAGGTAACTTGCAGGTAATGGTAGGTAATCTTTACGATGATCCCAAATATGCAGACAAACGTGATGCCGGTTTCAGCGTATTCTATATGGCAATCAACATCGGTGCGATGTTTGCTCCTACAGCTGCCATTGAAATAATGAAGTGGGCACAGAACTCACTTGGTGTAAGCGAGGCCGACTCATATCACTTTGCATTCGGCGTTGCGTGCCTTTCATTGATCGCTTCTATCGCTATATACTACATCTTCCGCAATACATTCAGCCACACAGACCGCAGCAAGGCTAAGGCTGCTGCAGGTGACGAAAATGTAAAAGAACTTTCTCCTGCTGAGACAAAAGAGCGTATCGTATGTCTTTGCCTTGTATTTGCAGTAGTTATCTTCTTCTGGATGGCATTCCACCAGAATGGTTCAACTCTTACATTCTTTGCACGTGACTATACAGCAACTTCATCTACAGGTATTCAGAGCATGGCATTTGATGTTGTGAACCTTGTATTCTGTATTTTCCTTGTATATGGTCTTTTCGGTCTTGTACAGAGCAAAACAGGTAAAGGTAAGGCTATTGCAGGCGCAGTTATCGCAGGTGCTGTAGGTGGTCTCATTTACAAATACAACACACTTCCCGAAACAACAGAGGTTAGCGCACCCATCTTCCAGCAGTTCAATGCTTGCTTTGTGGTGATGCTTACTCCCGTTTCTATTGCTATCTTCAGTGCTTTGGCAAAGAAAGGCAAAGAGCCCTCTTCACCCATGAAGATTGGATTGGGTATGTTGGTAGCTGCAGTTGCATACGTGCTTCTCACTGCTGGTTCAATTGGTTTGCCCGCACCCGAGCTCGACGCAACCGGTCAGCCCTTGCACATGGCAGACGTATCACCCAACTGGTTGATTTCAACATACCTTGTACTTACATTTGCTGAGTTGCTTCTTTCACCCATCGGTATCTCTTTTGTAACTAAGGTAGCTCCTCCCAAATATGCAGGTATGATGATGGGTGGTTGGTTCGTAGCAACAGCTATCGGTAACTTCCTCGTTGCAATTCCCGCATTGATGTGGGGTGCATCACTCACAGTAGTATGGGGTGTGCTTATCGCTATCTGTCTTGTTGCAGCCATCTTCATTTTTGCAATCTTGAAGCGTCTTAATAAGGTAGCGAAGTAATTTACCTTACAACTTTTGCAATAATATAAATTCAGAGGCTGTTTGACATACATGTTGGGCAGCCTCTGTGCATAAATGAGAATCACAAACTCAAACAATTTATATAACTATGAAAAAATTCTTTATGCTTATCTCGTTGTTGCTTGCAGTGGGCGCAGCGAGTGCCGAGAACTATCTTATCTCGACAGCAAAGACATCTTTGCTTGTTACTGCAACTGAGGGCGAAAGACCCCTTTATCAATACTACGGCGCACGCATCGAACAGAGCGACGTACAGGGTATTTTCGATGCAGGACTTGCGCTCAACGTAGAGAGCTACCCTGCATTTGGTCTTAAGACTGCCAACGAAAAGGCTATTGCAGTTCAGCACAGCGATGGCAACATGACACTTGACCTTGCTGTAACAGGCGTTCGCCAGTTCAGCACAGAAGATGGAGATGTTACAGAAATCACAATGAAGGACAAAGTGTATCCCTTCATCGTGAAACAGCTCTTCAAGGCTTACAAAGGAACCGACATCATCTCGACTTGGACAGAGATTGAGAACAAAGGCAAGAAGGCTGTCACACTCTATCGTTTTGCATCTGCTTTCTTCCCCTTGCAGCGTGGCGACAACTGGATGACACACTTCCACGGTTTCTGGGGCTCGGAGCACACAATGGCAGAGGAGCAGCTGACAAACGGTCAGAAGACAATCTCTAACAAGGACGGTATGTGCAACACCGAGCAGGACAACCCCTCATTCCTTATTTCAATGGACGGCAAACCCGGTGAGGAGAATGGCCACGTATTTGCAGGTACTCTTGCATGGACAGGTAACTACCTCATTAAAGTAATCGCTTCGAACACCGCACTCTCTGTAAGCGCAGGCATCAACGAAGAGACTTCATTCTACAAGCTCGAGAAGAACGAAGTATTCGCTACTCCCGAATTCTGCATGACATTCAGTACCACAGGTAAGGGTGGCGTCAGCCGCGCATTCCACCGTTGGGCTCGCAAATACAAGCTGTGGGAGGGCGACGTTGCCGAGGACATTCTTCTCAACAGCTGGGAAGGTGTATACTTCAACGTTAACCAGAAGGAAATGGACAACATGATGAAGGAATTCTCTGCAATCGGCGGTGAACTCTTTGTGATGGACGATGGTTGGTTCGGCGACAAATATCCCCGTAACAACGGTTCAAGCTCACTCGGCGACTGGATGGTATGCAAAGAGAAGCTTCCCGAAGGCATCGGTGGTCTTATTGCATCTGCCAAAAAGCACAACATCAAATTCGGTATTTGGATTGAGCCCGAAAGTTCAAACACCAAGAGCGAACTTTTCGAGAACAAGCCCAAGTGGATTCTTCGTGTAGACAACCGTCCCGTATCTACAGGCCGTGGCGGCACACAGGTTATCCTCGATCTCTCTAACCCCGAAGTTCAGGATTTTGTATTTGGCGTTGTTGACTCACTCATGACAAACTTCCCCGAAATCAAGTACATGAAATGGGATGCAAACTGCTCAGTACAGGACTACGGTTCATACTACCTGCCC
The DNA here is from genome assembly GCA_904502185.1 of uncultured Bacteroidaceae bacterium. GTDB lineage: Bacteria > Bacteroidota > Bacteroidia > Bacteroidales > Bacteroidaceae > HGM04593. The sequence goes on along the minus strand of CAJGDX010000006.1, from coordinate 8,591 downwards.
AAAGACAAGCAGTCACACATCTACATTGAATATCACCGTGGCTTGCGCAAGGTATGCGAGCGCATCCGCGCTAAATATCCCAAGCTTGTGATGCAGGCTTGCGCCGGTGGTGGTGGCCGTGTAAACTATGGTTTCCTCCCCTACTTCAACGAATTCTGGACAAGTGACGATACAGACGCATTGCAGCGTATCTACCTCCAGTGGGGCGTGTCAACATTCTACCCCGCCATTGCAATGGCTTCACACGTAAGTGCCGACAAGAACCACCAGACAGGTCGTCGTGTACCTTTGAAGTTCCGTTTCGACGTTGCAATGTCAGGCCGTTTGGGTATGGAGATTCAGCCCAAGGATATGTCAGAGACAGACAAAGCATTTGCTAAACGCGCTATCGCTGCATACAAGAGCATTCGTCCCATCGTTCAGTTCGGTGACCTCTATCGCCTTGTGTCGCCCTACGACAACAAAGGTCTTGCATCACTTATGTATGTAACTCCCGAGCAGAACGAGGCAGTATTCTATGTTTACAAGACAGCACACTTCATCAACTCTATCATCCCCACAGTGAAGATGGCAGGTCTTGATGCCAATAAGAAATACAAGGTAAAAGACCTTACTCCCGTAAACGAGAAAAAACCTTGTGCTGTTGACGGCAAAGTATTCAGCGGAAAAATGCTTATGGAAGAGGGTCTTGCAATGAGAAACCTTCTGAAGACAGAATACTCAAGTGTTGCTTTGCAGCTTGTTGAGGTGAAATAAGCAACTGATTTAAACATATAATTGGGTGTACCTTTTTCATGAAGGTACACCCAATTATGTTATATTTACGATAAAACAAATAGCCTGTTCACTCACACTAAATAAAAATTAAAATGATGAACAGGCCATATTCAATGCAAGATTAGATCCCCCTACTCTTTTGAAATTTTGAATCCCAATTTGCTTATAAGTTTCAAAGTGCCAAGCGCAGTATCACGGTCATACTCTTTCTCTACTTCAGGCAATTCTTCGTATGGAATCAGGCAAGGGTGATGTTTCAACACATCGCTGCGTTCCTCTCCGTAAGTCCAGCCTTGCTCAATACGGCTTTTTGCCCACACTTCGTGAACATTCTTTGCCATTTGTTCTATCAATACATTCAATTCCTTTGGCAACTGGATATCACTTGTATCCATTGGTTGCGGTACATAATTCTTTTTCATTGTTCTCTTTAATTAAAGTTTATATTAAAGAACAATTCTGTAGATAAAATCTATCACTAAACTAATTAATATTGGGGGCATTCTTAAGTTTTTCATACGCCATCTTGATGGTGGTATCTACCACATTGCAATCATAAGATTTTGTCGTTTCGTCCAGACATTCCCACTTGCACAGACATTTATGCTGTTTTTTCACAAAATTATTTTCCGGACTATATGTATAACCCAAAAGTTTGTGGGAGGCCACCCATCGCTCATGCTCGACTATTGCCATGTTTTTCAACAACAATGCATCTTCCTCGCTGCATGCATATACGGTACTGCCATATATGCGAGATTGGACATATTCATAATAGGATTTAAGACGTTCCGACAGTTCATTTTCGTTGAAGCCCATAAGTTTCATTTTGACCGAAGAATGCAAGGAATTTGAAATATTCTGAGCTATTCGCCTATTTATGTCGTGTACCGCATGGTAACGGGACATCTTTTTATCATTCATCAATCTTTGAATTTCTTTGTTGCCGAAACTCATTTCCCAAAGTTCTTCTGCCGATATTGGGGAGTTTTCATAGATAGCATTGAACACTTTAGCATCTTGCAAAGTTAAATCTGAGATTATGGTATTATAGCTATACAATTCTTTCTCTTTTCCATAAAGTGCTATTTCAATATTATAACCCTTGATTGAGTTATTAAGATTATTTACAACCTCAGTCATTCGTTTCTCATTGCTGCTATTATAGCACCTGACAAGGATTTTAAGCGGCAGATGGCTTGCCGAACGCATCTGTAATGCATGTTTAAACAGATTAACGGCAAGCGACAGACCTACAGCATCATTGTTAAGTGAAATTACAACATAATTCAATTGATCGATTATACCGTTTACCTTCTGCCAAAAACATTCAGAATCGACAGATGACTTAATAAGAGTAAGTTCATCTTCGCCAATAGCCGGCATTTTTTTTCGGATAATTCCGGCAAGTTTGTCCATTTTCTCATCTATAGCATAGCATTTGAAAGGTGTCTTTTTCATATCAGAACCGATAAAGGCTGTGTATTCGTACAAGAATTTAAATGCTTCCTGTCCAGTTGCGCCAAAGCCGACAATAAGAGATGTGAAAGGAGTATTAACCGTACCGTTTTTTTTATCAAATTCAACACAGTTTACAGGAAGAAGATTCTCATCCTGCTTTAATGCAAGAGTTGACAAATAAGCAGAATCAACAATCTTAATCTTCATTCTGTGTGATTCGCCATCGTATTGAGAATAGTGGTCGAAAATCTCATTATTTGCATCACGACGAGCATGAATATATATCAATGGACTATTTTCACGCATTGAAAGCAATCGTTTATCATGTTGTAAATTCAATGCTCCGCTAATATTTTGTGCTTCGTTATCAGAAAAAAGATAGATATATGACTTATCGCTTTTCTGCATGATAGATGCAATATTTTTAAGATTCAAAAGTCCAAAAATATCTATATCCTTCTGAGTAGTATATTCCGCAGGACCATTGTAACAATTATCGACCAATGCTCCTATTGCATCCAAACGGGCAATATCGCAATTCCTGATGGTAATAGTATTTGTTATATTGCTTAGGGTAGGCTTTCTTTGTGTGTTATCTGTACACTCTTCATCAATGTCTACAAATATAATTGTATCTGTGGAATGTTTTTCTCTGATAGATTCCGCCAACAGACACGATGGTTCATTTACTCCCCAAAAAAGATGTACAACCTTTCCTCGCGAGTAAAACAATTTATGTATCAATATATTCCAAGAGGATTTTATCTTGAAACCAACCATTCTAAAAATGAATAGGAAGGTGATAAATGCAGCAACAAAATGGACTATAGAGAATATCGACATATATATAGCATCCTCTTGAAGTTCCTTTGGTACTCGGGCCAGGTCGTGTGCCACAACAAACATTTTAAAGGAAGAAATCACTGCACGAGGTATAACCGAAAGCCAGTTTAAATCTGTTCTGTAAAGTCCTATCAAATAGACACAAACTCCCGACAGCCACACTAAAGATGATAGCACCAGAAGATTGCGCGAAATGGATTCAACCACTCGCACAGTTCTTTTATTTGATAGAATCCAGATGGTTAAAGTCAATAGCAAGATAAATATTACACTCCACCACCCAATGTCATACAAATTCACAGATGTGGACATTTGCCATAAATTCAGGCCATTCAGAATTTTTTCGCAACAACCATTTAAAAAATCCATCATTCCAAAAATATTTCAAAAGTAACTATAAAGCTGATTTTGTCGCAAAGATGTGAGTTTAACTTTTATATAAATCTTCCTGTTTAAGATTACATCCACACACATGACAGAAGGCCTGATGCTTCTCAACAGGAGTCTTCACATTTTCCCCGTAACACTGTGGACAGTAATATGTTTCGTTTGCATTGCGAATACGTGACAATAAATCTTTATACAATTCGGTCTCTTCTCGCTTTGTAATATCATATCCAAGTTTTTTTACTAACTTCAATGTATTTATAGCCATCTCGCGGTCAAATTTTTTCTCACTTTCGGGCAATTGTGAATATTTGACCATACACGGATTGTGTTTCTTTGCATCGTCGCGCTGAGGACCGTATGTCCAACCTTGTGCTTGTCTTTCCAATGCCCATACTTCATGAGCATTCTCAGCTATTGCTTCGCGCAATTCATTTAAGTCATCGTGTAACTCGACATCTGACAAATCTATTGGTTTTGGAATATATTCTTTCATATTTCTTGAATTTACGGTTACCAGATATTTTTTTGAGTCATTCCAAGCATTCTCAAAGCGTTCCACTGGATATACATCCTCCTGGTTTGATGAATTTGGGTCATATATGGTAATTTCTTGCTTTTCGGAGTTATATGACAGGACCACCACTGTATGATCCGGATTTTGACCTATAAGACAATCTTCAATTGTCTCATTAACATTGTTGTTTATTAGTTCCCCACTGTCGACTGCAACAATCACATTCATATCTGCCTCAAGTGCATCTATAATATCACATATGGTAGATTTGTATTGACGCGTTACAATCAGCCCCTTCTCTTCAAGATGTCTGCCGACATTATGAAGCGCGGTACCATCCTCTTTCTGCCATCCGCGGTCAAATGCATTTTTAAGCAGTTGCTGTTCGTCAAAATCTATTTTAAGTTTTCGAAGTATATACTTTTCACATTCCAAGCAGCAATGGTTTCCTTCATCACATGCTGCAGCCATTGCGGTCATAGGAATAATTTCACATTCATGCGACATTGCATACAATTCAGCATCAACCGACTGAGATATATGCAGCAATTCTCTCAATTCGGCATCTTCAAAGAGAGCGCAGATAATCTCTTTGTTCTCTTGTGCGGTAGCATTGCCATCCAGAAAAGTTGCCAATACTTCATCCGAAATATTTTTAGTTAATTCATCTCCCATATTCCCTGGCTTCTTTTAGTGCAATTTCAGTCAATGCTGCAATAGCACGTTTCTTAATATTGTACAAATTTTCCACATTAGTTCCAAGTTCGCGAGCTACCACACTGGGCTCAACATCTTGCAATACAAGTTTTTTAATTACATGAACATATCGTTTATTCGACATAAGAGAAAACAGATGTTCAACATCAATCCTTGCTGTTACATCTTTTTCTGTATCAACGATATTGTCCTGAATCACAATATCTGTATAAGTATCTTTAGGTTCATTATCTATCATTATATTGCGTTTAGCAACAAAATAGCGTATAGCCACAACTTTCATCCATTGATATATTGTGCTTCGACCTTGAAACTGCTTTAAGCGATATGCAGCATCCTCCATCAAATAAAGGTAGAACTCGTTCACAAACTCATTATAGTCTACCGGAAATGAGAACACATTACGGATAATGCTCATAAAGAGTGGACGACAATTCTCGAAAAAGAATTGCTTGGTCACTTGTTCATTACGAGCTATAAGTGCTTCTACTATTTGTTTGTCTGTCATTATTTACTTTATTTCTATTGACAAGCAAAACTGTTACATACATTTCACTATATCCTAAAGGCAAATTTACTCTTTTTATTTGATTTTAAATGATACATAGCGAACAAAATTACTCATTAATATGTTATAACTATTTATGTTGTAATCTTTTCACCTGTGTAAACACAATAAGGCTGTGCCGTAATTTTTCAATCACGGCACAGCCTGTATAAAGTATCTATAGTCTGTAACTAAATTATGCCATCCACTTTACAAAAGCGAAGTCCTGACGATGAGGCAGTTCCTCGTGTTTGGGGAAGATACGGTAGCATACTTTGAATGCACCTGCGTTGTTTACAGAATAGTCGATGCTGAATGTGAAAAGGTTACCCTCTTTCTTAACCATTGCGAAGGGCTCTACTGAGTAGATAACATCGTTACCATTGTTGTCTGTTGTAAGAGTAACGAGCTCTACGCCTACTGCGTCGTTCAGACCCTTCTCGTCGATTACCATTGAGATAGTATAGTTCTTACCTACCTCCATGTTGCCGTTAACAACATTCTCGTCCTTCTCGATAGAAACAACCTCAAGTTCGTTCCATCTTGCAGCCACCTGCTCTTTCCATGAAGCGAGTGTGCGAGCTGCCTTAGCATCGTCCTCCATCAAGTGGTGGAAACGTTTAGCTTGCTTGTTGTAGAACTTGCTGTAGTAATCGTCGAGCTGACGCTTCATTGTGAAGTGAGGTGCAACCTGTGCGATTGAGTTCTTGATATATTTAACCCACTCGTCAGAGTACTCCTTGCCACCTCTGTTGTCGTGGTAGAGGGGAAGAATCTCGTTCTCGAGGAGAGCGTAGATTGTAGCTGCGTCGAGCTGATCCTGGTGCTCCTGGTTCTGGTATGTACGCTGCTCTTTCAATGCCCAACCTGCACCGGGTTTGTAACCCTCGCACCACCATCCGTCGAGGACAGAGAGGTTGAGTACACCATTCATAAGAGCCTTCTCGCCTGATGTACCTGATGCCTCCAAAGGACGTGTAGGAGTATTCATCCAGATATCAACACCCGAAACAAGCATCTTTGCAAGATCCATGTCATAGTTCTCGAGGAAGATAATCTTGCCGAGGAACTGAGGCATCTTAGAGATCTCCATAATCTTCTTGATCAAGCCCTGACCTGCACCATCGTGGGGGTGAGCCTTACCTGTGAAGAGGAACTGGATGGGACGATCCTCGTTGTTTACAATCTGAGCGAGACGCTCGAGGTCTGTAAAGAGGAGGTGTGCACGCTTGTATGTTGCGAAACGACGTCCGAAGCCGATGAGCAATGCGTTGGGGTTAATCTTGTCGAGGAGGTTAACGATGCGCATGGGATCGCCCTGATTCTTCAACCAGTTCTCTTTGAATGACTGGCGGATGTGGTCGATGAGCTTGCTCTTCAACTGCTTTCTGATTGCCCAGATCTCGTCGTTGGGTACATTGTAGATAGCCTCCCAGATGCTTGCGTTAGACTGGTCGCCGTGGAAAGTAGCGTCGAAGTATTTTGTGTAGAGAGCGTCCCACTCGGGTGCTACCCATGTGGGGAAGTGAACACCGTTAGTTACGTAACCTACGTGGTTCTCCTCTGCGAAATAACCTTTCCAGATACCTGCGAACATATATTTTGATACCTTACCGTGGAGGCGGCTAACACCGTTAATCTCCTGGCAAGTGTTACATGCGAATGTAGACATACAGAAACGCTCAGACTTGTCTTTAGCGTTGATGCGGCCCATGCCCATGAGCTCGTCCCATGTGATGTTGAGCTTCGCGGGGTAGTTTCTCATATATTTGCTGAAGAGAGCCTCGTCGAAGTAGTCGTGACCTGCGGGAACGGGAGTGTGTACAGTGTAAAGAGAGCTTGAGCGTACAATCTCAAGAGCCTCCTCAAATGTGTAACCATCCTTGATGTACTGTGTCAGACGGTGGAGGTTGCACAATGCAGCGTGACCCTCGTTACAGTGGTAGATATCCTTCTTGATGCCGAGCTTCTCGAGCATGATCATACCTCCGATACCGAGAAGAATCTCCTGCTTCAAACGGTTCTCCCAGTCGCCACCATAGAGCTTGTGAGTGATGGGACGGTCGTACTCGCTGTTCTGCTCGAAGTCTGTGTCGAGGAGGTACAAGGGTACACGACCTACATTCACGCGCCATACGTTAGCCTGTACGTTGAAGTCGTTGAAGGGAACCTCGATTACCATGGGAACGCCGTTGCTCTCCATTACACGCTCGATGGGGAGAGTGTTGAAGTTCTGAGCCTCGTAGTTGGCAATCTGTGAACCATCCATAGAGAGAGCCTGTGTAAAGTAACCGTAACGATACAAGAAACCTACAGCACACATATCTACGTTAGAGTCAGAAGCCTCTTTGAGGTAGTCACCGGCGAGAACACCGAGACCACCAGAATAGATTTTAAGAACGCTTGAAAGACCGTACTCCATACAGAAGTATGCTACTGAAGGTCTGTTTGCGTCGGGTTTTACGCTCATATATTTCTCGAAACGAGAATATACGCTGTCGAGAGCTGCAAGAACGTTCTTGTCTTTTGAAAGCTCCTCGAGTCTTTCGAAGCCCAATTTCTCGAGCAACAATACGGGGTTTTTGCCACACTCTGCGTAGAGTTTCTCGTCGAGCATAGCAAACAAATCTTTTGCATCCTGATTCCATGACCACCACATGTTGTGAGCAATGGTATCGAGTTTCTTCAAAGATTCGGGTATCTGAGATTTTACATTAATTGTCTTCCAACTAGGAATGTTAGCATTACTGATTTCAATCATATTTTTTTTCTTTTGTTATTTATTTTTTCTGTTTTCTGCCTGTTTCAGCGCAAAGTCATACGCATCAAAATAGTTAAGTATAAAGCATTTCCACAATGCCTTATCTGCTATTTTTGCTGCTTTCTTCCTTATCGCATCAACATCTTTCTCATTTAGAGCCGCAAAGGTACAAATATTTTTTGTAATTACATCAGACATTTCAAAATAATTGCTGTCTGTGCGCTGAATAACTTCCACACCATCATTAAGTTCGCCCTGTTTGCCGAGCAGTGAGTTCACCCAAAGACCGAAGCCTGCAAGGTTGGTTGTGATTGTAGGAATGCGGAAAGCAACGCTCTCGAGCGGAGTGTATCCCCAAGGCTCGTAGTACGAGGGGTAAACGCTGAGGTCGTTACCGATGAGAACGTCGTAGTATGACATATTGAAGATGCCGTCGCTGCCGTTAAGATAGCAGGGAACGTAAACAACCTTCACACGATCGTCGGCGCTCACTTTGTCGAGGCCGAGGTTGCGGATGGCGCATACGATTGCATCCTCGTTCATATTATGCAGTTTGTGTGTAACGAAGGGATTCTCGAGGG
>CAJGDX010000005.1 GCA_904502185.1 uncultured Bacteroidaceae bacterium | reverse complement strand
ACAGGTGTCAGGAAGGTGAGCATCATTGCAGCTGTCGCAGTGTTGCTGACAAACATTGAGAATACGGCTGTTACCATCAGGAATCCCAGCAATACGGTGTTCGAACGTGTGCCGAAAGGCTTCAGCAGTGCGCGTGCCAATGTTACGTCAACACCATATTTCGATGCTACGATGGCAAGTACGAAACCTCCGAGGAACAGCATAACTGTCTGGTCGGCAAAGGTGTACATTATAGACTTGTAGCTGACAAGTTCCTCTTTGGGCAGATAGCTGACAAGCGGCGTTATTCCGCTGTTAGAAACGGTCAGCAGCATCAATACTATTATCAGCACCGACGTTACCCATGCCGGCACTGTTTCGGTTATCCACATAGCGGCTGCGAAGAAGAAAATGGCAATTACTCGGTGTTGCAATACGGTGAGTCCTTCGATGCCGAAAGCATCGGTGGGTATCCACCAGATGATAAATGTCAGAAGAACCACAATCATTGTCTTTATGACGTCTCTTCTTCTGAGGAATGCAAGAATTCTTTTAAGTGTCATGTTTTATAGTGTTCGTTTTATTTTTGCTGTCTTTTGAGCAGACCGCGCGAAGTTAACGCATAATCTGCAAACAAACGAATAAACCTTGCCCTTTTTTTAAGAAACTTTGCTGCATGGACACTCTCTTCTCTTTTCAATGGTGGCGCTGAAAAATTGCATGTGCAACATTGCTGTACGTATTATATTACAAAATGAAGGAGAGACTCACGCGAGCCTCTCCTTCATTCTTTTGTGTAGTATCTTATCTGATATTATTTCTTGGGATTGTTGATAAGGAACTCTGCAATCTGAACTGCGTTCAATGCAGCACCTTTCTTAATCTGGTCGCCTACAATCCACATTGTAATGCCGTTGGGGTTTGTAAGGTCCTTGCGGATACGTCCTGCGTAAACGGGGTCCTTGCCTGCGAGGAAGAGAGGCATGGGGTACTCCTTGTTCTCGGGGTTGTCCATCAGCACAAGACCTTCGCCACCTGCAACAGCCTCGCGCACCTGCTCCACTGTCAAGGGCTCCTCTGTCTCAATCCACAATGACTGTGAGTGTGAACGGAGCGCGGGAACGCGTACGCAGGTTGCACTCACCTGAATGTCGCTGTGCATGATTTTGCGTGTCTCGTTGTACATCTTCATCTCCTCCTTTGTATAGCCGTTGTCGGTGAACACGTCAATCTGGGGAATGAGGTTGAAGGCGAGCTGGTAGGCAAATTTCTCAACTGTGGGCTCTTCGCCTGCAAGCACCTGGCGGTACTGCTCGTAAAGCTCGGCCATTGCTGATGCTCCTGCACCGCTGGCAGCCTGGTATGTCGAAGCGTGTACGCGCTTGATGTGTGAGAGGTTTTCGATAGCCTTCAGCGCTACAACCATCTGTATTGTTGTACAGTTGGGGTTGGCGATGATGCCGCGGGGTGTGTCGTATGCGTCGGTGGGGTTCACCTCGGGAACAACCAGAGGTACATCGCTGTCCATGCGGAATGCACTTGAGTTGTCAATCATTATTGTGCCGTGCTTGGTGATGGTCTCTGCAAACTCCTTTGATGTTGAACCACCGGCTGATACAAAAGCATAATCGATACCCTTGAAGTCGTCGTTGTGCTTCAGTTCCTTGACAGTGTATTCTACACCGCGGAAATTATAACTTGTTCCTGCACTGCGTGACGAACCGAAGAGTACAAGCTCGTCAAAGGGGAAATTTCTTTCATCAAGTACGCGCAGGAATTCCTGACCTACTGCGCCGCTTACGCCAACGATTGCAATTTTCATTTTTGTTATTTTGTTTGTGTGTTTATACCTTTTTGTTTGTTGTTTATCAAACTTGTTCATTGAAGTGGTGCAAAAGTACAAGAAAAATTACAGATAAAGAGAAGCGCTTACTCTTTTTTTTGTATTTTTGCCAAAATATGATGTGGAAATGTGCAGTTTTCTGCAAAAAACCTTTGAACAATGAGTGACAAATGGTTGCAACGTACCGAACTTTTGCTTGGCAGCGAAAAGCTTGCGAGAATAAAATCGTCGCGAGTGCTTGTTGTCGGGCTTGGTGGCGTAGGCTCGTGGGCGGCTGAGATGTTGTGCCGCTCGGGTGTGGGCAGCATGGTGCTTGTCGATGCTGACGATGTTGATGTTACAAATATCAATCGTCAGATGCCGGCGCTTGTCGACACTGTGGGACAACCGAAATGCGATGTTGTTGCAGCACGCCTGCGTGGAATCAACCCCCAATGCGACATTAAGGCTGTGAACCTCTTTGTCGATGCGGATAATATCCCCTCGCTGCTGGATGGCGGCTACGATTTTGTGGTGGATGCAATAGATTCGCTTCCGCAGAAGGCTGCGCTCATTGTGGAGTGTTGGCAACGTGGGCTCAACATAGTGTCGAGTCTTGGTGCCGGTGCCAAGGGCGACCTCTCCTGCATACGTGTGGGCGACCTGTGGCGCAGTGAGCATTGTGTGCTTGGCAAGAATTTGCGTCGTCTGTTGCGCGACTACCGCAGCCGTTACAAACTGCCGGTGGTGTACAGTATGGAGGATGCACGCAAAAGCGCGGTTGCACCGGCACCCGGTGGCGGAAAACCTATTATCGGTACGATCAGCTACTATACGACCACTTTCGGCTGCCATCTTGCTGCATATGTAATTGAAAATTTGTAGGCTTCTATGATAAAAATAGATAATATAACAAAGAGTTTCGGCGCTTTGAAGGTGTTGAATGGTGTCAACCTCGAAATTTCGCGTGGCGAGGTTGTCAGCATTGTGGGCCCCAGCGGTGCCGGAAAGACCACTCTTCTTCAGCTTATTGGTGCGCTTGATACACCCGACAGTGGCTCTATTCTGTTCAACGGCGAGGATATTTGTCGTATGAATCGCAGCCGCCTTGCTGCTTTCCGCGGCACACACATCGGCTTTGTGTTCCAGTTTCACCAGTTGCTGCCCGAATTTACTGCCCTCGAAAATGTGATGATTCCTGCACTTATCGCCGGAACGAGCCGCGCCGAGGCTGAAAAAAGAGCAGTGGAACTGCTCGAACTTATGGGACTTTCGTCGCGTGCCGAACACAAGCCTTCGCAGATGTCGGGTGGCGAGAACCAGCGTGTGGCTGTTGCCCGCGCCCTTGTGAACCGCCCCGATGTGGTGCTTGCCGACGAGCCTTCGGGCAGCCTCGATACTCACAACAAAGAGGAACTGCACAAGCTCTTTTTCGACCTTCGCGACCGTTTCGGGCAGACCTTTGTTATAGTTACGCACGACGAAAAACTGGCAACCCTTACCGACCGTACGATACGCATGGTCGATGGTGTTGTGATTGATGCCTCCTCAGATGCTTCGCATTGATGGACGAAACAGTTGAATTTTTGCTCACATATTAAACCGATTAAACTATACAGCTATGAAGAAATTTTTATTTGTATCACTGCTTGCTCTCTTTACAGTAGCAGCATACGCTCAGGATAACAGTCAGCGTCGTCAGGGTTCTCCCCGTCAGGGTCGACAGATGAGAATGAGATTCAATCCCGAACAGATGGCCAAAATGGAGGCAGATGCCATAAACGAGGCTGTGGGGCTCGACTCTCTTCAGTATCAGCTCGTTTACATAATGAAATACTCGGACATGATGGCTATGCAGGAGAAGATGAAGGAGCGCGCCGAGAAAATGAAAAAACAGCAGAAGGATGGTGCTGCACCCCCTGCCTTCGATGCAAAAAGCCGCGAGGAGATGATGAAAGCGCACGAAGAGGTTGTCAAGGCACGCCGCGAGGCTATGAATGCCGAAATGAAACAGATACTTTCGCCCAAACAGTATAAAAAGTATTTGAAATACGAGGAGCAGAAACAGAAAAACCGTCGCAAGATGGGCGAGCCCCGCAAAAGAGATAAAAAATAGGTAGTGCGTAAGTGTGCTTTTGTAAAAATTGTTTGTATTGGCTCCGATGTAACACCCTTGAAGCCAAAAGGGGATGTTACGATTAAGTCCGGCGCGGCGTTTAAAGTAGAAGCCAAAGGAAAGACCTTAATCAACAATAATTTTAAGGTTGAACAAGGTGCAAGAATTATCATTAAATGAATCTATTAAAATCTGGAATATGAAAAAGATTTTTTTCTATAATGGTGATTGTTTTTGCATTACAAGCGATTGCTCAGGCTGACAACATCTATACAAAAGGCACTATGTGAAAAAGAAGGTGCTGCTGCGGTGACTTTTACTCATTGTATGACAGAGTAAGCAGTTTCTAAATAGATTCTAAACTCTATGGCGATAATTACAAAATGTAGTTCAATATCATAGGAAAAAACCTTTTTTGACAAAGCGCGGTTGGCTAATTGCTAAACAATCTGTAAATTTGTAGCCTAAACATTAATTATATGGAATTAAATATTATTGTTCTTGCGAAGCAGGTGCCCGACACGCGTAATGTCGGTCAGCAGGCAATGAACCCCGACGGCACAGTGAACCGTTCGGCGCTTCCTGCCATCTTCAACCCCGAAGACCTGAATGCTCTTGAACAGGCACTTCTCATCAAGGATGCCAACCCCGGCAGCCGCATAACACTGCTGACCATGGGTCCTGCCCGTGCAGCAGACATTCTGCGCGAGGGACTCTACCGCGGTGCCGATGCCGGAATACTGCTCAGCGACCGTGCGTTTGCAGGTGCCGACACACTGGCAACCTCCTATGCCCTCACTTCGGCTATACGCAAAATAGGAAAGTTCGATATTATACTCTGTGGACGTCAGGCTATCGACGGCGATACGGCACAGGTAGGCCCTCAGGTTGCCCAACAACTTGGATTGCCACAGGTTACATATACACGTCGCATCGTAAATCTCGATGGTGACAAGGTTGTAGTGGAACGCTCCATCGAAAATGGAGTAGAGGTGGTGGAGGCTCCTCTGCCGCTGCTGCTCACTGTGGATGGCGCCGCAGCCCCCTGTCGTCCGCGTAATGCCTATCGTCTGTTGCGTTTCTGTCGCGCAGCCACTCCCTCCGAACAGGCTGCCGATGGCTATCGCTACAAAGAGAAAGCTGCTGCGGATGATGCACTCACCCTGCAGGAGTGGAACCTTGAATTTGTAGGTGGCGATGCTTCGCGATGCGGACTTTCAGGTTCGCCCACAAAGGTGAAAAAAGTAGATAACGTAATTTTTCAGGCAAAAGAGAGCAAGCGTTTCACTGCGGACGATGCGCAGATAAAAGAGCTTGTCGGCGAACTGCTTGCGAATCACACAATAGGATAACACAATGGACAACATATTAGTATATTGCGAACTTGACGGAGGTCGTGTAGCTGAAGTAAGCCTTGAACTGCTCAGCAAAGGGCGTCAGCTGGCCGACACGCTCGGCGTAAGCCTCGAGGCTGTGGCATTGGGCGAAAATCTTGCAGGCGTCGCTCAGCAGGTATTCCTCTATGGCGTTGATACGCTGCACCTGTTTGACGATGCACGTCTGAGCCCCTATACCACGTTGCCACACTCCGCAATTCTCGAGAAATTCATTCGCGAGGAGAAACCTCAGATATTTCTTCTTGGTGCAACGGTTATTGGCCGCGATCTTGGTCCCCGTGTATCTTCGGCACTCGGCAGCGGACTGACAGCCGACTGCACTTCGCTGGAAATTGGCGAATACGAGGACAAGAAAAAGGGTGTGACAATCGAGAATCTGCTTTACCAGATACGTCCTGCCTTTGGCGGAAACATAGTGGCTACCATTGTCAATCCCTACAACCGCCCGCAGATGGCAACGGTGCGCGAGGGTGTAATGCCGCTCAACCGTGTTCGTCCCGACGACTATACTGGCGAAATTATCAGCCATCCTGTTGCTGAATATGTCAGCGATGCCGATTTTGTGGTGCGCATCATCGAGCGCCATTTGCAGAAGGCCGAACACAATCTTAAAAGTGCCCCCATCGTTGTTGCAGGCGGATACGGCGTAGGTTCGAAAGAGAATTTTGAACTTCTCTTTACGCTTGCACGTGAACTTCACGGCGAGGTAGGTGCCACCCGTGCAGCTGTCGATGCAGGCTTTACCACCCACGACCGACAGATAGGACAGACAGGCCTGACGGTGCGCCCCAAGGTATATATCGCCTGTGGTATCTCAGGACAGGTGCAACATATTGCAGGAATGCAGGATAGCGGCATAATTATATCCGTTAACAGCGACCCCGATGCACCCATCAACGCCATTGCCGACTATGTGGTGACAGGCCGTGTCGAGGATGTACTTCCCAAATTAATCAGCCATTATCAGAAAAAATCATGAACTACTATACTGACAACCCGGTGCTGAAGCACTATCTAAGCCACCCGCTCTTCCGTCGCATAGTGCAGATGAGAGAGGGTAATTACACACAAGCCGAAAAGTATGACTATGCTCCGGTCGACTTTGAAGATGCGGTGGCAGGCTACGAGCAGGTGTTGACGCTCGTTGGCGAATTGTGTGCCGAAGTTGTGGCGCCAAATGCTGCAATAGTTGACACTACCGGCCCTGTGCTGCACGATGGCAGGGTAGAGTACGCCCCTGCAAGTCAGCAGAATATGGAGATATTCCGTAAGGCAGGTCTTATGGGAATATCTATTCCCCGTCAATATGGCGGTCTTAACTTCCCTACAACAGTCTTTACGCTGCTTGAGGACCTTGTGGCACGTGCCGATGCAGGCTTCGGCAACCTGTGGGGTTTGCAGGAGTGTGCCGAGACAATCAATTCGTTCGGCACTGAAGAGCAGCGCGAACGCTATCTTCCTCGTATAGCTTCGGGCGAAACAATGTCTATGGACCTTACTGAACCCGACGCAGGCAGCGACCTTCAGAGTGTACGTCTGAAAGCTACATACAACGAGGCTGACGGACGTTGGTATCTCAATGGCGTTAAACGCTTCATTACCAACGGCGACGCGGACATCCATCTGGTGCTTGCCCGCAGCGAAGAGGGTAGCAGCGACGGCCGCGGCCTCTCGCTCTTCATCTACGACAAACGCAACGGCGGGGTGCATACCCGTCGCATAGAAGATAAAATGGGTATTCACGGTTCGCCAACCTGTGAACTTGTCTACAACAATGCCCCTGCCGAACTGTGCGGCAGCCGCAAGATGGGACTCATCAAATATGTGATGGCATTGATGAACAGTGCCCGCATAGGTATTGCTACACAAAGTGTAGGCCTTTCCGAGGCTGCATACAACGAGGCTGTCGAATATGCTGCCAACCGCAAACAGTTTGGCCGCACGATAGATAAGTTCGCCCCCGTCTACGAAATGTTGGGCGAAATGAAGGCGCGCCTCGATGCATCGCGCAGCCTTCTCTACGCGACTGCCCGTAACGTGGATATGACTGCCTGCTTCGAACTGGTGGCACGCGAGCGCACACTTACTCCCGAAGAACGTCAGGAGGCAAAGGCATTCTCGCGCGTGGCAGATGCTCTCACTCCCATCGTAAAGGGTATGGGCAGCGAAATATGCAACCGCAATGCCTACGATTGCATACAGGTGCATGGCGGCTCGGGTTATATGAAGGATTATACCTGTGAGCGTCTTTACCGCGATGCACGCATCACATCCATCTACGAGGGTACAACCCAGTTGCAGGTGGTGGCGGCTATACGCTACGCAACCAACGGATTCTACTCGGCACTGCTCGACGATTATCTCTCAAGCGAGGTGTCGCAGGCAATGTCGCCCGTACGCGACCGAATTGCAAAGATGGCAGAGAGCTATCGTGCTGCCGTTGAACGTGCGCAATCTTTCGGCTGTCAGGATACAAACGACTTCCTCTCGCGCCGCATATACGAAATGGCATCATACTGCATCATGGCAGCGCTGCTGATGCTCGACGCATCTGCCAACGAAGAGCTTTTCGGCTCGTCGGCTCGTCGCTTTACAGCGATGGCAGAGAGCATTGTGGCTGCTCATGCAACATTTATAGAGAATTACACACCTGAATTATTAAACGATTATCGAAAATAGACAGATTTTATGGAAACAAAACATCAGTTCCTCCGTGTGGCATACGAACTTGTAGCTCATCGTGACGGCACAGCCGAAGAGATTGAAAAGGCAACACGTGAACAACCCTTCAGCTTCCTTACAGGATTTAACTTTACACTTGACACATTCGAGAATAACCTCAAAGACCTTAAGAAAGGCGACACTTTCGATTTTACAATTCCCTCGGACGAGGCATACGGCGAATATGACCCCGAGCATGTTCAGGATTTCGACCGCGAGGTGTTCACCATCGATGGCAAATTCGACTCTGCTCACATCTTCAACGGCAATATAGTGGAAATGATGCGCAGCGACGGCTCACCCATTCTCGGTACAGTGAAAGAGGTTACTCCCATGAAGGTGGTAATGGACTTCAATCACCCCTTGGCAGGCTGCGACCTTCAGTTTGTAGGAAGCGTTGTTGAGTCGCGTCCCGCAACAGAAAAGGAGATTAAGAAATTCGAGGACTCTCTCAAACCCAGCGGATGCGGCTGCGGTTGCAGTGGCTGCGGTGGCGGCACTTGTGGAGAGGGCTGTGGCGAAGAGGGCTGCGGCGGTTGCCACTAATTGATGTTTGAAATTCAAATAGAATGTGAGTTACCACGTGCGTGGTAACTCACGATAATTTTAAACGGTCGGGGGTCTCTTCTCTTGACGGTAAATTGTAATCTTTATATGAATACGATTGGAACTCAGTTGCGCCTTACCACATTCGGTGAGTCGCACGGCACTGCAATAGGTGGTATACTCGATGGCTTTCCGTCGGGAGTGCTTGTAGATGAGGAGTTTATACGCAGCGAAATGCGTCGTCGCCGTCCCGGACAGAGTGCGGTGACAACTGCCCGTAACGAGGCTGACGAGGTTCAGTTCCTCTCGGGCGTGTTTGAGGGACGTACAACCGGTACACCTATCGGCTTTGTCATTTTCAATACAAATAATCGCAGCAATGACTACGATAATCTGCGTGACGCCTACCGACCTTCTCATGCCGACTACACTTATGCTGTGAAATATGGCATACGCGACCATCGTGGCGGCGGACGCTCTTCGGCACGAGAAACTGCGGTACGTGTCTGTGCCGGCGCATTGGCGAAGCTTGCTCTTGCCCAGAAGGGTATTACCGTTCAGGCGTATACCTCGCAGGTTGGCGACATTGCATTGGAGAAAAACTACAATGCTTACGACCTTTCAATGGTTGAAAGTAACATTGTGCGCTGCCCCGATGCAGAAAAGGCAGCTGCAATGGAGCAGCTTATCCTCGATGTTAAACGCGAGGGCGACACAATAGGTGGCATTGTCACTTGTGTGGCAAAGGGTGTTCCGGCAGGTATCGGCGCTCCGCTCTACAACAAGCTTTCGTCGGCACTGGCTGCGGCTATGCTCACCATCAATGCGGCAAAAGGCTTTGACTATGGTGACGGATTCTCGTCGGTGACAAGGCGCGGTTCTATGCAGAATGATATTTTTTACAATAATAACGGCACTGTAGATACGCGCAGCAATCACAGCGGCGGTATTCAGGGCGGAATCTCAAACGGACAGGATATCTATTTCCGCGTGGCTTTCAAGCCTGTTGCAACCATTCTCTGCGAACAGCCTACAGTGGGAGTGGATGGCAATGACACGACAATCTCCGCTCGCGGACGCCACGACCCCTGTGTGGTTCCACGTGCTGTGCCTGTTGTTGAGGCAATGGCTGCACTGACTATCCTCGACCATTACCTGTTATCGCGCTGTACACAGTTGTAGTCTCTGCAACAGGGTAAGTAGCAAATAATTACCTTAAATAAATATGAGCATATTCGCCATAGCGAATATGCTCATATTTATTAGGATAGGTTGTTGTAGCTGTTAAAGGAGTTCCAATGCCTGTTCAAGGTCGGCAATTATATCCTCAGCATCCTCGATACCCACTGAAAGACGCATAAGGTCGGGAGCCACGCCTGCTTCGATAAGCTGCTCGTCGGTCAACTGACGGTGTGTGTGGCTTGCGGGGTGCAGGATACATGAACGTGCATCGGCAACGTGTGTAACGATGGCAATCATCTTCAGACTATCCATGAAACGGATAGCATCCTCTTTGCTGCCCTTTACGCCAAATGCAAGCACGCCGCATGCACCGTTGGGCAGGTATTTCTCGGCAAGAGCATTGTACTTGCTGCTTGCAAGACCGCAGAAATTCACCCATTCTACCTTGGGGTGTGCTTCGAGATATTCTGCTACCTTCTGTGCATTCTCGCAGTGACGGGGCATGCGCAGGTGCAATGTCTCGAGTCCGAGGTTCAACAGGAAGGCATTTTCGGGTGCCATCATTGCGCCGAGGTCACGCATCACCTGTGCAACCATCTTTGTGATGTAGGCAGCTTTGCCGAAAGCCTTTGTATAAACAAGTCCATGGTAAGAGTCGTCGGGCTCTGTCAGACAGGTGAATTTGTCGTGGTAAGTATCCCAGTCGAAGTTACCGCTGTCGATAACAGCACCGCCGACTGCCACTGCGTGACCGTCCATGTATTTTGTGGTAGAGTGTGTGACAATATCTGCTCCCCACTCGATGGGGCGGCAGTTTACGGGTGTTGCAAAGGTGTTGTCGATGATGACAGGTACACCATTCTTGTGGGCAATGCGTACAAATTTCTCAATGTCGAGAACATTAACGCTGGGGTTAGAGATTGTCTCGCCGAAAAGTGCCTTGGTGTTGGGGCGGAATGCTGCTTGTATCTCCTCTTCCGAAGCATCTGCATCGACGAATGTTACATCTATTCCCAGTTTTTTCATAGTCACCGAGAAGAGATTGTATGTTCCACCATAGATGGTGCTTGCCGATACAAAGTGGTCGCCTGCCTGGCAGATGTTGAAGATAGCGTAGAAGTTGGCTGCCTGGCCTGATGAGGTCATGACCGCTCCTACACCTCCCTCAAGAGCTGCAATTTTTGCGCCTACTGCGTCCACTGTGGGGTTCTGAAGGCGAGAGTAGAAATATCCGCTGTCCTCGAGGTCGAAGAGGCGTGCCATCTGCTCGCTTGTCTCGTATTTGAATGTTGTACTCTGAAAGATGGGCAGTACGCGTGACTCGCCCTTCTTGGGTGTCCATCCGGCCTGTACGCACAGTGTGCCGGGGTTCATTTTCTTTTGCATAGTTTCTTATGACATTTTTATGATAATCTGTTGTGAAGGCGGAAACTACTTATTGTTCATGTGGTTCCAGCCTTGTGCCTTAAGTTCCATCTCTACGCCGTCGCGTGTTATGAGCGCTGCGCCAAGTTCCTCCTTAACAATGTGTCCTATGAGGCGCACATCCTTCATCGAAGCAACCTTTTCGTGGTCGGCAATGGGAACGGTGAACAGCAGTTCGTAATCCTCGCCGCCATTCAGAGCGCAGGTTATTACGTTCATATTCAGCTCCTCGGCCATAATGGCTGTTTGGTAATCGACAGGAATCTTGTCCTCGTAGATCCTGCATCCCGTACCGCTCTGTTTGCAGATGTGCAGCAGCTCTGACGAGAGTCCGTCCGACACGTCCATCATGGCTGTCGGGGTCACTCCTGCCTCGCGCAGACGTTCCACTATGTCGCGGCGCGCTTCGGGCTTCAGCTGTCGTTCAAGAATATACTCTTTTCCTGCAAAGTCGGGTTGAACACCATCCTTGCCGCTTGTGGCAATCTTTTCGCGTTCAAGCAACTGCAATCCCATGTATGCTGCGCCAAGGTCACCCGATACGCATATGAGGTCGGTTACTTTTGCACCGCTGCGCTTGACAGCTGTGCCTTTGGGGGCTGTGCCTATGGCTGTGATGCTTATGGCAAGGCCTGTGAGTGACGAGGTCGTGTCGCCGCCGACGATGTCTACTTTGTGACGGTCGCAAGCAAGCTTCAATCCTGCATAGAAATCCTCCATGTCCTCTATGCAGAATCTTTTGCTCAGTGCTATTGAGACGGTTATCTGTTTGGGAGTACCGTTCATGGCATAGATGTCGGACAGGTTGACCATTGCCGACTTGTATCCCAAGTGTTTCAAGGGAACGTATGTGAGGTCAAAGTGTATGCCCTCCATCAAAAGGTCGGTGGTTACAAGCACCTCCTCTTCGCCATCGAAGCGGAGTATTGCTGCGTCGTCTCCCACTCCCAGCACCGTTTCGGGGTTTACGGGAGTGATGTCCGACGTCAGATGGTCTATCAGTCCGAATTCGCCAAGTGTGGCAATCTCAGTTCTGTTTATTTCGTTCATTCTATTATGACCTGTTTACAAGTTCTTTGAAAATTGTTGTCATTCTGGGCTGTGCCTCGTCGGCTGCTTTCTGCACCTCTTCGTGGCTCACCTCTACAACTACGCCTTCGAGACCAAGGTCGGTGATAACAGAGATACCGAATACTCTGATGCCGCAGTGACGTGCCACAATAACTTCGGGAACAGTAGACATACCTACTGCGTCGCCACCCATTCTGCGGAACATGACATACTCAGCGGGAGTCTCGAATGTTGGGCCCTGTGTACCAAGGTAAACACCCTCCATAACTCTGATGCCCTTCTCGGCAGCAACCTCCTTGGCTTTTGCGATAAGTTCGGGGTCGTAAGTCTTGCTCATATCGGGGAAACGGTCACCATATTCGATATTCTTGCCGCGCAAAGGATGTTCGGGGAATGTGTTGATGTGGTCGTTTATAATCATCAGGTCGCCGATGATGAAGTCGGGGTTCATGCCTCCGGCTGCGTTCGAAACGAACAGGGTCTTTATGCCAAGCTCGCGCATCACTCTCACGGGGAATGTTACCTCCTTCATTGAATAGCCTTCGTAGTAGTGGAAGCGTCCCTGCATGGCCATAATCTCCTTGTCGCCCAATTTACCGAAGATGAGTTTTCCTGAGTGTCCCTCAACTGTCGACAGGGGGAAATTGGGTATATCCTTATATTGTACTTCGTATTTGTCTGTTATTTCGTTAACAAGGCTGCCAAGACCTGTGCCGAGGATGATGGCTGTCTCAGGCTTTGTCTTCATCACTGACTGCAGAAATGCTGCGGTCTCTTTGATTTTTTCTAACATAGTCGATAATTATTTGGTTAAACATTTTTTCTTCATCCATTATTCGCACCTTGATAGGAAGCGAATAGCATTTCTCCTTTATTATATAAGGTAGGTCGTTGCGACCTGTGATTCTTTCGGCATCTTTCTCCGTTGTTATTATTATTTTGTTGTCCGATGGCAACGAAGCAAACTTTTTTGCAACGTTTTCAAGTTCGGCGCAACTGAAATTGTGATGGTCGGCAAACTGCATGAGTGTTACTTCGGCGCCTCTGCTTTCGAGCTCCTTTTTCAGCGGTTCGGGACGGGCTATGCCTGTCAGAAGCAATACATTTGTGCCTTTGTCTATTGTGCATTGCTGCTCAGCAACGTCAAAAAGGGCTTTGGGCTTGTCGTAGCATACAGTGGAGAAAAAAACAGGTGTATCGTTTTTTTGTCCTAATTTCTGACGGAACTGTTGCTTCTGGCTCTCCTGCATCGCCTGCGGGCATTTTGTGACAACGATAACGTCTGCACGCTTTATCCCGTCGGCACGTTCGCGTAAACGTCCGAATGGTAACACATTGTCGTTCCAAATTGGGCGGTTGCTGTCAACAAGCACGATGCTTAGACCCGGAGTTACATAACGGTGCTGAAAGGCGTCATCCAGCAATATTACATCCGGCTGTTTCTCTTCAGAAAGCAGGTGTCCTATTCCATCCACTCGCTTTTCGTCAACGGCTACTGTTATATCGGGGAACTTGCTCTTTATCTGCGCCGGCTCATCACCGATAAGCGAGGTGTCGCAACCCGATGTTGCCTTTACATATCCTTTGCTTGCTCTCTTGTAACCACGGCTTAAGGTGGCTATGTGGTACTCCTCCTTTAGAAGATTTATAATGTATTCTATGTGTGGAGTTTTTCCGGTTCCGCCAACTGTCAGGTTTCCCACCGAAACGACCGGTAAGTGGAAAAAACTGCTCTTGAGCCATCCTTTGTCAAAAGCAAAATTCCTTATATCTGTCACCCAGCAATAGGGGTTTATATAGTCCCAAAATCCCATAAACTCCGATTATTCTTAATACAACGCGAAGATAGCAATTTTTCTTCGCCGATGTGTAATAAAAACGGTGAAAATGCCGTTTTTATCATTGAAAAAGTGCAGATATTAAAAATGTTTCTCTTTTTTTTGTTTAAATAGATGTTTTATTGAAAAAAAAGGTTACTTTTGTGGCGAAATTGTGCGTGGACTATAAAAAACTTAAAACATGCACAATGTATGTCGTGCTTGTTTTGTAAGGAAAGATGCTCGAGTGGTTGAAGAGGCACGCCTGGAAAGCGTGTATACGTCAAAAGCGTATCGGGGGTTCGAATCCCCCTCTTTCCGCAGAGATTTAAAACTATATAACTTTAAAATTATAAACTATTTAAATAACAATTTCTAAAATTAACACACAATGAAAAAGCTTTTTGCAATTGTTGCAATGTTGGGATTGTTCGCATTCGGAACAACTCAGTCTATTCAGGCACAGGACGCTCAGGCTACTGAGCAGACCGAACAGGTTGATTCAGCTGCTGTTGATTCAGCCGCTACTACAGCTGCTGCTGTAGAAGAAACTACTTCTGCTCCCATCGAGGAGGCTGAACCTACAAGTTTCCACAAAGAGTTGAAAACTAAGTTCATCGAGGGTGACGCTAGCTTCATGTCATTGGTTGCTATCGCTATGATCATCGGTCTTGCATTCTGTATCGAGCGTATCATCTACCTCAACCTTACACAGGTTAACACAAAGAAATTGATGGCATCAATCGCTGAGGCTATTGCAGCAGGTGATGTTCAGAAAGCAAAAGCTGTCTGCGAGAAAACAGCAGGTCCTGTTGCTGCTATCTGCTATCAGGGTCTTCTCCGTACAGATCAGACTCTCGACTCAATCGAGAAGGCAATCGTTTCATACGGTAGCGTTCAGGCTATGAACCTCGAGAAGAACTGCTCTTGGATCGTTCTCTTCATCGCGATGGCTCCCTCTCTCGGATTCTTGGGTACTGTGATCGGTATGGTTATGGCGTTCGACGAAATCCAGCGTGTAGGTGACATCTCTCCCACAGTCGTTGCAGGTGGTATGAAGGTGGCTCTTATCACAACTATCTACGGTATCGTCGTAGCTCTTGTACTCCAGGTATTCTACAACTTCGTACTTACCAAGATTGAGGCTATCACTCAGGATATGGAGGATTGCTCAATCAAACTCATCGACATGATTGTAAAGAAGGGTCTCTACAAAAAAGACTAATTCACTTAAAAAGCTAAATAATCATGAAAGCTTCTGTAATTAATAATTTATCAACTTACATCCTTTGGGCGCTGATTGCTGTATCAGTTGTTATTTGCGGAGTATTCTTCTTCGTAGGTTTTGACAACTATTCAACAATTAACGGTAAGTCTTTGGTAGACCCCGTGAATACAGACTTGCTCATCTATTGGATGTATGCATTGGTTGCTGCAGGTATCGTCTTGCTGATGATATTTGTCTTCAAACAGTTCCTCGTGAACTTGAAAGACAGCCCCATGACAGCAGTTAAGGGTCTTTTGGGCGCTCTGTTGGTAGTTGCTCTCTTTGGCGCTGCATATGCAGTAGCATCTGACGAGCCTATCAGAATGGCTGGTGGCGAGTTGTTCGAAGATAAGGACAAACTCGTTCTTAGCGATGTCTGCATCTATGTTCAGTATGTGCTTCTTGCTGCTGCTACACTTTGCACAGCTCTTAGCCTTATGAATGTATCTAAGAGTGTTAATAAAGTAAAAGCGTAATTAGATAATGGGAAAGAGATCTGTACCGGGGTTAAACTCCTCATCAACGGCTGACATAGCATTTATTTTGCTTATCTTCTTCCTTATTACTACCTCAATGAATACTGACCGTGGTTTGGCGGTCCGTCTCCCCAACCCTCCCGAAGAAAATCAGGAACCCCCTGAAGTTCACAAGAGAAATACCATGCAGGTTACAGTTAACATGTACAACAAGATAATGGTTGTAATGAAAAACGAAACACGCGAGGTTGAACTTTCAGAGATTCGTGAATTGGCGAAGGAGTTTATTGCGAATCCCGAGGATCATGTAAATCTTCCTGAGAAGCATTTGGTAGAACTGCCTGCACCTTTCGGACAGCAGATGATTACAAAGAATCACGTAATCTCATTTGTTACCGACCGTGCGACAAACTACGACACATATTTCCAGGTAGAGAATGAATTATATGGTGCTTACAACGAGCTTCGTGACGAATTGGCACGCAAGACTTTCGGACGCCCCTATAATGAGTGTAACGAGGATGAACAATTGGCATGCCGTCAGTATTACAAGTGTATGATTTCTGAGGCCGAACCAAAACAATATGGCAAATAAGGATTATGAGTAAGTTTCAAAAGAAAGGAAAGGCAGGAATGCCGGAATTGAATACCTCTTCACTTCCTGACTTGATATTTTCAATGCTCTTCTTCTTCATGATGGTAACATCTATGCGCGAGGAGGAATTGAAAGTAGAGTACAAAGTACCCGGTGGTACTGAGTTGGAGAAACTGGAGCGTAAGTCTTTGGCATCATATATTAACATTGGTCGTCCTACGAAAGATTTACGTGCCATCATGGGTACAGCCAGCCGTATTCAGTTGAACGATAAACTGATTCGTGGCGAAGAAGTTGGTTACATCCGTGAGTACGTACAGGCTGAGCGTGAAGCAATGTCAGAGCGCGACAAGCCCTTCATGAAGATGGTAATGAGAATTGACAAGGATACTCAGATGGGTATCGTTACCGACGTTAAAATGGAGTTGCGTAAATCTATGGCTCTTTCAGTTGTATATTCTGCAACTGACAAGAAAAAGTAACGCAATAACAATCTATACAAACAGAAAAGAGAAGCAATCGATTGCTTCTCTTTTCTGTTTGTATACGGTAGTGTACTTCCGGAAATAGAATTTGGTGTTTGGGTAAAAAACAAACGCATTATTTTGCACTCCTCGCAGTTTGCACTATCTTTGTAAGACACATAAAGAGAAAAAAGCAAAAGAGTAATAACACTAACCCAAATTTTATGGCAGAAGTAAATAAAAATCTCTTTTCAGAGTTTCCGCCGATAACAACGGAGGAGTGGATGAACAAGATAACTGAAGACCTCAAAGGGGCAGACTTTCAGAAGAAACTTGTATGGAAAACATCCGAAGGCTTCGATGTACAGCCTTTTTATCGTAGCTCGGATGTAGCAGAAACTGTAAAACAGGAGTTTCCCGGAGTATTTCCATATACTCGTGGATGCAAAAATAATAATGACTGGCTTATACGTCAGGAAGTGAAGGAGTCCGATGCGGCAGCATCAAACGAGAAGGCCCGTTTGCTCATTGAAAAGGGGTGCACATCGCTTGGCTTCTCGGTTAAGGGTAACCTGGTCTCTGCTGCATACATAGCAGAACTGCTCGATGGCATTGACCCCTTGGCTGTGGAACTTAACTTCAAGGTGTGTCTGAAAAAGAGCTATGAGTTTGCTGCACTGCTTATCGAATATTATAAAGAGCGCGGACTCAATTTTGCAGCGCTGCGCGGAAGCATAGAGTTTGACCCGTTGGGCAAGCAACTCTCACAGGGTAAAATTTTAGAGAACGGCGATGCAATACTGGTGAAGCTTGTCGACCTGATGGCTGCACTTCCCGGCTATCGTTGTGTGATGGTGGATGCATCGTTGCTGTGTAACAGCGGTGCATATATTGCTCACGAACTTGGCTATGCACTTGCGTGGGGTAATGAGTATATGAATATCCTTACCGAAGGCGGAGTGCCTGCATCGGCTGCCGCTGCCAAAATTAAATTCACATTTGGAATCTCAGGCAATTTCTTTATGGAGATTGCGAAGATTCGTGCGGCTCGCATGCTGTGGGCAAATATTGTAAAGGAGTATAATCCCAACAACGACAGCGACTGCATGATGGCACTGCATGCTGTTACCACCACTTTCAACCAGACACTGTATGATGCGTATGTAAATATCCTGCGTGGCGAGACTGAGGCGATGAGCGCTGCTATCGCCGGCGCCGATTCAATAACGGTGACACCGTTCGATGCTGTATATGAGGCACCAACAGCCTTTGCCGAACGTATTGCCCGCAATCAGCAGCTTATTCTCAAGAACGAGAGCCGACTCGACAGAGTTGTAGACCCTGCTGCGGGTTCCTATTATGTAGAGAAACTGACAGCTTCACTTGCAGAGGAGGCATGGAAATTATTCCTTGCAGTTGAGGAAATGGGCGGTTTCCGTGCAGCTGTTGAGAGTAACTCTGTTCAGAATACAGTAAACGGCGATGGCGATGGCCGTCGTCAGGCTGCTGCGCGTCGCAAAGAGATACTTCTCGGCACCAACCAATTTCCCAATTTCAATGAGTTTTCCGAGGGGCATCGTCCTGTCGAGCAGCTTTGCGGTTGTGGCGAGAAAGAGCATACGGGTGAAAATACACTGTCGAAACGTCGTCTTGCCGAAGATTTTGAGCAATTGCGCATTGCGGTAGAGCAGAGTGGCAGACGTCCAAAGGCATTTATGCTCACCATTGGCAACCTTGCCATGCGTCAGGCGCGCGCACAATTCTCAAGCAACTTTTTCGCAGTTGCAGGCTACGAGATTATCGACAACCTTGGCTTTGCAAGCGTCGACGAGGGTGTCGAAGCTGCCATCAAGGCGAATGCCGATATTGTGGTAATATGTTCAAGCGACGACGAATATGCAGAATATGCAATTCCTGCCTTTGAGAAACTTGGCGGAAAGGCACTCTTTGTGGTTGCAGGCGCACCTGCATGCAGCGATGAACTGAAAAATGCGGGCATCGAAAACTTCATCCATGTGCGTGTGAATGTATTGGAGACATTGAAAGAGATTAACAACAAACTCAATTGTTAGCCGCTATGAGAAAGAATTTCAAGAATATAGATATTTTTGCAAAAAGTGCGGCAACGCAACAGTCTGCCGAGTGTGCAACGTTTGACACTGCCGAACACATTAAAGTAAAGCAGGTTTACACTGCCGAGGATACTAAGGATATGCAGCACCCCGACTATGCAGCCGGGTTGCCTCCCTTCCTGCGTGGCCCCTATTCAATGATGTACGCATTCCGTCCGTGGACCATCCGACAGTATGCCGGATTCTCAACAGCCGAGGAGTCAAATGCCTTCTACCGCCGCAATCTGGCATCGGGACAGAAAGGACTCTCCGTGGCATTCGACCTCCCCACCCACCGTGGCTACAACCCCGACAACGAACGTGTTGTAGGTGATGTGGGAAAGGCAGGAGTTTCAATCTGTTGCATGGAGAATATGAAGCAGTTGTTCGATGGAATCCCTTTGAACAAAATGTCTGTTTCAATGACCATGAACGGCGCAGTGCTGCCGGTGCTTGCCTTCTACATAAATACAGCACTCGAACAGGGCGCAAAGCTCGAAGAACTTGCCGGTACCATTCAGAATGACATTCTCAAGGAGTTCATGGTGCGTAACACCTACATCTATCCACCTGCATTCTCAATGCGCATCATCAGCGACATATTTGCCTACACCTCAAAGAATATGCCCAAATTCAACTCAATATCAATTTCGGGCTATCACATGCAGGAGGCAGGCGCAACAGCTGACATCGAACTGGCATACACCCTTGCCGACGGATTGGAATATGTGCGTGCAGGTGTGGCGGCAGGTATTGACATTGACGCCTTTGCACCCCGACTTTCATTCTTCTGGGGCATAGGAATGAACCCATTTATGGAGATAGCAAAGATGCGTGCGGCACGTATGCTGTGGGCAAAAATCATAGCAAAATTCAACCCCAAGAATCCTAAGTCGATGGCTCTGCGCACACACTGCCAGACATCGGGCTGGTCACTCACCGAGCAGGACCCCTACAACAACATAGGACGAACATGTATAGAGGCAATGGCTGCAGCAATGGGACATACACAGTCGCTGCACACCAATGCGCTTGATGAGGCCATTGCGCTGCCAACAGACTTCTCGGCACGTATTGCCCGCAATACACAGATTTACATCCAGGAAGAGACCAATGTCTGCAAAGGTATCGACCCCTGGGGCGGTTCATACTACATAGAGAGCCTCACCAAAGAACTTGCCGAAAAGGCTTGGGCGCTCATCGAAGAGGTGGAGGAACTGGGAGGTATGGCAAAAGCCATCGAGACAGGTATCCCCAAAATGCGCATCGAAGAGGCTGCAGCACGTACACAGGCCCACATAGACAACGGCTCGCAGATGATTGTCGGAACAAACGCATATTGTCTTGAAAAAGAAGAGCCTATCGATATTCTCGAAATTGACAACACAGCAGTGTTGCAGCAACAGCTCGAAGCTCTTGCCCGCAACCGAGCCTCACGTAACGAGGATGAGGTGAAGGCTGCGCTCGACAGGCTCACCGAGTGCGCTGCAAGTGGCGAAGGCAATCTGCTCGAGTGCGCAGTGGAGGCAGCAAGAGTTCGCGCCACATTGGGAGAAATATCAGATGCCTGCGAGAAGGTTGCAGGACGCTATAAAGCAGTAATAAGAACAATATCAGGAGTGTATTCAGCAGAAAGCAAGCAGGACGAGAGCTTTGCAAAGGCCTGCGCCCTCACCGAAGAGTTTGCAAAGATTGAGGGACGTCGTCCCCGAGTGATGATAGCCAAGATGGGTCAGGACGGTCACGACCGTGGCGCAAAGGTTGTCGCAACCGGATATGCCGACTGCGGCTTTGATGTGGATATGGGAATGTTGTTCCAGACACCGGCTGAGGTCTGCAAAGATGCAATTGAAAATGATGTACATGCCATCGGCGTTTCGTCGCTTGCAGCCGGCCACAAGACACTCATTCCGCAGCTCATCGAAGAACTTAAGAAACAGGGACGCGAGGATATTCTTGTCTTTGCAGGTGGAGTAATTCCCGCGCAGGACTACGATTTTCTCTATCGTGCAGGCGTTATTGCCATTTTCGGTCCCGGAACAAGCGTGACAAAAGCGGCGTGTGAACTTATGCAGGTGTTGTTAGGAAGGGAAGAAGAGTAAAGAATGATTCTATGTATAGCTGAAAAAAAATCCGTCGCCGAGAGCATTGGCAAGGTATTGGGTGCGATTGCTCCGCGCGACGGATTTTTCGAAGGAAACGGATACTGCGTCACATGGGCATTGGGACACCTGTGTACGCTTAAAGAACCCAACGACTACACCGAGATGTGGCAACGTTGGAGCCTCAGCAGTCTGCCCATGATTCCGCCAAAATTCGGCATCAAACTGATGGGTGAACGCAGTAAGGAAAGACAATTCAATATAATAAAAAAACTCATTGAGGGTGCCGAGTGCATCATCAACTGCGGCGATGCCGGGCAGGAGGGAGAGCTTATTCAGCGTTGGATAATGCAGAAGGCTCAAACAAAATGCCCTGTTAAACGTTTGTGGGTATCGTCGCTCACCGAGGAGGCTATAAAAGAGGGGTTCGCCACACTTAAGGACCAGTCGGAATATCAGCCGCTTTACGAGGCAGGGCTCTGCCGTGCCATTGGCGACTGGCTTCTGGGAATGAATGCCACACGCCTCTACACGCTCAAATATGGCGGCAACCGACAGGTGCTGTCGATTGGTCGTGTGCAGACACCCACGCTGGCACTTATTGTCAAACGACAGGCCGAAATAGAGAACTTTATCCCCAAACCCTATTGGGAACTGAAAACCAAGTACCGCGATGTGCTTTTCAGCGTCGTCGAGGGCAAGTTCGAAGAGAAAGAGAAGGCCGAAGAGGCATTGCAGAAAATCTCCGGCGAGCCTTTCACCGTAACCGACATTTCAGCAAAGAAGGGCAACGAACTTCCGCCCCGTCTCTACGACCTAACCTCGTTGCAGGTAGACTGCAACAAGAAGTACGGAATGACGGCTGACGAAACCTTGCAGACCATACAATCGCTGTACGAAAAGAAATACACCACCTATCCGCGTGTGGACACCACCTATCTGAGCGAAGATATTTATCCCAAGTGCGAAAATATCCTCAAGGGACTGCGCGACTATCAGCAACTGACTGCACCGCTGATGGGTAAGCCGCTGATAAAATCGAAAAAGGTGTTCGATAACAAGAAGGTTACCGACCACCATGCAATTATACCCACGGGTGTGCATCCTCAGGCGCTTACCGAGAATGAACGTCGTGTATATAACCTTGTGACCACACACTTCATTGCCATCTTCTACCCCGAATGTAAGTTCTGTACAACAACGGTGCTGGGCGAGAGCGGTGGTGTGAACTTCAAGGCAACCGGAAAGGTAATTACCGACCCCGGATGGCGTGTGGTCTTTGCTCAGGAGCCAGCCGACAACGACAAAGAGGAGAAGAACCAGACAATGCCAGCCTTTACAAAGGGCGAGAGTGGTCCCCACATACCTGAACTTGTCGAGAAGATGACACAGCCTCCCAAACCCTACACCGAGGCAACACTGCTCAGGGCAATGGAGACAGCCGGAAAGACCGTCGACGACGAAGAGCTGCGCGACCTGATGAAAGAGAACGGAATAGGTCGTCCTTCGACCCGTGCCGAGATTATAAAGACTCTTTTCAAACGCAACTACATCCGCAACGAGAAGAAAAATATCTTCGCCACAGCCACAGGCGTGGAACTGGTAGGTATCATCCGCAACGAATTGCTGAAGAGTGCCGAACTCACCGGTCAGTGGGAGAAGAAACTGCGTGATATCGAGCGTCGCAAATACGAAGCGAAGCAGTTCGTTGACGAACTGAAAGCGATGCTGGTGGAGGTCGTTAATTCGGTGCTTAGGGACAATACTGCAATTGGAAGATAAGGATAAACAGATATGCACGAAGTATTTATAAGTTATTCGAGTAAAGATAAAATTATAGCCGATGCAATTTGCCATGCGTTGGAAGAGAATAAAATACCCTGCTGGATAGCCCCGCGCGATGTTCAGCCCGGCATTCCCTATGCACGTGAAATAATCAAAGGCATCAAGGAGTGTAAGGTCATGGTGCTTGTCTTTACAGCAAATTCGAATGCATCAGAACATGTGTGCAACGAAATAGACAAGGCCTTTAACAATAACAAGATAATAGTCCCCTTCCTGGTGGAGAATATCGCCATGGATGAGGCATTGGAATACTATCTTTCGCGTAAACATTGGCTCACTGCTTATCCATATTACGAGAAACACCTGGAGGAACTTGTCATTGCCGTGGGTAAGGTCCTGGGCCGGAATATCGTAATCGAAAATAAAGCCAAAAAACCTGAGCAGAAAGATGGCAATCTTCCCGCTTCGGCGAACGCAGGTAATGCCAATCTAAAGATTTTGACAGATGTCGATTGCAAGGTGTTTGTCGATTGCGAAGAAAAGGGGTTTGCCGTTGCCGGCTCGCTCTTGAAAATGCCATTGCCGCCAGGAGAATACTATGTGGAATTTGTCAGCACGGCAAATGAACAGGACAGAATAACCGAAGAAATTACCATAGAACGCGATACGCTGTATAAGGTGGACCTTAATGCAGTGCAAAATAAACGCGAAGAGGAACGCTCGGATAATCTGAAACTTGTCCCCTATATACAGAATAAGAAAGTGGGCTTTATCGACGAGGAGACCATGCAGATAGTCATTCCTTGCAAATATAATTATGCGAATTCTTTCAGCGAAGGTCTAGCTTGTGTCGAATTGAATGGTAAATATGGTTTTATCGATAAAAATGGCAGCGAGGTTTTCCCTTGTAAATATGATGATGCATATTCTTTCAGTGAGGGTTTTGCTTGTGTTGAATTTAAAGGCCAATGGGGTTTTATCGATAAAAATGGTCGCGAAGTCATTCCTTGCAAATATGATTTGGCAGATTATTTCAGTGAAGGGTTGGCTTGTGTTAAATTAAATGGCAAAAGGGGCTTTATCGATAAGAATGGTCGCGAAGTCATTCCTTGTAAATATGATGACGCAGTATCTTTCAGTGAAGGTTTTGCTGTTGTTGAATTGAATGGTAAAAGTGGTTTTATTGATAAAACTGGTCGCGAAGTCATTCCTTGCAAATATGATTTGGCACTTTCTTTCAGTGATGGTTTGGCTTGTGTTGAATTTAATCGCAAATGGGGCTTTATTGATAAGACCGGTAGAGAGGTTATTCCTTGCAAATACGATTATACATCTTTCTTCAGTGAGGGCTTGGCTGATGTTAAATTGAATGGCCAATATGGTTTTATCGATAAAAGTGGTAAAGAGGTCATTCCTTGTAAATATGATGACGCACACTCTTTTAGTGAAGGTTTGGCTTGTGTTAAATTAAATGGCAAAAGGGGCTTTATTGATAAAACTGGTCGCGAGGTCATTCCTTGCAAATATGATGACGCATTTTCTTCCAGTGAAGGTTTGGCTTGTGTTGAATTTAATCGCAAGTGGGGCTTTATTGATAAGACCGGTAGAGAGGTTATTCCTTGCAAATACGATTATACATCTTTCTTCAGTGAAGGTCTAGCGCTTGTTGAATTGAATAACAAATATGGCTTTATTGATAAAAATGGTCGCGAGGTTTTCCCTTGTAAATATGATAAAGCATATTCTTTCGATACGGGGTTAACGTATGTTGAATTGAATGGCAAATGGGGCTATATAGATAAATTCGGTAATTCAACGCTAGAATAAATTCTATAGCCATATAATAAAATGCCCTTTTCGCAGTTATTACTATAATGACACATATCCGCCACATATTCACACTGCTCGCTACGGCGATACTCCTTTTCTCATGCAGCACTGACAAGGCAATCAGAAAGGGTGACCAGTTCTATGCCATCTGCGAATATGTCGAGGCGTCCAAAGAGTACAAAAAGGCCTACCGCAAGACTGCTGCCAAGGAAAAGAAACGTCGCGGTGTCATTGCCTGGAAACTGGGCGAATGTTACCGCAAGACCAACAATGCAGCGCGTGCAATGGGCAGCTACAAAAATGCCATCCGATACAATTATCCCGACAGCCTTGCCCATCGCCACCTTGCCGATGCGCTGTTGATGACTGGTGACTATAAAGGAGCGCAGGCAAGCTACGAGACCTATCTTGCTCTCGTCCCCGACGATGCACTGGCACGCGTTGGACTGGAGACCGCACGACAATCGGCCGACTGGAAAAAGAATCCCACACGTTATATTGTAAAAAAGGCCAACGAACTTAACGGACAGCGCAGCGACTACTGCCCAATGTACGTCGGCAGCGACACAACGATGATTATCACCACCTCCACACGCAAAGAGGCTAACGGCACAGATATCAGCGGTGTAACTGGACAGAAGTGTGCAGATATGTTCCTTACCAAACGCAACGACAAGGGAAAGTGGCAAAAGACCGAACTTATTCAGGGTGAGGTGAACAGCGGCTACGAGGATGGCGCCTGCGCCTTTACACCCGATGGTAAGATGATGTACTTTACACGTTGCGCCACCGACGACCAGTTTCCGCGTTATGCCGAAATATATCGCAGTCCGCGTAAGGATGCCACATGGGGCAAGCCCGAGCCTGTGAAAATCTCGTCGGACACCCTCTCTTCGTATGCCCATCCGGCAATATCGCCCGATGGCGAGTGGCTCTATTTTGCATCGGACATGGCAGGTGGAGTTGGAGGGTTCGATATTTGGCGATTCTACATAGGCGGCAATAAGTTCAAGACCGGCATCATTGAAAATCTTGGTGAACAGATAAATACCGAAGGCAACGAACTCTTTCCGGCATTTGGCCCCGAGGGCAAATTCTTCTTCTCGTCGAACGGCTTCCCCGGAATGGGCGGACTCGACATATTCTGTGCCACACAGGTGAACGACAGCACCTATGAGGTCAGCAACATGAAGGCGCCTGTGAACTCCAACGCCGATGACTTTGGAATAACCTTTGCACCCAACCTCTACCGCGGATACTTCTCGTCCAACAGAAACGACGCACGCGGCTGGGACCACATATACTCCTTCTATCTTCCCGAAACTGTGCATACACTGCACGGTTGGATATACGAAAAGGATGGCTACGAGCTACCCTCCGGAGTTATTCACATGATTGGCAACGATGGCTCAAAAAACAGTTTCGGAGTGATGAACGACGGTTCATACTCGGTGCGTGTCAATCCTGGTGTGGAATATGTGCTGCTGGGTACCTGCAAAGGCTATCTTAATGCCATGCAGCAGCTAAAGACCACCAACCAGTCGGGTAAGGTCGACTATCAACTGGACTTTGAACTTGCATCTATCACCCGTCCGGTGCTAATAGATAATATTTTTTATGAGTTTGACAAAGCAACGCTTACACCCGAATCGACAGCGTCGCTCGACGAGCTTGTCAAACTGCTTGAAAACAACCCCAATGTAACCATTGAGCTTGCTTCGCACTGTGACTTCCGTGGACGCGACCAGTACAATGAGAAACTTTCGCAGAAGCGAGCAGAGGCTGTGGTTGCCTATCTCATTGAAAACGGCATAGACAAAGAGCGTCTGACGGCAAAGGGTTACGGCGAGAGCAAGCCTAAGACCGTCAATCGCAAACTGACCGAAAAATATCCATTCCTGAAAGAGAATGATGTCCTTAGCGAAGCATTTATCAACGCCTTGTCAAGCGAGGAGCAGCAGGAGATTTGTCACCAGTTGAACCGCCGCACCGAGTTCCAGGTACTAAGAACCACTTATAAACTTTATGAGTGATTCGGGATGCGACTTTGTTGGCGTTGATAACCGGGCATGCGAAAAACAGAAAACAATACGCTATAGCCATATAATAGGCGATTTTATATTACATTTGCAAAAAACAGAAATATGAACAACTACATAAAAGCGACATTTACAATAGTGCCAGCCGAGGAGGCGGCGGCAGATGTACTCTCGGCTCTGTTGGCGGACACAGGCTTCGAGAGTTTCGTTGCCGAAGAGAGCGGACTGACAGCATACGCCCCCAAAGCCCTTTTCGACGAAGAGGCTACAAAAACTGTGGTGGAAACATTCCCTCTCGATGGGTTCTCAATCACATACTCTACCGAGGAGATTGAAGGCGAGGACTGGAACGCCGAGTGGGAGAAGAACTATTTTCAACCCATTGTGCTAGACGACCAGTGTGTTATTCACAGCACATTCCACACTGATGTTCCCCAGGCACGTTACAACATACTCATCGACCCCAAGATGGCATTCGGAACAGGCTATCACCAGACAACATGCCACATGCTGCGTGCCATCCTGGCAACAGATATGAGCGGCAAAAGTGTGCTGGACATGGGCTGTGGAACAGCACTGCTTGCCATCCTTGCCCGTAAGCATGGAGCAACAAAAGTCACCGCCATCGACATCGACGAATTTGCCTATGAAAATGCGCTTGAAAATATTGCACTCAACGACACACCTGACATCGAGGTGCGATTGGGTGGTGCGGAAGTGTTGCGTCCGGGTGAAGAGAGTTTCGACTATGTGATAGCCAACATCAACCGCAACATACTGCTTGCCGACATGAATGTATATGCGGCCTGCATGCACCCCGGTTCGGAGATTTTCATCAGCGGATTCTATACTGAGGATATTGAGATTCTCAAAGAAGAGGCAACCCGCAACGGATTGACCTACAAAGGATGTGCCGAAGATAACCGCTGGGCTATGATGCATCTTGTAAAAGAGTAATTCACACGCACGGAATGTCATACGAACCAACAGCCGAAGATAAACTGTATATCGCCCGCTGTCTGCAACTTGCACGATGCGGCAGTGGCAGTACATCCCCCAACCCTATGGTGGGGGCAGTAATTGTGTGCAACGGAAAAATTATCGGCGAAGGTTATCATATACGCTGTGGCGAGGCACACGCCGAGGTAAATGCCGTCAACTCAGTACGCGACAGGTCGCTGTTGAAAGAGTCCACCATCTACGTCAGCCTTGAACCATGCTCGCACTATGGCAAGACTCCCCCGTGTGCCGACCTGATAATAAATTCAGGAATACCGCGAGTGGTCATAGCCACCACCGACAACAATTCCCAGGTGAGTGGTCGCGGCATCGAACGCATGCGTGCTGCGGGGATTGATGTTAAAGTTGGAGTGTTGCAGGATGAGGCCTATCGGCTGAACAGTGCCTTTTTCACTGTCCACGGCAAAAATCGCCCATATGTGACACTTAAGTGGGCGCAATCTGCCGATGGCTTTATTGACAAAAAACGCATCGATGGCGAGGCGCAGGCAATCTCAAACAGTGCCACAATGCTTGTCGTACACAAATTGCGTGCCACCCACGATGCTATACTTGTGGGACGCCGCACCGCACAGCTCGACAACCCCTCGCTGACATTGCGCCACTGGTCGGGACGCACTCCTTTACGCCTTGTTATTGACAGGAATGGCACACTGCCACAGACTATAAAACTTTTCGATGGAAAAGTTCATACAATCGTATACGGCAATGCAACCGACCGCGACTTTTGTAACGAAAATATTTCACAGGTGGCACTCGACTTTACAGGCAATATCCCCATGCAGATACTGCAACATCTCCATGGAGAGAAAATAGGATCCTTGTTGGTTGAGGGAGGCTGCGAAACGTTGCAAAGTTTTATCGACAGCGGTCTATGGGACGAAATACGCATAGAGACCAATCCCCACCTTCTGCTCGGCGACGGAGTGCCTGCTCCCATTCTGCCACAAGGCCTGAAATCGCAAAAGAAAAAGAGTTTCGGGCATATCATAGAGACTTTTATGCAATGATTTTATGTTTTTTATGCTTAAAAAAGCATAAATAGCCCAA
Source organism: uncultured Bacteroidaceae bacterium (assembly GCA_904502185.1). Classification (GTDB taxonomy): domain Bacteria; phylum Bacteroidota; class Bacteroidia; order Bacteroidales; family Bacteroidaceae; genus HGM04593. The sequence goes on along the minus strand of CAJGDX010000005.1, from coordinate 14,412 downwards.
TCTATTACAAGCATACAAAAAATTGTTCCTATTTTTGTAGATTGATAATAGTATGCGGACAAAACACGACTGTCCGCCGGAGACATAAAAGCAATATGAAAAAATATACATACCTTACAACTTTTCTGACAATAATTCTGCTCACTCTGACCTCTTGCCTGAAATCGGATGGAGCACTCGAAGTAAAGGAGTATCCCTACGCTACATTGCGTTCGGTAAGCATCGACGATATACACACAACTTACACGATAAAGAAAGACGATGGCAGCGACAGCACTTACATCAAGACTGTTACCGGCAGCAATTATCCCTTTACCATAGACCAGGAAAACAATCTTGCATACAATGTCGACTCACTGCCCGTCGGCACAAACATCACACGAGTATCTACAAATATTTCATGCGATGGAATTGCATATCTGTACGTTGACAGCCTGGGCAGTTTCAAGTCGCAGGTGTCAACCGATTCACTCGACTTCACAAACCCCATCCGTCTGCGCATCGTATCGACAGACAAAAGCTACTCGCGTGAGTATCAGGTACGCCTCAATGTTCACACAATAGACCCCAATCAGCTCTATTGGAACAAATTGTCGACAAGCCCCGATACAACAAGCACCGAGTTGCGACTGATGACAGCAAACGAAACATTATACCTCTTCGGCATTGACGCAGAAAGCAATTTGTCGCTTGCAACAGCTTCGCAGTCAGATGCCTCTGCATGGACTGCACAGACCACTTCGGCCCCGGCAGCTCTCAATCTGAACTCCATCACCCTGTTCAACGGCAAATTTTATGCGGTGGCAGAGGGTAAGCTCTATGCATCAACCGATGGCGCGGCATGGGAAAATCTGCCTTGCGAAAAGAGTCTGACAACACTCTTTGCCGCATCGGACAAAGACAATGTCATGTGGGCAGCGACAGCCGATTCACTGGCAACCACTTCCGACCCTGCAGCAGGCTTCACTTCAGTGCAGCCCTTGAGCGAACGATTCCCGTTGAACAACCTTTCGTGGACGGTTGCCCCCCTGCGTACAAACATGAATATCAACAGATACATTCTCATAGGAGATGCTCCTCAGCAACCTCAGCAGCCCAAACTCTGGGGTAAACTCTCAAATGAGAAGAAATGGGTAGAGTATCACCCCTCTTCGTACCAGAACAAACTCTGTCCCGAACTGAAATCATTGACAATAATCCCCTACGACAGCAAACTGTATGCCATAGGCGGCAGCGGAACTGTTGAGGGCAATAGAGTGGAAGCACTCAGCACCATATTCATCTCACGCGACAATGGCCTCACATGGGAGGCTGCAAAAGAGGGCGGTCCCACGCTGCCCGAAGAGTTGTCGGGTACAGAGGCACCTTTCAGCGCCACTGTCGACCAGAATGGCAACATCTGGCTGGTAACTGGTGGCAGCAACGGAATAGTATGGCGCGGACGTATGAATAAACTCGACTTATAGGATGATATTTTAAGTTGTAATTTGTTCGGCACTACTGTTGAAGATGAGAGCAAGAGTATTCAAATATCTGTTACTGATGTGGTTGCTTGCATTTGCGGCAACTGCGCATTCACAGGACCTCGAGTACAAGATGGAGGTCGGCGGTGCGCTGGGTGGCAGTTTCTATTTGGGTGATGCCAACTTCACAGGGCTGTTTAAGGATATGTCGGCCATGGGTGGATTCGTTGCGCGATACAATCTGAACCCACGAATGGCCTTCAAAGGCAATCTGGTGGCAGCAGGTATTGCAGGAACAACCAAAGGGAGCGAATACCACATACCCGGTAATTCCGAAATTGACTTTTCGCGTACGCTTTATGACCTCGGCGCGCAGTTCGAGTACAATTTCTTTCCCTACGGAAGCGGTGGCGGATACAAACGGCTCTATCGTCTGACACCCTACATAACCATGGGTATGGGATTTACATATGCAGGCAAACCCGCCGACAACGTCTTTACGGTGAATTTTCCGATAGGCGCAGGCGTAAAATACAAGATAGCCAACAGGTTGAACGCAGGATGTGAACTGACTTTCCGTTTCAGCATGAGCGACAAACTGGACGTTACAACCAAAGGCACACCGACACTTAACGACCCGTTGGGAATAAAGAGCAGCGGCATGAAAAACAAAGACACATATTCGTTCCTTTGCTTTTTCCTGACATACGACATAATGCCAAAATACAGAAAATGCAATAATTGACACCCAATATGAGCTACACAGACCTTATAGACAAAGAACGCATACCCGAACACATAGCAATAATAATGGACGGCAACGGACGCTGGGCACAACAGCGTAACCTGCCACGAACAGACGGTCATCAGGCAGGTGCAGCCGTGGTACGCCGCATTGCCGAGGATGCAGTCAAACTGGGAATACGTTACCTTACACTATACACATTCTCAACCGAAAACTGGAACCGCCCAGCAGACGAAGTGGCTGCCTTGATGGTGCTGCTGTTCGACTCGATGGAGGAAGAGATATTCATCAAGAATGACATACGCTTCGCAGTCATCGGAGAGATGGAAAAACTGCCCGAGCGCGTACGCGAGCGTTTCAAAAAATGTATGGAGCGCACAGCCGGTAACAGCCGCATGACCTTCGTTCTTGCCATCAGCTACTCTGCAAAATGGGAGATAACAGAGGCTACACGCCGCATAGCTGCTCAGGTACAAGTTGGAGAATTGCAGCTCGAAGATATTAACGACAAACTGATAGACCAGCATCTGACAACAGCCGGCATGCCCGACCCCGAACTGCTCATACGTACCGGTCGTGAACAGCGTCTCAGCAACTTCCTTCTGTGGCAATGTGCATACTCCGAGCTATATTTCAGCGAGGTAATGTGGCCCGAGTTCGACAAGGAAGAGCTGTGCAAGGCTATCCACAGCTACCAGCAACGCCAGCGACGTTTCGGCAAAACAGGCGAACAAGTTACAAAATAAAAAAGCGATAAAATGAAATATATACTAACGACACGTTTCCGTATGCTGATGCTGTTGCTGCTGATGGCAGGAACATTGGCTGCGCAGACCGGAAAACAGGTCGCACCTACCATACTCTATTCCGGTACTCCGCGACTCTATGAGATTGGCGGTATAAACGTCACAGGAGTCGACAACTACGAGCCTAACATCATAATAGGCTTGTCGGGTCTCACAGTTGGCGACGTGATAAAGGTTCCCGGCGACGACATTACCAATGCTGTTAAACGTTATTGGAAGCATGGACTGTTTTCAGATGTAAGCATTGTGGCTGACAGCATCGTCAACGGTAAAATATATCTTGGAATAAACCTGAAGCAGCGTCCTCGCGCATCGCAGATAAATGTCAACGGTGTAAAGAAGGGCGAACGCGAAGACATCATGGCCAAAATAGGCATTATCAAGGGCAATCAGGTGACCCCCAACATGATAGACCGTGCAAAGAGCGTAATACGCAAATACTACGATGGCAAGGGTTACAAGAATGCCGAAATTGACATACGTCAACGTCCCGACGTCAACCAGCCCAATCAGGTGATTGTCGATGTCAACATCGACAAGAAAGACAAGATAAAGGTCAACAGCATCACCATCGAAGGTACAGAGGCTATTCCTGCAAAAAAGGTGAAGAAGTTGATGAAAAAGACACGCGAGAAGGGCAAACTCGCCAACTTCCTGCGTTCAAAGAAATACACCGACGAACGCTTCGAAGAGGATAAAGAGAATATTCTCAATCGATACAGCGAACTTGGTTACCGCGACGCGATTATAGTCACCGACAGCGTTGCACGCCACGACGACAGCAGCGTCGACATCTTCCTGAAGATAGAAGAGGGTAACCAGTACCACCTGCGCAGCGTCAACTGGGTGGGTAACAGTGTGTTCCCTACTGCCGGACTCAACGAAGTGCTTCAGCTGAAAGCCGGTGACGTCTACAACCAGAAACTGCTCGACGAGCGATTGATGACAGACGAGAACTCTATTCACAAAGAGTACTACAACAAAGGTTACGTGTGGTCGCGTCCCGTTCCCGTTGAAATAAGCGTCGAGAACGACTCGGTAGACCTCGAAATACGTATTACAGAAGGTCCTCAGGCCACCATCAACAAAGTGACCATTGCCGGTAACGACCGCCTCTACGAAGAGGTTGTGCGCCGCGAACTGCGTACCCTGCCCGGAGCCCTATTCTCTATGCGCGACCTTGAGCGCTCTTTCCGCGAGATTGGACAGATGGGACACTTCGACCCCGAAAAAATCAACCCCAATGTGGTGGATGACCCGCAAAATGCAACAGTCGACATCAACTGGGAACTTATCTCCAAGAGCAACGACCAGGTAGAACTTTCTGCCGGATGGGGACAGACCGGTGTCATCGGAAAGGTGTCGTTGAAGTTTACCAACTTCTCTATGCGTAACCTCTTCAACAAGGATGCCAACCGCCGAGGTATCATTCCTCAGGGCGACGGACAGACAATGACTCTCAGCGCACAGAGTAACGGACAGTATTATCAGGCATACAGCCTTTCGTTCTACGATCCCTGGTTCGGACGCAAGCGTCCAAACTCGCTCTCAGTGTCAGCCTTCATGTCAGTGCAGACCGACGTAGCCGACAGCTACTATAACTCGTCGTACTACAACAACTTCTACAACTACATGTACGGATACGGCAACTACAACAACTATGGTGGATACGGATATAACAATATTTCATCATACTACGACCCCGACAAATACATCAAGATGTACGGATTCTCTATTGGTTGGGGACGTCGCCTTGCATGGCCCGATGATTACTTCCAGTTCTCTACTGAGTTGAGCTATCAGATGTATTCACTCAAGGACTGGCAATACTTTATCATCAGCAACGGAAATTGTAACAACGTCAGCCTGACGCTCTCACTGTCGCGTAACTCGGTATTCAACCCCATCTTCCCACGCAGCGGTTCGGAGTTCTCGCTCTCGGCGTCGTTCACTCCTCCCTATTCGCTCTTCGATGGCAAAGACTACGACAACCTTGCCAAAGACAGCAAGAGTCCCACTTACCAGAAAGAGCTTGGCGAAAAGTATAAATGGATAGAATACTATAAGTTCAAGTTCAGAAGCAAGACCTATACCTCGTTGACCAACGGTACACACAATCTGGTGTTGATGACACGCGCCGACTTTGGTATATTGGGCAATTACACAGCAAGCAAGAAGTCGCCTTTTGAGACCTTCTATGTTGGTGGTGACGGAATGAGCGGATACTCATACAACTATGCAACCGACATCATCGCACTGCGCGGATACGACAATGGTAGTCTTACTCCCTACGGATACGAAGGCTATGCATATACCCGACTCGGCCTTGAGTTGCGCTACCCCTTGATGTTGCAGACTGCGACAAACATCTATGCGCTTGCCTTTGTGGAAGGCGGTAATTCGTGGACAGATGTCAAGAAGTTCAACCCCTTCGACCTTAAACGAAGCGCCGGATTGGGTGTACGTCTCTATCTGCAGATGATTGGTCTCATCGGACTCGACTGGGCATATGGATTCGACAAGATATATGGCTCATCGTCATACGGTGGCAGCCAGTTCCACTTCATCCTGGGTCAGGAATTCTAAATTATAAACCAACTAAAATAACAATAATATGAAAAAGCTATTATTATTGGCCTTCTTCTCAATAGTTGCGGCGGTAAGTCTCAACGCACAGAAGTTCGCCTTGATAGACATGGAATACATTCTGAAGAACATCCCTGCATACGAACGTGCAAACGAGCAGCTGACTCAGCAGTCGAAACGCTGGCAGGGCGAAATTGACGACCTTACCACAGAGGCGCAGAACCTTTACAAAAAGTATCAGAGCGAGTCAATCTTCCTCTCCGACGAGCAGCGCACTGCACGTGAACAGGAGATCCTGAACAAAGAGAAGCAGGCAAGCGAACTGAAGCGCAAATACTTTGGAGCCGACGGCGAACTGTACAAGAAACGCGAAAGTCTTATGGCTCCCATACAGGATGAAATATACAACGCAGTGAAGGAGATATGCGAGGCAAAGGGCTATTCGGCGGTGGTCGACCGCGCCTCGGCAGTCAGCATCATCTATGCTTCGCCCAAGATAGATATAAGCAATGAAGTACTGGCAAAACTTGGTTATTCAAATTAAATAACTACCTTTGCAACCGTTAATCAATAAATTAAAAAATAAAACCAATAAAAACATATAAAGAAAAAGTCATGAAAAAACTTCTTGTTCTATTATTGATTGTGGCTCCCATGAGCCTTTTCGCACAGAAATTCGGATACATCAACTCAGTTGAGATTGTACAGGTAATGCCCGAATATACCAAAGCTCAGAACGACTATCAGACACTTCAGAAACAATATGCCGACGAATACGAACGCTTGGGCAAGCAGTTCGAGAAAGAGAGAATGGAGTATGAGCAGGCTAAGGATTCACTTCCCGCAGCAATTCTTCAGCGTCGCGAGAAGGGTCTTCAGGAGCTTATGACACGTATCCAGCAGTCCGAGCAGGAGAGCTATCAGAATCTCCAGCAGGTACAGCAGGCAAAGCTCGGCGAGGTTAACCAGATTCTTAACAAGGCTATCCAGGCAGTGGGCGACGCAGGCGGTTATGTATGCGTGTTCGACGTTGCCAGCGGTATCCCCTACATCAGCAAGACTCTTTGCGAAGACCTCACCGAGGCTGTAAAGGCAAAGCTCGGCATCAAGACGGGCGCAAAACCTGCGGCACCCGCAGCACCTGCAGCTCCTGCAAATAAGTAAAAACCCAAACAGAATAGAGGGGAAGGCCATAAAACCGTCCCCTCCCTTTTTTCAAAATGGTCACTATTGATGACCGACTAAGTAAGATTAGGAAAAACAACCTTTTGTCCCATCCACCCAAGAACCATGCGTAAAATCATTTTTCTACTACTGTTGTTGCCGATGGCACTCACAGCACAGACCTTGACATTCGGTTATTTCAGATACAATAAAGTCGTTGAGCAGATGCCCGAATACGGCCAGATCTGCAAAGACTATGAGCAGCTCAAAAAACGTTGCGACTCGGAAATCGCCCGCAATGAAAATGAACTCACACGTTCATACGTAGCCTATCTTGACGGACAGAACGAATTCCCCGAACCCATTCTGCGCAAACGCCAGAAAGAGCTCCAGGAACTTGTAGACAAAAGCGTACTTTTCCGTGAGGAGCTTCGCGCATGGCTCGCACAGGCTCACGACTCACTCATGGCTCCAATGCGTGCCAAGATTGACGATGCTGTTTCACGCGTATGTCTGCACAATAACCTTGCATACATCATAGACCTCGACGAGGCAGGATATAAATTCATCAACCCCACCTGCGGCTTCGACATTACCAATGCACTGTTGGGCACACTTGGTATTACACCTGCAACAGTCACCGAAGAGCAGAAGTCTGCTGCCGAACAACAGTAATTACACAATCAAGTAACGAGATAGGAATATGCTCAGCAAACATCAGTTACCACAAGGCCCAGGCCCCATAGGAATCTTCGATTCCGGTTACGGAGGACTGACAATATATCAGGAGATACAGCGTCTGATGCCGCAATACGACTATCTCTACCTTGGTGACAATGCCCGTACACCCTACGGCTCACGTTCGTTCGATGTAGTGTATGAGTTTACAAGGCAGTCGGTGCGTTACCTCTTTCAATCGGGTTGCCAACTGGTGGTTCTCGGTTGCAATACAGCGTCTGCAAAGGCCCTTAGAAGTATACAGCAGATAGACCTTCCTCAGTCCGATCCGCGACGCAGAGTGTTGGGTATCATACGCCCCACCGTGGAAAATATCGGCGAAATAACAGAGAGTCGTCACGTAGGTGTTCTTGCCACTGACGGTACCATTAAATCACTCTCATACCCATTGGAGATACGCAAGCTCTATCCCACAATACAGGTGACAGGCGAAGCATGCCCCTTGTGGGTGCCACTGGTGGAGACAAATGAGTACAATACTCCCGGTGCCGATTACTTCATCAAGAAGCATGTTGACAACCTTCTCAAACGCGATCCCAAGATAGATACAATCATCCTGGGTTGTACACACTATCCTCTGTTGCTCGACAAGATAAAGAAATATGTCCCCGAGGGCATAAAAATCGTGACACAGGGAGCAGCAGTGGCAGCATCGCTGAAGGATTACCTCGAACGTCATCCCGAGATTGAGAGCCTTTGTACCAAAGGAAGCAACAGCTGTTTCTGCACTACCGAGTCGGAGGATAAGTTCCGCGAAAGAGCGTCAATCTTCCTTCATCATCCGGTAAAAGCACAGACAGTTATTATCTGATAAATTTATCGCAGTACAAGATAACAAACGAGGCATTTGCGTATGCAAATGCCTCGTTTGTTATATATGGCTCAAATGTGCCGATTCCTGGAACGGGTTGCACTAATTGATGTATACGACAGGGAAGTATTCATCGAAAAGCGCCTTTGCCGCATCCAGCTGTTCGGGGGTGTTCTCTTTTACGCCTGCAAGCTTGTACTCTTTGCCCATGGCTTCATATTTATGTACACCCAACGTGTGATAGGGCAGAATCTCTATGCGTTGCAACATCTTATACTCCTTAAAATGTTCGCCCAGGGCGCGTATATCCTCCTCTGCCGAGCTGTAGCCCGGAACAAGTACGTATCGCAGCCAGAAAGGTTTGTTGCAGCCTTCCAGCCATGCGGCAGTCTGTAACGTCTGTTCGTTGCTGCGCTCGGTCAGTTGCTTGTGGCGTTCGGCGTTGAATTGTTTTACATCCAGCAGAATGAGGTCGGCAAGGGTGAGCAGCTCCTTTACATCCTCGTTCCAAATGCTTCCGTTGGTGTCCACACATATGTGTATGCCTACCTCCTTCAGCCGTTTGAACAGCGGAATTAGCTCTTTTGCCTGAAAGGTCGGCTCGCCGCCGCTGAAGGTTACTCCTCCTTTCTTGCCGAAAAACGGTTTTTGGCTCATTGCCATCTGCAGAATGTTCTCTGCCGGTGTCTCCTTGCTCTCTCCCTTGGGGTCTATGGTGTCGGGGTTGGCACAGTAAAGGCAGCGGAAATTGCATCCTTGCAGGAAAACAACGAGTCGAAGACCCGGACCGTCGAATGTTCCCATCGATTCGTATGAGTGTACGCGTATCATTCTTGTAAGTGTGTGGTGGTTATAATTTACGGGCTGCACCAGCCGTAATGCCATGCGCAACCCGTAAATGTTCTAAAGATATTTGTCTGTTGTTTACATCTTCTCGTGGAAGCTGCGTGAGATTACCTCAAGCTGATGCTCGCGGCTGAGTCTGATGAAGTTTACAGCATATCCCGATACACGTATTGTCAGCTGGGGATACTTCTCGGGGTGTTCCATTGCGTCGAGCAGCATTTCGCGGTTGAGTACATTGACATTCAAGTGGTGGGCACCTTTTGTGAAGTAACCGTCCATCATTGTCACCAGGTTTTCAATACGTGTCTCCTCGTCCACACCCAATGATTTGGGTACAATTGAGAAAGTGTTGCTGATTCCATCCTGTGAGTCGCGGTAGCGCAGTTTTGCAACCGAGCTGAGCGATGCGATGGCACCGTTCTTGTCGCGTCCGTGCATGGGGTTGGCTCCGGGAGCGAAGGCAACGCCTTTGGCGCGTCCGTCGGGTGTTGCACCGGTCTTCTTTCCGTACATCACGTTTGATGTAATGGTGAGCAGCGAGAGGGTGGGGCAGGCTCCTTTGTATACGGGGTGCTTTTTCAGCTCTTCGTTGAAGAAGTATACGAGGTCTACGCCCAGGTGGTCTACGCGGTCGTCGTCGTTACCGAAGCAGGGGAAATCTTTCTCTATTTCGAATCCTTCTGTCAGTCCAATCTCGTTGCGCTTAACGGTTACCTTGCCATACTTGATGGCTGAGAGTGAGTCGAGTACGATTGAGAGACCGGCAACGCCGTATGCGAGGTTTATCTGAGGATTTGTGTCGATGAGTGCCATCTGTGCCTTCTCGTAGTAGTATTTGTCGTGCATGTAGTGGATGATGTTCATCGCGTCGTTGTATACGCGTGCTACCTGCATCAATACCTTCTTGTAGTTGCTCAGCACCTCTTCGTAGTTGAGCAGTTCGCCTGTGAGTACAGGGATGTTCTCTACAATTACGGTTCCTGTATTCTCGCAACGTCCGCCGTTGATTGCAAGAAGCAGTGCCTTTGCAAGGTTGCAGCGTGCGCCGAAGAACTGTATCTGCTTGCCGATGGCCTGATATGATACGCAGCATGCAATTCCGTAGTCGTCGCAGTTGCGTACCTCGCGCATCAGTGTGTCATTCTCGTACTGCACCGATGATGTGTCGATCGATACCTTTGCGCAGAACTCCTTGAAACCGTCGGGGAGTTCGGGGCTCCACAGCACTGTCATGTTGGGCTCGGGTGAGGGACCAAGGTTGTAGAGTGTCTGCAGGAAACGGAACGAGGTCTTTGTAACCTTTGTTCGTCCGTCGTTGAAGCGTCCGCCGATGGCCTCTGTCACCCATGTGGGGTCACCTGCGAAAATATCATTGTACGACTGCATGCGCAGATGGCGAACCATACGCAGTTTTATTACAAACTGGTCGATAAGCTCCTGTGCGAACACCTCGTCGATGTTGCCTTTCTCAAGGTCGTACTGTATGTATATGTCGAGGAATGAAGATACGTTGCCAAGTGACATTGCTGCACCATCCTGCTCTTTTACCGCTGCAAGATATGCCATGTACACCCACTGCACTGCCTCCTGTGCCGATGTAGCGGGGCGGCTGAGGTCGAGTCCGTAGTATTCACCCATTATTTTCATTTCGTTCAGAGCCTTTATCTGCTCCGAAACCTCTTCGCGCAGACGGATGGTTGCGTCTGTCATGGGGCTTGTGAGGCTCTTGAGGTCCTCTTTCTTTGCCTCTATAAGGCGGTCCACTCCGTAGAGTGCCATACGGCGGTAGTCACCAATGATGCGACCACGGGCATAGTTGTCGGGAAGGCCTGTGAGGAAGCCGAGTGAACGGAACTTGCGTATCTCGTCGGTATATGCGTCAAATACACCATCGTTGTGTGTCTTGCGGTAGTGGTAGAAGATGTCTTTTACCTTTTCATCAACTTCTACACCATTTTCGAGGCAAGCCTTTTCTACGACCTTGATACCACCGTAAGGTTTGATGGCGCGTTTCAGAAGCTCGTCTGTCTGCAGACCAACAATAAGCTCATTTTCGCGGTCGATGTAACCTGCTTTATGAGAAATGATGGTCGACACTGTTACGTTGTCGAGCGAACGGACGCCATTGTTGGCTCTCTCTTCTTCGAGCGCCTTAAGACATTCGTTCCATACTTTTTTTGTTCTTTCTGTAGGGCCTGCAAGGAACGATGCATCACCTTCGTAGGGGGTGAGATTTCTGTGTACGAAATCTGCAACGTTAATCTCCTTGCTCCAAAGTCCTTCTTTAAACATGTTGTTCATTTTTTATTGTGTTTTTGAGCCTTTTTAGAAAATGATTTTCTTGCTGGATACAAAGGTACAAATTTTCGTAGAGCCTGCGCAAAGATTTTATGTATTTTATACATAAAAATGTTTAACGTGTACTCCGGGGATTTTTAATGCTGCTCCCGAGAAAAGAACTTACATGTCAGGCTGCTGCTCGTTTACTTCTCTCCAGGGACGAGGTGCGGCGGGCAGCTCACGATTGATTTTTATCGTCAGCAATGTGAGCATCACAGCAAGAGCCAGCAAAAAAGGAATCATCACCATGCTGTCGTCGGCGGTGACGGCCTCAATATCTTCGTTGCCCCATATCTTCATGGTCATCACAGCCACGCTGTTGTTCAGTATGTGTCCGGCAATCACCGGCAGCAGACTGCGTGTCCTGTAGTATATCCATCCGAATACCACTCCCAGCAGTGTGGCGTACACCATTTGCTGGGGGTTCATGTGTATCAATCCGAATACCAGCGCCGAAACTGCTATCCCCACCCAGGGGGTTGAACAGCGACGCATCAAGTAACCTTGTATGGCTCCACGGAACATAAGTTCCTCAACCACGGGTGCCAGCAGTGCCATAGACATCACTCCCATCGCATTGTCCGACATATCCATGAAGGTATTCTCCATCAGGTCGGGCAGCTTAATCCATTCCAGCAGCACGTTGAACAGGTACATTGAACCGAAAATCAGCAACACCGTGCGGAACAGTATCCCCGGCTTTACTTCGCTGAAGATTCGTGGAGATATTTTTACATATCCAAAGGTTGTCAAATGCCACAGCATCAGCAGTGCCGACAGAAACAGCGAACCGCAGAGCGATGCGTTGTCGCTGAACGATATTGCACTGCAGGCGGTGGCTTCGCCCACCCATGCCAGCAGTTTGAATCCTAATACACATGCCATCTGGTAGAAGAAATACCAGAGCAGTACTTTTGCTATGAACCATGCATTGGCCATTATGCTGTTTTTGTTCTCTTCCATAACTGTTAATCTGAATTTTTGACAGATGCAACGTCCTTTGCAATCTGAGCCTTCAGTTCGTCAAACGATGCGAAACAGCGCTCCTCGCGCAGGCGACGCACGAACGACACTGCAATGTCATGGCCGTAGATGTCACCCTCAAAATCTATGATAAAAAGTTCCACCGTGCGATGCCCTTCTCCGGTGACGGTGGGTTTTATGCCTATGTTCAACACTCCTTTATGCTGTTTGCCATCCATTGCGGCTGTCACTTCGTACACACCGTTCAATGGCAGCAGCTGCATTGGTTCATCGGGCTCAATGTTTGCAGTGGGGAAGCCAAGCTTGCGCCCCAATGCTGCACCATGAACCACATGTCCCCGCAGCATGTAGCGGTAGCCTAAAAGCAGTGCGGCTGTCTCCACGTCGCCAATGGCGAGCGCTCGACGCACCTGCGACGAACTCACCTTCAGCTCGCCCTCGTTGTATCGTGCCGCACGCACAACCTCTATTCCCAACTCTTTTCCGTAGGCTATGTATGTGTCGGCATTTACTTCCGGTTCGGGACGTCCGAAACGATGGTCATATCCCAGTACCAGTAATTTGACATTCAAGCGTTTGGCAAGAATCTCGCTCATGAACTCACGGGCGGTCATGGCAGCAAGCTCGCGGTTGAAGTCAAGCACCACGCAGCGTTCCACGCCCGTTGCGGCCAGACGCTCCATGCGCACCTCGGGCGAAGAGAGCAGAAAGGGACTCTGTGTGGTGTCAAAAAGCAGGCGAGGGTGTCCGGCAAATGTAACCAATGTCACAGGCAACCCCAATTGCGCCGCCCGACGTTTGGTCTCCTCAATCATCGCTACATGCCCACGGTGTATGCCGTCGAACGATCCGATGGTGGCAACCGTCGGCACCGCTTCAATGCTGTTTATGTCGTGAATTATCTCCATCATATATATTATTCAATCAGCCACTGAGGCCATGGCGCATTACGTGTCATCAGGTGGGCTGCAATGCCCAACGATGCGGCAGCAGTGCAGTTCTCCTGTGAATCGTCGAAGAAGATACAATCCTCGGCGGCAATTCCTTCCTTGGCAAGCAGTTTCTCGAAAATCACCTTGTCGGGCTTGCAGCACTGCATCTCGAATGACAGGTAGACACCATCGAAATAGTCGTCTATTCTACCTCCTTCGACAGAGGCAATGATGCGCTCTATCACCTCCCAGTGAATGGCGTTGGTGTTGCTCAACAGAAAAATCTTGTAACCCTGCTTGCGCAACATACGCAAACGTTGGAATTTTTCAATAGGGGCATCCTTCAGCATGCTGCACCACGCCTCCTTTATGCTCTGTGCAAGCGCTGGCGAAAGTTCTACGCCCATGGTGGCTGCCACTGCATTGCATATCTCTTCAGGCGTCACAGTACCACATTCCAGTCCACGCAGCAACGGGTTCGTGAGATTCAATCCATCGGTTATTAAGGATTTTCCAACTCCCATTGTTGCAAGTGCTTCGACTGTTGCACGTGGGTCAATGTTCAGCAACACACCGCCTAAATCAAATATAAGGTTTTTTCTATCAAGCATTAAGGTGTAATTTAAAGTCTGTACTCAACTTGTCGCAAGGACAAAATTACTCGCGAAGATACAAATTTTGCGTCAATTTCTTGTTTCATTCCGGAATATATATTACCTTTGCGGCGTATTTCAACAGAAATATGTCGGGCTTTTAGCTCAGTTGGTTAGAGCAACAGACTCATAATCTGGAGGTCCTAGGTTCAAGCCCTAGATGGCCCACCGATAGAGAATCGCAAATGCGATTCTCTTTTTTGTTGTATATGGCTCTCACCTGCGGTTATCTCCTTCGTTTGTTTTGTTTGCGCCGTCTACGCCGACTGCAAACAACGAAGTCGATGGGTCTCTTTGCGACAAATCTCAAGCCCTAGATGGCCCACGAAGCGGATATACGCTTT
>CAJGDX010000004.1 GCA_904502185.1 uncultured Bacteroidaceae bacterium | reverse complement strand
CTCGACCGCGACGAGCGTAAGATGTCACTCGGCATCAAGCAGCTCAGAGAGGATCCCTGGGCTAACATCGAGGAGAAATACCCCGTTGAGTCTAAGCACACTGCAAAGGTACGCAACTTCACAAACTTCGGTATCTTCGTTGAGATCGAGGAGGGCGTAGACGGTCTTATCCACATCAGCGACCTCTCTTGGACAAAGAAGATCAAGCACCCCTCTGAGTTCACACAGATTGGTGAGGTTATCGAGGTACAGGTACTCGAGATCGACAAAGAGAACCGTCGCTTGAGCCTCGGTCACAAGCAGCTCGAGGAGAACCCCTGGGATGTATTCGAGACAGTATTCACAGTAGGTTCAATCCACGAGGGTGTAATCACTGAGCTCATCGACAAGGGCGCAGTTGTATCACTCCCCTACGGCGTTGAAGGTTTCGCAACTCCCAAACACCTTGTAAAAGAGGACGGTTCACAGGCTAAGGCTGACGAGAAGCTCTCATTCAAGGTAATCGAGTTCAACAAAGAGGCTAAACGCATCATCCTCTCACACAGCCGTATCTTCGAAGATGCTGCAAAAGAGGAGGAGAAGGTAGAGAAGAAGGCTGCTGCACAGGCTCGCAAAGCTACAAAGAAAGCAGTTGAGGAGACTCCTGCTATCCAGAACCAGGCAGCTTCAACAACACTTGGCGACATCGACGCACTTGCAGCACTTAAGAGCAAGCTCGAGGGTGGCGAATAATCAGCACCACGCTAAGCTATAAACCATGGAGACTGCACCGTGATGGTGCAGTCTCTTTTTTTTGCACACTCTTAAGAAACAGCCACAAAACAAGCAAACTGCTATTTCTTTTTTCGACTAAATATTGTAACTTTGCCAGTTGAATACCTTTAGGATAAAGCTCCTCAAAAAGGCAAAGAAGAAAACAATGAAATCCGTAATCAAAACATTATACATACTTTGCATACTGTTCTGCGCTTCGATGCAAGCCGCGGCACAGAATGCCAACCACTTCATACACACCGTAAGCAAAGGACAGACACTCTACTCCATCTCGCGCATGTACGAAGTGACAGTAGACGACATCATCGCCCTCAACCCTGAATGTGCGCAGAAACTTGCCATCGGCTACAAACTGAAAATAGCCCAAAAGCCTAAAGCTGCGACACCGGCAGACAACGGTACAAACACAGACGCCAGCCGACAATATCACACCATACAGCCCGGCGAGACCCTCTACCGTCTGAGCCAAATGTTTGGCATAACACCACAGGAGATATGCGCAGCCAACCCCGGACTGAGCATCAACAACTTCCGCGCAGGCGAAGTTATCCTCATACCCCGCACACAAACGGTCAAGGTGACCACAGAACAGCCCAAAGAGGAGAAAAGCGACACCCTACCCACCATACGCACCACGCACAAGGTAGAGAAGGGGGAAACACTTTACAGTCTTGCCCGACGCTACGGCATCACCCAGGAGGAGCTGCTGGCAGCCAATCCGCAGATAACAAAAAAGAAGCTGAAGCGCAAAAGCATCGTAGCCATACCCTACTCACAGAGAGAACTGGCCGAAATGGCAGCAAAAGCACAGAAAGAGAAAGAGGTAGAACAAAGCAACACCGAAATCTTCAAGCAGATAGAGGAAGAGGAGAAGAAAAACAGCGCCATCGAAGGAGCTGTTAAAGCAGCTGTCATACTCCCCTTTATGCTCGACACCTACTCGCCCACCGAGCAGTCGCGCATGATAGAGTATTACGAAGGTTTCCTGATGGCAGTAGAGCGCCTGAAACAGTATGGCTATTCATTTGAGATAAGCACCTTCGACTCTGGGAAAGAGAGCAAAAGCCTTGAGCCGTTGCTTGCAAGCGGACAGCTCGACAAGATGAACATCATATTTGGAGCATTGCACCCACGTCATAACAAAGAGCTTGCACGCTTCGCACAAAAGAAGAATATCCCATTAGTAATACCCTTCACCTCAAAGGAGGATGAGATATTCCGCAACCCCATGGTGTATGTTGTAAACACCATGCAATCGTACTTTTTCTCCGAAGTAACCGACCACTTCACACACAAGTTCCACGACGCAAACATCATATTCATTAACAACAACGACAACAACAAAAAAGAATTCATCGCCACACTGAAAAAAGGACTCGACAAAAAAAGCATCCCCCACACTACCATTACCATGGAGCCATTCATGGGCAGCGAACCCGACTACAAGTCGATAAAAGTAGCCATGAAGAGCGAACGCCGGAATATCTTCATCCCCACATCGGGCAGCGAGACCACACTCAGTTCACTGCTGGCATCGATGCTGATAATAAAGAACGACACACTGAACGACATACCCGAATTCACCCTCTTCGGCTACCCTGAATGGCAGATATACGCAAACAACCAGCAGGACAAGATGTACGAAGTAGGCACATACTTCTACACCTCATTCTTCAGCCACGCATCGTTTGCCGAAACAGCACGGTTCCAGAACAGCTACATACAGTGGTACAGCCACCCCTATCAGAACATCTACCCCCGTTACAGCATGCTGGGTTACGACACAGGCTACTACTTCCTGCTTGCAGCCTCAAAGTACGGAAAAGAGATGCCCGACAACATCAGGAACATATCCTTCACCCCCATACAGACAGGATTCAAATTCGAGCGAGTAAACAACTGGGGCGGTTTTGTAAACAAAAAGATATATTTTGTACACTACACCCCTGAATACAAAGTTGAAAAAATAGATTTTGACAAATGAGAAACCTATTGATAATCTTAGCCTCAGTGGCACTGCTGGCAGCCTGTACACCCAAAGCCAAAGACTCCATCACCATCCCCCCGCAGATGGAGAAGAAGATAGCATCCATCCACATAGTGGAGAAGGAGGAGAGCCTGTACAAAATAGCCACACAGTATGGCGTTACACGCGAAGCAATCATTGAGCTTAACCCCTCACTCAGCACACAGAAACTGAAAAAGGGCATGAAGCTCTACATCCCCTTTGCACAGAAAAAAGAGCAGATAGAGGAGGTTAAGGACAGCGTAAAGACAGAACAGCCCAAAGAGGAGAAAAAAGAGAAAACCACACGGGCAGCCATCATACTCCCCTTCATGCTCGACCAATATGCCCCCACCGAGCAGGAACGCATGATAGAGTTCTACGAAGGCATTCTGCTGGCAGTGGAAAGACTGAAGGAGGAAGGCCACTCCTACGACATATACACATACGACAGCCGTGAGTCGACACAGAGCCTCGACAGCCTTATCAACAGCGGCGCACTCGACAAATGCGACATACTCATCGGCGCACTCTACCCCGAGCACAACAAGCAGCTTGCCACATATGCCAAGCAGCACAACATCCCCCTTGTAATACCCTTCACCGTAAAGGAAGAAGAGATATACAACAACCCCAAAGTATTCATTGCAAACTCGTTGCAGAAATATATTGTAGAAGAGGGAGTTAAAATATTCACCGAGAAATACAGCGACGCAAACGTCATCTTCGTCAAGGATGCATACGACATCGAAGAGAAGGAGTTTGCCACCGAGCTTCACAAAGCACTTGAGCAGAAAGGCATCAGCTACACCAACATACTGATGGACAGCCTCATAAGCATGGCAAACAGCAGCGGCAGCGACTACGTTGCAAGCCTGATGAAGCCCGACACACAGAACATCTTCATCCCCACTTCGAGCAAGATAGAGACGTTCAACACCATACTGCCCACACTACTCGTGCTCAAGCGCGACACCATCGCAAGCATACCCGAGTTCTCACTCTTCGGCTACCCCGAATGGCAGATATATGCCGGCAGCAACCTCGAAGCCATGTACGAAGTAGACACATACTTCTACACATCGTTCTACACCAACAACCTGCTGCCCGAAGCCATCGACATACAGGCACAATATGCAAAATGGTACAACCGCAGCATGCAGAACCGCTACCCACGCTACGGAATGTTAGGCTACGACATCGGCTACTACTTTCTGAAAGCAGCAAGCCTCTACGGCAGCAACATTGGCGCCAACATAAACAGCATAAACTTCACCCCCACACAATCTGGCTTCAAGTTCACCCGTAAGAACAACCGCGGAAGTTACATAAACAATAAAGTATTCTTCATACACTACTCACCCGAATACAAAGTAATAAAAACAGACCCCGACAAATGAAAAAAGCACTAACCACAATAACCGCCCTGCTGTTGACCCTTGTTCTGCATGCCCAGATAGAGGAGCCACGCAGCATACTCGAAATAGGCATCGCAGGAGGAGCTGACTTCAGCAGCATGGATTTTCAGCCCACCGTCCGACAGAACAGCCTTTTGGGCTACAACGGCGGACTTAGCATACGTTACACCAGCGAAAAATACTTCAACATGATATGTGGTGCACAGCTCGAAGCCAACTTCGCACAACACGGATGGGAAGAGGACTTCGACGACAAGACAGGCAACAGCTACAGCCACACTCTCAACTACCTGGAGATACCCTTCCTTGCCCACCTCGCATTCGGCAAAGAGCCTCACGGACTGCAATTCTTTGTAAACCTGGGCCCGCAGATAGGATTCCTGCTGAGCGACAGCGAGGAGTACACAGGCACATGGGACGCAAGCAGCCGCCCCGCTGCCACCCGTAACATCTACGGCAAGAAGCCCGACAACAAATTCGATTACGGTATTCTGGGAGGAGTAGGTCTTGAGCTAAAGACCAAAGCCGGTAACTTTTTTGTAGAAGGCAGATATTACTACGGCCTTGGCGACATTTTCAACAACTCAAAGACCGACGACTTCGGACGCTCGGCAAAGATGACAATGTACGCACGATTCGGATATTCAGTGAGAATCCTGTAAAAAAAGGAGCCGTAAATCCATCGAAACCAATAAAAAAGAGCCCCAAAGAATTGGTCAGGAAGAAAAAAAGCACTACCTTTGCACCGCCAATACGGGATATTGGCTAACTCTAATCATTAACCCATTAATAATTAAACAAATGGCAACAAAAATCAGATTGCAGAGAAGAGGTCGCAAACACTACGCATTCTACTCAATCGTAATTGCAGATTCGAGATCTCCACGCGATGGAAAGTTCACCGAGAAGATCGGTACTTACAACCCTAACACAAACCCCGCTACAGTTGACATCAACTTCGAGCGCGCTTTGTATTGGGTAAACAACGGTGCTACTCCCACTGACACAGTACGCAACATCTTGTCACGCGAAGGCGTTTACATGATGAAGCACCTCCAGGGTGGTGTTAAGAAGGGCGCATTCGACGAGGCTGCAGCACAGGCTAAATTCGAGGCTTGGAAGAGCGGCAAAGAGAACGCACTCAACAGCATCAAAACAAAGAACGAGCAGGCAAAGGCAGAGCAGAAGAAAGCAAGCCTTGAGGCTGAGAAAGAGAAGAACGCAGCTATCGCTAAGAAAGTTGCTGACAAGAAAGCCGCTGAGGCATTGGCTAAGGCTGAGGCAGAGGCAGCAGCTGCTGCTGAGAACGCAGAGGCTACAACAGAGGCACCCGCTGAGACAGCTGAGGCTTAATCTCTTTACAAACCCCGAGCAACATATCTGCTCAACAAAACTACGAATCACCGCCGCGGCGGTGATTCTTTTTTTACCTAGCAATAGACTTGAAAGCACATAACACCATGAGAACAAAGAGAATACTTACAATCATAATCATGTTGGCAGCCTTTTTGGGCAACGCGACGGCACAAGGAACAATCGAAGATTACAAGCGTGCCTACTCTATGTACCACAAGTACAACGGCAAGACTTTCTATTCAGGCGTAACAGCACATTGGATAGGGAACACCCACAAATTCTGGTACACACGCAACACCCCCGATGGCACCATCTACGCAATAGTTGACGCCGACAAAAAAGAGCGTCACGAACTGTTCGACCACCAACAGTTGGCAACTGCATTGTCTGAAAAGAGTCGCAAAAATGCAGACCCGGCACATCTCAACCTGACGCAACTTACAACAACCGACAACGCCGACACACTCTATTTTCAATTTTCGGGCCGCAGATGGATGTACGACAAACAGCATGACAGACTTACCGACTGTGGCGAAACATACCGTCGTCAAGGACGTCAGCGCCATTGGATGGAGCGCGACGACGAGAAAGAGGCCCATCCTGTAACCTCGCCCGATGGTAAACACACTGCATACATCAAAGATTGCAACATCTTCGTAAAAGAGCTTGCCACCGGCAAGGAACGCCAACTGAGCATTGATGGCACTCCCGGCAACTACTATTCGGCATATATACATTGGTCGCCCGACAGCCGCAAAGTCGCATCATGCAAAATACGTCCCACAGAAAAACGCTACGTCTACTATGTGGAGTCGTCGCCAAACAACCAATTGCAACCAATATTGCACAAACAGGAGTATGCAAAGCCGGGCGATGAACTGCCATTCAAAGTGCCATGCATCTACCACGTTGAGAGCGGGCAAGCCATCATTCCATCGAGCGAACTTTTCGCACAGCAGTACGAAATACGTCCACCACGATGGGACAGCAACAGCCGCACACTCACATTCGAATACAACCAACGCGGACATCAGGTGTACCGCGTGCTTGAACTTTCTGCCGAGGATGGCGCCGTGCGCCCGATAATAGAAGAGACAAGCGACAAATATGTCAACTACAGTCGCTACTTCCGACACGACCTGCGCGATGGCAAACATATAATATGGATGAGCGAGCGCGACAATTGGAACCACCTGTATATGTACGACCGCACAACCGGCACCCCCACACACCAGATAACAAAAGGCGAATGGTACGTGCGCGACATATTGCGTATCGACGAAGAAGAGCGCATGATATACTTCTCGGCCAACGGAGTAAAAAAGAACGAAGACCCCTACCACATACGTTACTACCGCATAGGCTTTGACGGCAAGGGATTCACCGACCTCACGCCCTCTAAAGGCACACACACAGCAACCTTCTCGCGCGACATGAAATATCTGGTCGATGTCTATTCCACCGTATCAGATGCGCCCGAAGCAGTATTGCGCAACAACGACGGCAAAAAAGTGATGACACTCGAAACTGCAGACATCAGCCGTCTGCTTGCCGAAGGATGGAAAGCACCCGAAGTATTCACAGCCAAAGGACGCGACGGAAAGACAGATATGTGGGGATTGATTGTACGCCCATCGAATTTCGACCCCGACAAGAAATACCCCATTATAGAGTACATCTACCAGGGACCCGGCAGCCACTATGTACCCAAGAAATTCACCCCCTACGACTGGAACATGACCTCAATAGCCGAACTTGGATTTATTGTGGTAATGGTAGACGGAATGGGAACATCGTTCCGTTCGCGCGAATTCGAGAACATCTGCTACCGCAACCTTCAGGACGCAGGCTTGCCCGACCACATAGCATGGATAAAGGCTGCCGCAAAAAAATACCCTTACATGGACATTGAGCGTGTAGGCATATATGGTTGTTCCGCAGGCGGCCAGGAGTCAACCACAGCCGTGCTTCACTACCCCGACTTCTACAAGGCAGCCTATTCAGCCTGCGGATGCCACGACAACCGCATGGATAAAATATGGTGGAACGAACAATGGCTGGGTTACCCCGTAGGCGAGCAATACAAAAAGAGTTCAAACACCGAGAATGCTCATCTTCTGCGTCGTCCGCTGATGCTTGTCGTTGGAGAGATGGACGACAATGTCGACCCTGCATCGACCATGCAATTGGCCAACGCGCTCATAAAGGCCGGAAAAGATTTTGAACTTGTGGTAATTCCCGGAGCACGCCACACTATGGGCGAATCTTTCGGCGAACACAAAAGATACGATTTCTTTGTCAGACACCTGTTGGGAGTGAACCCTCCCAAATGGGATGAGATAAAATAGGAAATTATTACAGTGACCATCATTGATGGGGGGGGGCAAAGTTTTTACGACAACAGAACCCCGACGTACTGCAGCAATAAAGCGCAAAAGAGCGGCCCGATGGGTCGCTCTTCTATGTTTATAAGAATAATGAGATTACTCTTCGAATCCGTTGGGATTGTTCTTCTGCCAGTTCCAGCTGTCGCGGCACATCTCTTCGATACCGAATTCAGCCTTCCAGCCGAGTTCTGCCTCAGCCTTAGCAGGGTTACAGTAGCATGTAGCGATGTCACCCGGACGGCGGGGCTTGATTGAATAGGGAACGGGTACTTCGTTAACCTTCTCAAAAGCCTTAACGACGTCGAGAACTGAATAACCCTGACCTGTACCGATGTTGTAAACAGCAGCACCCTTATTCTCAACGATAGCCTTCAACGCTGCAACGTGAGCGCGTGCGAGGTCAACTACGTGAATGTAGTCGCGTACACCTGTACCATCGTGTGTGTCGTAGTCGTCGCCAAATACACCAAGCTCAGCACGCTTGCCTACTGCTGTCTGTGTTATGTAGGGCATAAGGTTGTTGGGGATACCGTTGGGGTTCTCGCCGATAGTACCGCTCTTGTGGGCACCGATGGGGTTGAAGTAACGGAGAAGAACTACGTTCCACTCGTTATCAGCCTTCTGCACATCCAAAAGAACCTCTTCGAGCATAGACTTTGTCTGTCCGTAGGGGTTGGTGCATTTGCCTTTGGGGCACTCCTCTGTGATGGGAATGATGGCAGGGTCGCCATATACGGTAGCACTTGACGAGAAAATGATGTTCTTGCAACCATTCTGACGCATTACATCTACAAGCACGAATGTACCGTTCATATTATTCTCGTAGTACTCGAGAGGCTTTGCGCAGCTCTCGCCCACAGCCTTAAGGCCTGCAAAGTGGATACATGCATCGAACTTGTGCTCGTCGAATACTTTCTGCAATCCCTCGCGGTCGCGAATGTCAACCTTGTAGAAAGGAACCTCCTTGCCGATGATCTTTGCAACGCGCTGCAACGAAATAGGAGAAGCGTTATACAAGTTGTCAACTACTACTGCATCGTGTCCGGCCTCTACAAGCTCAATCAAGGTGTGGCTACCGATGAAGCCAGCACCACCAGTTAATAAGATTTTCATTTTCGTTAGTTTATAATAGTTTATAAATTTGCTATTGCTATATAATTCCCCTTAAGGTATAATATAAATATAAATTATCGCAAATTTACAACTTTTTATGCAACATCAAAATTATTAATGGGTTTTATTGCTATTTGCTGTTTA
The DNA here is from genome assembly GCA_904502185.1 of uncultured Bacteroidaceae bacterium. GTDB lineage: Bacteria > Bacteroidota > Bacteroidia > Bacteroidales > Bacteroidaceae > HGM04593. The sequence goes on along the minus strand of CAJGDX010000004.1, from coordinate 47,734 downwards.
AAATCGAACGGCGACAAACAATCGTTAAACGACAAAATTCTTCCCCAGAAGCAGCGCCACGTTACATATTTCAATATTTTTCAATAAAACCCGGAAAAGAACAACGAAATATTAATAAAATTTACTTCTTTTGCAGTAGAAAGGAATAACAAAAAATATAAGCCTTATGAAACGAGTTTTATTATCTATGATTATGGCCATAGTAGCCACCCTTGCAATAAAGGCAAATGACACATGGCCCATTACACTTACTGCGGAAGACGGACTTCCCGGTGAGAAAGTTTCGATGTATAAGAGATATACATCAAGAGTCTTCACATTCGACGAGCCTACATCAAAGCTCCGCATCACCATGTGCGGAACAACAAGCACTATGACAGGAAGCAACTCAGCCGGACGTATTTCCAACGGCCCCGGATACCCCTATGTAACTTTTGCCGAGTTAAGAGTGCTTGATGCAAGCGGAGAGCAGATTCCCTATACCGCCACCACCAACGCCCTCGCAGATGGTTCAAGTTCGATAGAGGCGCTGAGCGACGGCGACACTTTGACATTTTTTCAGAGTACAACAGGAAAGGGAACATACGGAGGCGACTACCACCACATTGAACTGACCTTCGAGAACCCCATCAACAGTTTCTCGGTTGAGTGGGACTCACATTATTACATGTACACCACCCTGCCCGAATATGTGGGACTTACACCCGGAACAGACTACATCCCCTACCCCGAGCAAAATCTGTCGCTTGAGAAAGTTACAAGCATAGAGGAGCTTAAGAACGAGACAAGCCTGTTCCTGCTCGAAGGACACTCCGATGAGTATTACTACGAATCGTACAAACAGACATTCGCCGGTGGAGGATTTTTTGAATCGCCCTATTTGGCAACCTCTAAACCTTCAGCAGCAGGTCTTTTCACACTTATTCCCGTAAAGGGCAAGGAAAATACATACAAAGTCTCATTTTTCAACCGCGAACGCTACATTACAGCTGTAAAAAGCACAGGTCCCCTCCATTGGACTCCCCTCGAAAGTTCAGCAGCCGAAATAACATTCAAGCAGTTGGGTGATGGCACTTTCGAACTTACCACCAACGACGACTGGCTCCTCATTGTAGAGGATGCCTACATGAGAATGAACGTTCTTGGAAACTCCGAAGAGGGAAAAATGGCAAGCAAACGCCCCTTCAGCAGCAAATTCACCATCCACAAGGCAAACATCAGTCCCGCATCGGTTGTCAACCGCATACAAACGACCATCGACGAGGCTGAAAGAAGAATTGCCATGTACCACAAAAGCATGGCTTCGGAGCAGACACTCGAGAACAAGCTCAAAAAGACCATAGAAAGCGCAAAGAATCAGATAATCAATCCTCCGCTCACATATTCTGAATTTGCAAATTTTGCAGCGGAATTCAATGCACAGTTGAATGAGTATGTTTCCACTTATGCCTACCTGTTTGTAGACTCAATGCTTTACATCTACGACCAGTTTGAGATGAAAGAGCTTCCTACATCAAGCGATCCGCTCTGGGAGCTTGGCACATTCCCCGACACATACGCAAGCTATCTGGAACTGCTTGCCATTGACCTTGCCGAAGCTGTGATAAACAGCCGTTACCTTACAGAACTGGACGAGTGTATCGATGAGCTGAAAAAAAGTCTGGACAACTTCTGGGCTTCGCGCATTTCATGTATAGCAGCAGTGCCTTTCAAGGTGGGAACAACTAACGACGGACTTCCCGGCACATTGCAGTCAAATGGTTCATACTTGTGGAGATCGCCTCTCTACTACCTTGAGAAGCCTGTGTCAGAGCTGCGCTTCACTGTTGTAAAGACAAACAACGGAGAATCGTACCTGGGTTACGACATTCCTGCAATTGCAGAGTTTGAGATTTACGACAAATTCGGACGCAAAGTCAACATCACCGAAGACATGATAACCGTAAATTCATTGACCACATTTGGCGGTTCTACAATCGGCAAGATGCTCGACGGACAGATAAACACATACTACTGCGGAGCAGTACCCGACAAAACCGACGTCCACGGATATGCCAACGACCCGCAATATTGCTACATCGACGTTAAACTGCCCGAAGAGATGAACGCATTCAGCTATTCACAGCAGGGATACTCGGTAGGTACACGTGTACCCGTAGAATTCATTTTCAGCCAATATGGCGAGAAAGTAGACCCCGAAGTTATCAGATTCCGCGATGCGAACAAGGTGGCAGAAGGCACATATGTAATAGAGAACGCATTTGACGGATTTGCTAAAAACGGCAACTCAAAAATGGCAATGCGCTGCGTGAAGAACGAGAACAGCGACCTCAACGGCAACTACACATTCAAGTGGGAGGCATCTCCTATGGGCTACGTTGAAATGGACTCTGCATTCTGCTTCCAGCTGATTTCTGCTGAAATGCTCGATGGCGGCGAAAAGGACACATACTACATAAAGAATGTAGCAACCGGCGAGTACCTGGGAAGCAGCGAACTCAATGCCCCCATTGCCTCTACCGTTGAACGCGGAACAGCATTCAAAATAATCTATCGCGGCGATGCCTCATTTGAGATTGTGAACGCCGCAGATGAGAGCAAGGCATTGTATATCAGCAACCACAACAATGGCGATGCAACCATAGGCGACGTTGTTTACAACACTTACGCCGAAGAATATTCAAGATGGAACCTGCGTCTGCTCAATTCAAACCCCACAGCAATATCGGCACCTGTGGCAGAGGGCGACGAAATAGTTTCTGTACATTATTACACTCCTGCGGGCATTTCAGTCAAAGCCCCCGTCAAAGGCATGAACATTGTAAAATATGTATATGCCAACGGAGTAATCAAGAGCGAAAAGATATACAAATAGTTTAAAACAGTCATGCTCCCCAAGGCGTTTTTCGCGCCTTGGGGAGCATTGTTTACGCCAGCTTTGTAAAGAAAAAACAGAGATATTTAAACAAGTGCTTATTTTACCTTGAAAATAGTTTGCGGATTAAAAAAAATAATCTAACTTTGCAACCCGAATGGCAAAAACCCTTGAATAGTAAACATAAAAATATATAAACGATGAAAAGAACATTCCAACCCTCTAACAGAAAGAGAAAGAACAAGCACGGTTTTCGTGAGAGAATGGCGACAAAGAACGGTCGTCGTGTTTTGGCAGCCCGTCGAGCTAAAGGACGCGCTAAGCTGACAGTTTCAGACGAGTATAACGGCAAGAAAAAATAAGCCGACATTTATAAGCTAAAATGGGATGACTGACACAACAGTAATCCCATTTTTTATTTTACACAGACTGGACTTACTCAAGCGCTCTATCGCAATAACTTTCCGCTTCATGCCATTTACGGCACATTCAAAAGAAATAGGTAGCAGTTTAGGAGAAAAACAAATAAATTATTTTGTACTACTCGCCACATACACTATTTTTGTAGGTTGAAACAAACACAAGAAAAATAGCATCATGCCTGTTATAAAATACGAGAATGTAGACATACACCTCGACTCGAAAATCATACTCGAGGATGTTAATTTCACCCTGAAAGCGGGAGATTTTGCCTACATAACCGGTGCCGTCGGCTCCGGAAAATCGACATTACTAAAAAGCATCTACGGCGAAGTAGACATACACAGCGGAAAGGCCATTCTTTTTGACGAATTTATGCTGAAAGGGCTGCGACGCAGCAAACTGCCGGCACTCAGAAAGCGCATGGGTATAGTATTCCAGGACTTTCAGCTGCTCATAGACCGCACGGTACACGACAATCTTGACTTTGTGCTGAAATGCACCGGCTGGAAAAACAAGACCGAACGCGAGAAACGCATTCAAGAGGTACTCGACCTTGTGGGACTGCCGCAAAAAGGCTACAAAATGCCGCACGAGCTATCGGGAGGCGAACAGCAACGCATAGTTATAGCCCGCGCCATACTCAACCATCCCACACTGCTGCTTGCAGACGAACCGACAGGAAACCTTGACAACGAAACAGGAAACAACATCATGAGACTGTTGCACCGTATATGCAAGGAGGAGAACACAGCGGTGCTGATGATTACCCACAACGAACAGTGGCTGACAACATACCCGGGAATAGAATTCCAGTGTAAGGAGAAGAAGATAATAGAAATAAACAGAGAGACAGAGAGTCCCGGAGAAGCAATCATCGCAGAGGACGAACAACAATAGTATAAATAAAAAAACAACAATATATGAAAGTAATGAAATTCGGCGGAACCTCAGTTGGCTCTGCCACACGCATGAAAGGCGTAGTAGAACTCGTAAACGACGGAGAGACAAAAATTGTGGTACTGTCAGCAATGTCAGGAACAACAAATGCACTCATCGAGTTCACAAACTACCTGCGCAACGGCAATGCAATAGGTGCGGTTGAACACATCACAAACCTGCAGAACAAATATCGCCAGACAATAAAGGAGCTCTATAGCGACGAAAAATACTCAGCAATGGCAAACGAAAAGGTTGGAGAGATATTCAACCACCTGCGTTCGCTTGCATCGCAGCCCCTCACATCGGACAACGAGAAAGAGATTGTTGCACAAGGCGAAATGATGTCGACCAACATGGTAGCCATCTACATGGCAGAACAGGGCATCAACAGCGCACTGCTCAACTCACTTGACTTCATGCGTCTGAAGGCAAACGAAGAGCCCGACATGGAGTATCTGGCAACAAACCTCAACCCCCTTATCGAAAGCCGTACCGATGGCAAGATATACATCGCTCAGGGCTTCATCTGCATGGACAGCGAGAACCGCATTTCCAACCTTCAGCGCGGCGGCAGCGACTACACAGCCACACTGATAGGCGCAGCACTGCAGGTAGAGGAGATACAGATATGGACAGACATCGACGGCATGCACAACAACGATCCCCGTATTGTGGAGGGTACACGCCCCGTACGCCATCTGCAATTCGAAGAGTCGGCCGAGCTTGCATACTTCGGAGCAAAGATTCTGCACCCCACCTGTATACTTCCCGCCAAGCTTGCCGGCGTCCCCGTGCGTCTGCTCAACACCATGGACCCCAAAGCCGAGGGTACACTCATCGACAACAACCTCACAGAGCCCGGAACAATCAAGGCCATTGCTGCAAAAGACAACATCACTGCAATCAAGATTAAATCGGGACGCATGTTGCTTGCATACGGTTTCCTGCGCAAGGTATTCGAAATCTTTGAGAGCTACCGCACATCGATAGATATGATTTGTACATCGGAGGTGGGCGTATCAATGTCAATCGACAACGCCAACCGTCTGGAGGAGATTACCAACGAACTGCAGAAATATGGCACCGTAACAGTAGACAAAGATATGTGTATTATCTGCGTAGTAGGTAACCTCACATGGGAGAACACCGGATTCGAGTCACGCGCGATGGAGGCAATGAAGGACATTCCCGTACGCATGGTATCATACGGTGGCAGCAACTACAACATTTCGTTCCTCATCCGCATGGAAGACAAAGAGAAGGCCCTGCGTGCACTGAGCAAACAAATTTTCAACTAATCGCGCCCGAAAGAAGATGAACAGATTCCCTACAAACAAATTCGCCGCAATAGAGACACCATTCTATTACTACGACGTAGAACTGCTCAAAAAGACACTTGACAGCGCCATCGGTGAAGCCTCAAAGCACGAAGGATTCCACATACACTATGCCATTAAGGCAAACTTCAACCCAAAACTGCTGCAAATAATTAATGCGGCAGGCATGGGAGCCGACTGCGTAAGCGGTGGCGAGGTAAAGGCAGCATTGGCAGCAGGAATACCGGCTGAAAAGATTGTATTTGCAGGTGTTGGAAAGACCGAGAAGGAGATACGTCTGTCGCTGGAGGCAGGTATCTTCTGCTTCAACGTAGAGTCTTTGCCCGAGGCTGAACTTATAAACGAGCTTGCTGCCGAGTATGGTAAGAACGCTCAGATAGCCATCAGAGTAAACCCCGGCGTAGGAGCGCACACACATGCCAACATAACCACAGGACTTGCCGAGAATAAATTCGGTATCAACTACGAACTTTTAGGCGAAACCATCGACACGATAGGAGAGTTCAAAAACATAACTCTTGTGGGACTGCACTTCCACATTGGTTCGCAGATACTGGAGATGGAAGATTTTGCGGTACTGTGTAACCGCATAAACGAGATACAAGAGATGCTCGAAAACGAAAAAGGCATAGTGCTGCCCCACCTGAACGTTGGTGGCGGACTGGGCATCGACTACAACGAGCCTGAGAAAAACCCCATCCCCGACTTTGCAACATATTTTGCGACATATGCAAGCAGTCTCAAACGCCGCGAAGGCCAGCAGGTACACTTCGAGCTTGGACGCAGCATTGTGGGACAGTGTGGTACATTAGTATCCCGTGTGACATACGTGAAGCATGGCACATGCAAGAAGTTTGTCATAATAGATGCCGGAATGAACGACCTTGTTCGCCCTGCACTCTACCAGGCTTACCACGAAATAGAAAACCTCAGTTCAGATGGTGCAGCCGAGAAGTACGACATTGTAGGCCCCATCTGCGAGTCGTCAGACGTGTTTGCAAAGGATAGAAGCCTGCCACAGACCAAACGTGGCGACATTATTGCCATTCACTCGGCAGGAGCCTACGGCGAAGCTATGTCATTCGGTTACAACTGCCGCGAACTGGCAAAAGCCTATCTGTCAACAGAAATCTAAGAGAAAGAGTGCTGCACGACAGTGCAGCACAATATCAATAAAAAGGAAACGGACTCCGATGGAGTCCGTTTCCTTTTTATTGATATATGCAGGAGATTCTTATACAAGAGTCTCAACCACTTTCATAATCTCAAGACCTACCGCATCAGCCTCCTCCTGTGTGGGAGCCTCTGAATAGACGCGGATGATAGGCTCTGTGTTACTCTTTCTCAAGTGCACCCATCTGTCAGCGAAGTCGAGCTTAACGCCGTCGATGTCGTTGATGACAGCCTTGCCTGTGTAAAGTTCCTTAATCTTCACAAGAATTGCGTCAACATCTGTACCAGGCTGCAGGTCGATTCTGTTCTTGCCCATGAAATATGCAGGGTATGTAGCACGAAGCTCGCTCACTGTCTTACCCTCGTGTGCAAGATGGCTGAGGAAAAGACCGATACCGACAAGAGCGTCACGGCCATAGTGGCTTTCGGGATAGATAACTCCACCGTTACCCTCACCACCGATAACAGCGCCTGTCTCCTTCATCAGTGTAACAACGTTCACCTCACCCACTGCAGAAGCTGCATACTGGCCACCACGGGCAGCAGTAACGTCACGCAATGCACGTGTAGAACTGAGGTTCGAAACAGTGTTTCCGGGAGTGTGTTTGAGCACGTAGTCGGCAACAGAAACCAAAGTATACTCCTCTCCGTACATTTCGCCATTCTCGCAGATGATAGCCAAACGGTCAACGTCGGGGTCAACAACAAAAGCAACGTCATTGCCACCCTTCGCCATCAGCCCCATGATGTCTGTGAGGTTCTTTGCAAGGGGTTCGGGATTGTGCTGGAAGTCACCAGTGGGGTCGCAATAGAGTTTCTCCACGCTCTTCACGCCAAGCTGCTCGAGAAGCATAGGAAGCACTACTCCACCAACTGAATTCACGCAGTCGATAGCAACTTTGAATCCAGCCTTCTTGATAGCCTCAACATCCACCAAAGGAAGTGCAAGCACAGCATCGATATGTTTCTGATTATATGTTTCGTCCAAACGATATTTACCAAGAGTCTCCACATCAGCATAAAGGAACTCCTCGGCCTCGGCAATGCGAAGAACCTCCTGACCCTCTGCTGCATTGAGGAACTCACCCTTTTCATTCAGAAGTTTAAGAGCATTCCACTGACGGGGGTTGTGACTCGCTGTGAGGATGATACCTCCGCATGCGCCCTCCATTGTCACTGCAAGTTCGGTTGTAGGGGTAGAAGCAAGACCGATGTCTACCACATCGAAGCCCATGCCCATAAGTGTTCCGCAAACTATCTTGTTGACCATATCTCCGGAAAGACGAGCGTCACGACCAACAACGATCTTGTTGCTCTGCTTTGTAGTTGTCTTACGTATCAGCGCAGCATACGCCGATGTTAATTTCACAACATCCAGAGGTGTCAGCCCTTCGTCGGCGTGACCACCAATGGTTCCTCTGATTCCTGAAATTGATTTAATTAGTGTCATATAATTTATCGGGTATAAAAGTTATCTGATAGAAACAGGGATAAACATACGAAGTAGCATTCGATGTTCCCTTTGAGTGAGGTACTATCAAGTTGACCTTGGCGTATTCTGCCGAATTGCGTGTCAGATAGATGTAGGGCAAAGGTGTTATCCAGCCTGTGGGAACGTAGCTGCCATACATATTGTTCATGTATCCGCTGGTAAATGTAGCCGAGTATGAACCGTGTGAAAACTTGACACGCATGTGGTCGGGGTTGTCTGTATCCCATATGTTACCGTTTATGGTATCGCCGTCAAGAATGTTGTACTCGAAGAAACGTGCCATGATGTTGAGTGTTTCGCCCTCGTTCATTTTGCGGGCACCGGCAACATCTCTGGGGTTACGGATTATCTGCATGTAGACTCCGTCGATAAGTACATATTCATTGTTGGCAAGGTCGGTTACCGAATCTTTCTCTATAAACTCCTTGAGAGTGATGACATTTATGCCCTCGCTGCGGATATACGACTTTATGGCACGCGATTCACGGTCCTTCATATCGGAATATGAAACCTCGTCGTCACATGCTACAAAGAGCATAGCCAACACCGGCAAAATCATCAGAAATAATTTTTTCATCCTTTCGTATTCTATGATAGGTATTTAAAAGACGGAAACCGCACTATATATATTTGCCTGCCCCTGAGGTAAGAAACCCCCGTGCAATGTCTACACATCCGCCCTATTCTACTATAATGGTTACAATCAAGAGCAAAGATAAGGCAAAAGCAATAGAAACGGAAATTTTCGCTCTGTTTTTAGAGAGTTTTTAAAGAGCCTTTACATTTTTTTATTCTGCTGCCGCAAATGAAGCTACTCTGTAAGTTCGCGCGAGTAGTCGGCAAGCGCCTTTTCAAAGAGCTGCACAGCCTCGTCCATGGTGCCGCGAACCTCGCCGCCGGAGGCATTCTTGTGGCCGCCGCCACTGAAAAATTTCTCGGCAACCTTGTTGCAGGGGAAGTCGTCGACGCTGCGAAGCGACACATTCACTTTTCCCGGCATCTCTTCGCGGAGGAAACAGCTGAAACGCACACCTTTTATCTGTAAAGGCATATTCACAATACCCTCAGTGTCGCCCTTCGCTGCATGGAAGCGCATGAATTCATCGTATGTGAGAGTAATAAGAGCTGCATTATATTCGGGGAAATAGCGCAGCTTCTCGTACATCATGAATCCCAGCAAACGCATACGGGAGAATGAGTAATTGTAGAAGACACGACGATAGATCAAGTCTTTGTCGATACCTTTTGAAATCAGCTCTGCCACTATATGATAGACCTCTTTGCGGCCCGAAGCATAAGCAAAGTTACCGGTATCTGTCATTATGCCGGTGTATATGCACTCGGCAATGGAAGCATCTATTCTATCAGCCTCACCCATCTGCCACAAAACCTTGAATACCAATTCGGCAGTTGAGCATGCCTCGGGATGCGAAATAGAGATATCAAATACATTGTCGGGGGCAAGATGGTGGTCGATAAGCACTCTCTTAGTAGGAAGTTCGGCTACAACCTTTCCAACCTCATCTATTCGTGAAAGAGAGTTGAAATCGAGGCAGAAGAAGAGGTCGGCATTTTTCAGAACCTCTTCGGCAGCCGCAACATTCTTGTCATAGACAAGAACATCGGCTATGGAGGGCATCCATGCAAGGAAAGGAGGATAATCGTTGGGAACAACAACCGTAGCCTTCTTACCACAGGCTTTGAGAAAGAGCGACAATGCCAACGAAGAGCCCATAGCATCGCCATCGGGACGACTATGAGTAAGCACCACGCAATCGGTACATTCTGCCAAAAGCTGTTTGAGATTCTCTATTTTTCTATCGTCGACACTTCTTACCAACATATTCTTTCTGTTTTATCAATTATTATCCTTGTCGCCCTCGACAAATTTCTTTACGGCAATATTGGTGCCATCATATTCAACGTAGGTAAACTCTGAAATCCAGTCACCCAGGATTATGCAACGCGAAGTGTCGGAGAGCATTACATCCGCATCGCAGTGACGATGACCGAAGATGAAGCAATCCACCGATTCGTGTTTCTGAAGATATTTTCGCGCATAGGTCATACACGACTCATTCTCGACGCCACGGAAGGGAATGTCGCCGTTGAGTTTGTGCTTGCGCATGCTGTGCGATGCCCACCAATGTCCGAAGTTCAAAGCCCAGCGAGGATGCACAAAAAACGAGAACATACGTTGGAGAAATGGGCTGTGGAAGATGGCGCGAAGAACAGCAAAATTGGATTCACCGGCAAATTCATCGCCATGAGCAAGGAAAAATTCCCGACCATAAATTTCGGTAAGCAATGGTTCGCGGTGTATTATCATTCCACACTCTTTCTCCAGATAATCCTTGCACCAAAGGTCGTGATTACCGGGGAAGAAATGCACCTCTACACCACTGTCAGTCAGTTCCGATATTTTTCCGAGAAAACGGGTAAAGCCCTTGGGTACCACATATTTATACTCGTACCAAAAGTCGAACATATCACCCAGCATATATATAGCCGCAGCCTCGCTCTTGATTTTGTTCAGGAACGAAACAAGGCGACGTTCGTGGGTGCGGCTGTGCTCTATTGCCCATGAGCCCAAATGTGCGTCGGAGAGGAAATATACTTTTCTGTTCATAGCTGTTCGCAGATTACAGGAATCCTAATTCAAGTTTGGCCTCCTCGCTCATCAGGTCCTGACTCCACTCAGGCTCAAAGACGAGGTTCAGTTCGAGTTTGGAAACCTCGGCAATAGACTCGACCTTCTGTCTGACATCCTCCATCATGAAATCTGCCGCAGGGCAGTTGGGGGCTGTCAGTGTCATATCTATTTCAACAGCATTCTCCTCTTTCACTTCTATTCGGTAGATAAGTCCCAGTTCGTATATGTTTACCGGTATTTCGGGGTCATATACGGTCTTTAGCATTGAGACTATTTTCTGCTCTAACTGATATTTTTCGTCCATAATTCATCGTCTGCATGTGGCAAATACCCTGAAAGAGGGGCATAAGCACACAACAGCATACTATTAACTTGTTTGTAATTTTCTGTAACTGTTTCTACAACCGACCTTCGTCCTTGTAGCTGTAAAAGCGCCTGTCGGTAAATATAATGTGGTCGAGGAAACGGATGTTCATCACCGCGCAGGCAGAAGCAATACTTTTGGTAAGTCTGTCGTCCTCAGCGCTGGGCTTAAGACTGCCCGAAGGGTGATTGTGACAGAGTGCCATTCCGGTTGCGCGTTTCAACAAAGCTTCGCGCAGTACGCAACGTATGTCAACCGTAGTACCGGTGTATCCGCCGCTGCCCACCTTCACACTGTCAATGACGCGGTTCATATTGTTGAGAAGCAGCACATGACACTCTTCGATGGGGAGGTCGCACATCAACGGGTAGAAATAATCGTAGACATCCTGCGAACATCTCACCTTGAAATGTTCGTCACGTTCATCCTTTTGTCTGCGTTTCCACAATTCACAGGCAGCAATTATGGTTATAGCCTTTGCCAAGCCTATGCCTTTGAAGCGGCAGAGGTCGTCCACTGTAAGTTTCGAGAGTTCCGCGATGCTGTCGTTACATGAGGCCAGCACCTTTTTCATAAGTTCTACCGCAGACTCCTCGGCATTGCCCGAGCCAATTAGTATGGCAAGAAGTTCGGACTTGCTCAACGACGAAGCACCGTTGCGCAATACCTTCTCGCGCGGGCGCTCATCCTCGGGCCACTCTCTGATACTAAGTTTCTTATTCTGTTCCAACCCTTTATCCTCGATTGTAGAGTTTTGTCAATTTTGCTTTTGTTTCAAGCGGTTCGCGCAGTATCAGCTTGCGCCACACTGCCTTCATAAAGCCTGTGCCGTATCCTGTAATCTGCACTATGGCTGTCACCACAGAGAGTGCAGCCACCTTCAGGCTTCTGTTCTTTGCCAACGAATCGCCGAATATCAGCAATATATACAGCAACGGCAACAGCAACAGTGCGGGCATAAAGATGGATGCTATCAGCAGTGCCGCGCCCATCACCAGCATCAGTGCAGGCAGAGCGTGTACCAGTTTCAACGAACCGGGGTGCTTTATTTTCAGCCATATTCGCGCCTGTCCGAAGTTGTTCACCTGCTTGAAGAAGCGGCTAAGGTCGACGCGACGTTTGTGGTAGACAAAGGCCTCGCGTATCAGACGTATCTTGAAACCTGCAGCTCTGATTCTAAGGCTGAGGTCGATATCCTCGCCCATCATATCCTCGAACCCACCAACTTTGTCGTAGACCTCTTTCGAAAGTCCCATATTGAAGGTACGGGGACAGAATTTCTCCATCACCGCCTTGCCGCCGCGTATGCCACCGGTTGTCCAGAAAGAGGTCATCGAGTGGTTGACAGCCTTCTGCATGTCATTGAAAGAGCTGTCTGCCGCATCGGGGCCACCGAAGCAATCGGCATATTCGGCACTCATTGCCTCCTGCAATTTTTCGAAGTAGCAAGGGGGCAATATCACGTCCGAGTCGAAAAAGAGCATGTAGTCGCCGGTTGCACGTTCAAGACCATAGTTGCGTGTGTCGCTGCGTCCCGAATTGGGTTTATAGTAGTAGTGGATAGGAAAAAATGAACGATAGTGATCAAGTAAATAATCACATCGTTCATTTGAACCGTCCTCTATTATCAGCAGCTCGAAAGGCTTTACTGTCTGCGCACAAAGGCTTTCCAGAAGTTCTTTTACTTCGTTTGCTCTATTGTAGACAGGTATTATAATAGAGTATAACAAGACTTTTGCTTTATAAATTCGTTCCTAAATAGAATTATGCTTTTACGCGGCCAACGTAAGCACCGTCGCGTGTGTCAACCTCTACGAGCTCACCTTCGTTGATGAAGAGGGGAACACGGATTTCTGCACCTGTTTCGAGTGTTGCGGGCTTTGTTGTGTTGGTAGCTGTGTCACCCTTGAGTCCGGGCTCTGTGTATGTGATTGCGAGAACCACCTTGATAGGCATATCAGCGAAAAGTACAGTCTCGGTTGTTGCATCTGTTACAACCTCGAGTACCATACCCTCTTTCATGTATGCTACACCGTTAATCTGATGCGCGGGGATGGGAATCTGCTCGTATGTTTCCTGGTTCATGAAGATGTAGTCCTCACCCTCCTGATAGAGATACTGGTAGGGGCGACGCTCTACACGTACATCCTCGAGTTTCTCACCGATGTTGAAACGGCGCTCAAGAACGTAACCATCTACGATATCTTTCAGCTTTGTACGCATAAAAGTGTTTCCTTTACCGGGTTTTACGTGGAGGAAGTCTATACAAAAATACAACTTGCCATCCATACGGATTGCGGTTCCGATTTTAATGTCTTGTGCATTAATCATAACTATATTGCTTTATTTATTAAGTTTGGTTCTATTTTGGTGTGCAAATATACTCAAAATAGTGCAATTCCACAATTTTGAAGCAAGGTTTATTCATGTTCACCCACAAACAGACAGCGATGGCTGCGGAATTCCGCAGCCATCGCCGGCAAATATCGATGTTTTTTACTTTTTGATAGTAAAGGGTTTGTCCACAATTTTCTCTTCTGTATTGGGAGGAGAAACAATCAGGAGCGAACATCCGTGAGGAGCAACCTCCTCTTCGTAACGATCGCGGGGACCGATTTCGGCAACATCCTTCTGACGCCATACGTCACGCACTGTAATCTTCTTGCTCCACAAGCCGAGTGTACGGGGAGTAAAACCGATTTTCTTGGGTTCTGTTGAGGTATTGAAAAGACCTACTGCAAGGTTGCCATTCTCCAGAATCTTCACATACACCACATAGCCGTCGCCACGGAAGTAGGGAACACCACGCATACCGAGCGGATCCTGGCAAATATCGTTAACCTCGTAGTTGCAGAGCAGGCTGAGAGTAAAGTCATCCATCTGCGCAATGTCGCAACCGATGAGGAAGGGTGAAGAGAAGAGCGCCCACAGCGAAATGTGAGTGTACTGCTCGTCGGGTGTAAGGCGTGTATAGTGGAGATTGGGACCCCATCCCACCATACCTACAACCAGCATATCAGCGTCTGCCCAATGTCCGGGGCCACTGAATGCCGGCCAGCGGTCCTGAGGACCGAAACCGATACGCACAATACTGCTCCATGTATCAAAAATATCATCTGTTGTACGCCAACACTGAGTCAGTTTCGACCATGTGCGAGCCATTGCAAAGGGGTCTGAACCTGAGATACTCAACGCAATGTCACGTCCTGTCGCACGCAAAGCATCTGCCATCTCTTTTGTATAGTAATAGTCATTGGGGTTCCAGTCATATTTCAAGTAGTCGATACCCCAGTCGGCCCACTGTTTCGCATCCTGCTCGGCAAATGAGTATGCGCCATGATAGCGGAAATAGCCACTGTGAAGCTTCTTGTTGGGATCCTCGAGCTTGTAGTTCTCGTCGCAAACGCCTTTTTCTATCCACTCGTACTTGCCCTCGGGGTTATCGCACTGTGTACCAATATGTCCGAGATATGTACATACCCAGGGAGCAGAGTAGATACCTGCCTTAAGACCCATATTATGGATAGTGTCGACAAGACCTTTTATATCTTCGAATTTCTTGTTTGGCTGAATAGCATTGTATTTGCCACCGCGGATACCCTGCCATCCGTCGTCGATGTTAATGTATGTGTAGCCATAGTTTGCAAGACCTTTGTCCACCATTGCCCTTGCCGAACTGAGAACCTTCTCCTGGCTGACGCTCTTGCCCCAGCAGTTCCAGCTGTTCCAACCCATGGGAGGCGTGAGAAGAATATCCTCGCCAACTACGATACGAAGGTCGCGTTCAGCCTCACCCAGACTGTTCTTGGCGCGAAGAGTCACATTATATGTACCCTTCTTCTTGAGTACACCGGTGATGATACCTGTCTTTTCGTCCAGTTTGAGTCCTTTGGGCAGCCCCTCGGCAGAGAAAGTCATGGGACGAATACCTGTTGCAGCAATCGTGTAACGGAATTCAGCCTTGGGACGAACACCGAATACACGCGCGCTGTTGATACGCGGAGTGCTGGGCGCAGGCGGAGTCAGGATATACTTTGAGTTATCGGGTGCAGTCGCCTTCTTCTCCTGAGCGGCAACATGCTGCGGCAAAATTGACATTGCCGCAAACAAAAGCAGGAACAATCCTGTTGCGTAACGTTTCATACTGTTTTTATTTTATTATTGATTATTTTTATTCATTACACTTCGGCAAAAATAATAATTTAATTTTACATAAACGAGCAATAAGACAAAAAAAAGAAAAGATCCGCCTTCAAAAAGGCAGACCTTAGACCGTTGCAGCTGCGTGGTATTAGCGACGCAAGCCCAATTTTGCAACGATGGCACGGTAACGCTCAATGTCACGGCTCTTCAAGTAGTTGAGAAGTGCGCGACGCTTACCTACCAACATTGTCAAAGCTCTCTGTGTGCTATAATCTTTACGGTTAGCTTTGAGGTGTTCCGTCAAATGGGCAATACGGTATGAAAACAAAGCTATCTGGCTCTCTGCTGAACCAGTATCAGTGTTAGACTTTCCGTAGTTACCAAAGATTTCTTGTTTTTTAGCTGAATCTAAGTACATAAACTTTTGTTTTAAAAATGTGTTACTTTTCTTTTAGCGGCGCAAAGGTACGCATAATTTTCGGAAAAACAACCATTAACAATCTTTTTTATTCAAAAGATACAAAAATATTCTCTTTTCGCCATTGCTTGTATATAAAATAGGAGCTATTCTCGATATTTTGTTGTACCTTTGCAGGCAAAATTCAAAGAAACAGCAAATATTATGCAGGATATTAGAAACATAGCCATCATCGCGCACGTCGATCATGGAAAGACCACACTGGTTGACAAAATGATGTTGGCAGGCAATCTG
Source organism: uncultured Bacteroidaceae bacterium (assembly GCA_904502185.1). GTDB lineage: Bacteria > Bacteroidota > Bacteroidia > Bacteroidales > Bacteroidaceae > HGM04593. The sequence continues at coordinate 31,623 of CAJGDX010000004.1, read as the reverse complement.
CTCAAAGAGCAGAACAACGACGCGCTGACACTTGACAACAACGATCTTGAGCGCGAAAGAGGTATAACCATCCTCTCGAAGAACGTATCCATCGAGTACAAAAATACAAAAATCAACATAATAGACACCCCGGGACACTCCGACTTCGGCGGAGAGGTTGAACGCGTACTGAACATGGCAGACGGCTGTCTGCTCCTGGTAGACGCATTCGAAGGCCCCATGCCCCAGACACGCTTCGTATTGCAAAAGGCACTGCAGATAGGACTTAAGCCCATCGTAGTTGTAAACAAGGTGGACAAGCCCAACTGTCGTCCCGACGAGGTTCACGAAATGGTGTTCGACCTGATGTTCTCACTGGAAGCGACCGAAGAGCAGCTCGATTTCCCCGTAATCTTCGGTTCGGCAAAGAACAACTGGATGAGTACCGACTGGCGCAAGCAGACAGACAGCATCACTCCTTTGCTCGATGCGATAATCGAGCACATCCCCGCGCCCGAGTTTAACGACGGTACACCTCAGATGCTCATCACCTCGCTCGACTACTCGCCCTACACCGGCCGTATAGCCATAGGACGCGTACACCGCGGCACACTCAACGAGGGAAGCAATGCCACCCTTGTCAACCGCAACGGCGAGCAGACAAAAGTAAAAATCAAGGAGCTGCACACGTTCGAAGGCCTTGGCCGCGCACGCGCCGCAAGCGTAAGCTGCGGTGACATCTGTGCCATTGTTGGACTTGACAAGTTTGAGATTGGCGACACCATCTGCGACTTCGAGAACCCCGAGGCACTGCCCCCCATCAGCATCGACGAGCCTACAATGAGTATGCTCTTCACCATAAACGACTCGCCCTTCTTCGGCAAAGAGGGTAAATTTGTAACCTCGCGCCACATTCAGGAGCGTCTCGACAAGGAGCTCGACAAGAACCTTGCCCTGCGTGTCAGCAAATCGCCCGAAGAGGACAGCTGGACTGTATTCGGACGCGGAGTGCTGCATCTCTCGGTGCTTATCGAAACAATGCGCCGCGAAGGATACGAGTTGCAGGTGGGACAGCCACAGGTAATCTACAAAGAGATTGACGGACAGCGCTGCGAGCCTATCGAAGAGCTTACAATCAACGTACCCAGCGACTACTCAAGCAAGATGATAGACATGGTAACACGCCGCAAAGGTGAAATGACCTCGATGGAGGCACAGGGCGAGCGCGTTAACATTGAGTTCCTCATACCCTCACGCGGAATCATCGGTCTGCGTACAAACGTCCTTACAGCATCGGCCGGAGAGGCAATCATGGCCCACCGTTTCAAAGAGTACCAGCCCTACAAAGGTGACATCGAACGCCGAGTAAATGGTTCGATGGTGGCAATGGAGAGCGGTACTGCATTTGCATACGCAATCGACAAGCTGCAAGAACGCGGACGCTTCTTCATCAACCCCCAGGAGGATGTATATGCAGGTCAGGTTGTAGGCGAGCATGTACACGACAACGACCTTGTGATAAACGTCACCAAGAGCAAGAAGCTGACAAACATGCGTGCCAGCGGTTCCGATGACAAAGTACGCATTGTTCCCCCGATAGTATTCTCACTGGAGGAGGCACTCGAATATATTAAGGAGGATGAATATGTAGAGGTAACACCCAAGTCTATGCGCATGCGCAAGATCATCCTCGACGAAATAGAACGAAAAAGAGCCAACAAAGTATGAGAGCAGCACACACGATAGTCGCACTACTCGTCCTGCTGTGCGTATCCTGCTCGGACAACATACGCACGTTCCACCTCTCCGGTTCGGGAACCGGAGCAGGCGACACGCTCTATCTCTACGGAATGGACAACCGCTACCCACAGATGGACACCATCGTTGCAGGCAATGACGGCAAGTTCAGCCACACAATTCCGGCGGACACACTGTTTCCACTGGGACTGCTGATGCCCGCAGGCAAAGAGGTCATCGTGTATGCCGAACCGGACATTGCGGCTACAGTAGCGCCAGACTCCGTACAAAAAAACAGATGGAAAGTAACATCGGGCACCACACAGCACACATACGACAGCATAGCCGCCATAGTTGAGCCGTTAGGAGTGGTGCAACGACAAGAAAAGATAACTTCGTTCGTCGAGGAGAACCCCCTGAACGAGGTTGGCATAATGCTGTTCCGTCGCTACCTGATGGAGGCCCCCACTGCCACCAATCGCCATCTGCGCGAAATATTAAACAAGTTCGGCGGACGTCTGCAGGACAACGACTACATCGTATCAACCAGAAGCAAACTGGAGCAAAGAAGCAGCACCGCAAACGTTCTTTACGCATCGATGCCCTCTTTCGATTACAAAGAGATGGATGACAGCACAAAAATCTCGAACAGACGCTACAAAGAGAAGTTCACTGTACTCAGTTTCTGGGCATCGTGGGACACGCTGTCGCGCAACCATCTGAAAGCAATAAACGACACCTGCCAAAGATACAAAAAAGAACAGGTGACACTGCTGAACATATCTCTCGACCACGACACCGCCCAATGGCGAAGCACAGTTCTGACCGACTCAATAGGAGGCGACCATGTCTGCGACCTGAAAATGTGGAACAATGCACTTGTCAAGCGATACAACGTCAACACATTACCATACAGTGTCATAATAGGGCCTCAACTGATGAGCGTGGGCTACAATATTGCCCCCGATAAATTGGGACACAAACTCGACTCACTCATCAACCACTACGAAGAGGAGAAGAAAAAGAAAGATACACTACTCAAGAAGAAGAGAAGATAGCCAGCCATGTTAGTAAAGGTAAATGCAGCCGCCCTGCAAGGAATCAATGCTATACAGGTTACCATCGAAGTGAATGCACTCCGCGGTATCCGCTTTTTCCTCGTTGGTCTTCCCGACAATGCAGTCAAGGAGAGCCACGAGCGCATAAGGTCGGCACTGGAATTCAACGGATTGAAATTCCCCAGCAAACAGATAGTCGTAAACATGGCACCTGCCGACATACGCAAAGAGGGGTCGGCATACGACCTGCCGATAGCGATAGGAATATTGGCTGCAGACGGAACCGTATCGGCAGAACATCTCAACAAATACATGATAATGGGCGAGCTTGGACTCGACGGAGGTCTTGTCCCCATAAAAGGAGCACTGCCCATTGCACTGAAAGCCGCCGAGAGCGGATACGAAGGCATAATAATGCCCACAGCAAATGCAGCCGAGGCAGCAGTCGTAGGCGACATAAAGGTATATGCAGCAGACAATCTGATGCAGGTAATACGTTTCCTCAACGGCGAGCAGGGAATAGCCCCCTACACTATGGATGTAGAGCGTGAATTCTATTCGCAACAGAGCAATTTTGAATTTGATTTTGCCGAAGTTCGCGGACAGGAGAGCGTCAAACGTGCCTTCGAAGTAGCAGCCGCCGGCGGACACAATCTTATAATGATAGGCCCTCCGGGCAGCGGAAAATCTATGATGGCAAAGCGTCTGCCATCCATTCTGCCACCACTGACACTGCAAGAGAGTCTCGAAACAACAAAAATACACTCGGTAAGCGGCAGCCTGACAAGCGGAGCATCGCTCATAACACAGCGACCCTTCCGCAGCCCACACCACACAATATCGTCAGTAGCGCTGGTAGGTGGCGGAGCCAACCCCAAGCCGGGAGAAATTTCACTTGCCCACAACGGAGTACTTTTCCTCGATGAACTACCTGAGTTCAACCGCGCCGTACTCGAAGTGATGCGCCAACCGCTCGAAGACCGCAAAATCTCCGTTGCACGCGCCAACTACAAGGTCGAATACCCTGCCGGAGTAATGTTCATAGCCTCGATGAACCCATGTCCCTGCGGTTACTACAACCACCCGACAAAACCCTGTGTCTGCAGCCCCGGCCAGGTACAACGATACCTTAACAAGATAAGCGGCCCACTGCTCGACCGCATAGACCTGCAGATTGAGATTGTGCCCGTGCCATTCGAGAAAATCTCCGACGCACGCGAAGGCGAGCCCAGCGCAGCCATACGCGAACGAGTTATTGCTGCACGTAAGATACAGGAAGAGCGTTTCAGAAATGAGGAGAGCATACACTGCAACGCACAGATGACCCCCAAACTGCTCACCCGTTATGCAGAAATTGACGACACCTGCCGTTCGCTGTTACGCACCGCTATGAGCCGTTTAAATCTGTCGGCACGTGCCTATGACCGCATTGTGAAGGTTGCCCGCACCATTGCCGACCTTGAGGCAAGCGAGAATATCCAGAGCCACCACATTGCCGAGGCAATAGGCTACCGCAATCTCGACCGCGAAGGCTGGGGAGCATAAAAATGTCCAATCCCACTAAAGATACAACAACCGACATATAAAAAAATCACGCAAAAATGCTTTTAAAGAAAAACATTTGGGTAATAATTCCCTATATTCTATTACTATTCTCTATCACATTTTTTTGTTCGTGCAGCGACGATGAGCCAGAAGTAGAAACACCTTCGTACGTAAACTGCGACGAAGTAACATTCTGCGACTCACTCATTTACGAATTACAGACCCACATAGAAGAGAGAGTCAATGAAACGATTTCAGAAAAATTCAATTTCTTCTCACTGAATTCCTGGAGAATGATAAAAGACTCTTTCTGGAATGAAGACTCTACAAGAATTGAGGAATGGGCCGAGGCTTTCAAAGCTCAAAGATTGAGTACAAAAGATTTTTCGGAATTGATAAACAATAGAATAGAGCAATTCAATTCTGCGCACGAATCACATTTATCGCCGGTGGTTTTATCGGAATTTAACGATACAACAATCATAAATTCACGAGCTTTCGAAGACATAGAAAATCTGGACCTTATCGGCGCCATTGATGTCATAGATGTTTTATTCACATTTATTCCGTTGATTCCTTATATTTTATTTTTCATTTTTGGCTTTACCATTGGATTTATCATATCATTTACACTCGTCAAATTAGGCTTTGATGTCTCAGGGGAAAGCATTGGGAATTTTGTAGGGAAACTAGCATTGTGCTTCATTATAATCTCATACATATTTTTGATATACCACAGCATCAGACTCAGTGCTGAATTGGAAAGTACAATGATAACCAATTACATCAACTATCTTTATGAACAGAACATCCCTGTTCAAATTTTTAAATAAGCGAATATGAAAGGCAATATAATAACAGGTATAATCCTCTTGATTCTGCTAAAGGTTGGAACAACCAATATTGGAAGAAACGGCGCAAAAGGAGCGATCTACAATACAGGTAAAAAAATAGTAAACATCGTAGGTCGTCAGTCCTTCAAGATAGGAGAAAACATTGTTGAGAGAAGAGCAAAATCTGCATTCAGAACATCTTTCCAAAAACAAATAACACATTCTGTCAAAAAGAATAAATTGTCTTTGGGGAAAATAGTGCCATACGGCAACGGGGGAATAAATGCCGAAAAAAGGACCTTGAGTGAAATTTGCGAACAGCCCGTAACAAAAAAAATAATGAATGGGCTTGACAATATGAATATAAACAAGAATTCTTTGGATAAAATTAAAGCCGACCTGAAAAAAATGGGCAGCAAGAATGTGCCCTTGCCCTCTGAGAATGGACATGTTGATTTTTCGTCAATTTCCTGGCCGGGAATCAGCCCCAAATTACCAAACAAAGAAAAGCTAATCGAGGAAATATCGAAAAATCGTAAAATAACAGACCTCGCAGATATTCACCCCGACGACATACGAAAAGTCAGCTATGACATTGCACATAACGCATTAGTCGAAAAATATGGCATAACCAAAGAGCAGGCAAAGCTCATAATAGGCAAGCTCGACCTTGTCATACATGAAGCGGAGAATGGTGTGGTACAGATAGTACCCAACAACGTACATCGTTTTAAACAGTTGTATGCTCATAAAGGATATGTTTCAAAAATGATGAAAGAAATCAATGGTAAGGTAGTGAATGATTAATTTATCCTCAGCATAACATAAAAAAAGGTAAACATTAATCAAAATATCATTGTGAAGGTTGCCCGCACCATTGCCGACCTTGAGGCAAGCGAGAATATCCAGAGCCACCACATTGCCGAGGCAATAGGCTACCGCAATCTCGACCGCGAAAATTGGGGTACATAAAGACACTTTTTTTCGCTACGCCTAAAAAAATTATTTAGTTCCGGTTTTTAAATGATTATAAAACACATATATTTGCATAAATAACAAATATTCTTTATATGGGAAATTCTGATTATAAGTATGATATTTTTATAAGTTATAGTAGAATAGACAAGGAAATTGCCGACAAAATATGTTTAGCACTACAAAAACAGGGGATTTCATTCTTTATAGACAGAAAGGGTATTGGTGGCGGCAAGGAGTTTCCTGAAATATTGGCATCAGCCATACTGGAAAGTCAAATTGTTCTATTTCTTGCCAGCAAAAATAGTTACACATCAAAGTTTACCAACAAGGAAATAACTTTTGCCTTCAACGAAAAGCCCTCTGGTACACTTTTACCATATGTTATTGACAATTCAAAACTCCCATCATCGTTACGATTTACTTTTGCAGATATAAACATACGCACCTTAGAAGAGCACCCGATAGACACCATTCTAATGGAAGATTTGTGCCAACTCTTAGGGCGAGAGTATCGTTCTGACGAAATGATACGCCAGGAAAAGGAGAATGCTGAGAAAAGTTTTCGCGACAAATTAGAGAGTGAATACCAGCAAAAACTGAAAGAAAAAGAAGAAGAATATCGTAGAAAAGTTATTGAGGCACTTAAAGGCTCTTCGAATGATCAAAGTTATAAAACCGAACATACAGAACCACAGTTCTCTAACAATAAACCATTAAGCGATAACCGAAAAAAAACGCTAAACCGCGCAAAAAAAGAAAAGAAAAATGATAGTTTTAATACATTTTGCAGCGCAATTGCGATTATATCTCCTTTTATAATGTTAGTGTGTGGCATTGCATATGGCATAGAAACCAAATCATTCTGGAATGGCTTAGAGATATTCTTGGTTCCAAGTTGGGTTTTATTTTTCTTATTTATGGGAAAAGCTTGTTCGAAGACCACGAAAGAAATGGTAGCTTGGATTGGAGTCAGTCTACTAGGCGTAGTAGTTTCAGCAGGTATTTATTCCTATAGTTACACATGCTCAATATTTTGGAGTGTTGTAATTGGATTAGCTATTTTTATTTTGGGCGCATATCTCTTCTTCAAATATATTTGATTGTTTATGAATGAGGCTTACTCAAAAGCAACAAACACAAAGCAAACATCCTCGTTAGTATACATTCCAACGAGGATGTTTTGTCTAAAGATAGGACTTTGGGGTCACATTCATTGTATATAGGATGGCTAAAAGAATACAATTAAAGGAATTAGATTGTATACTTTATACTGTTCTTAAGCCGCTGATTTAATTCACACTTCATTTCTTCATAGTATGCTATTTTTTTCGTAATTTTGCATGCTATATTCAACAGGTGACAAAACTTCAATAAAACAAATATGACAAGAGAACTTTTCACTTCGGAACCTTATAAAATCGCCGACATCAGCCTCGCCGATTTTGGTCGTAAAGAGATAGAGATGGCGCAGCACGAAATGCCCGGCCTCATGGCACTGCGCGAAAAGTACGGTAAGGAGAAGCCCTTGAAAGGCGCACGCATCATGGGCTCTCTGCACATGACAATACAGACAGCCGTACTTATTGAAACCCTTGCCGAGCTTGGTGCTGAGATACGTTGGGTATCTTGCAACATATACTCTACACAAGACCACGCAGCAGCAGCCATTGCACAAGCCGGAATACCCGTATTTGCTTGGAAAGGCGAAAACCTTGCCGACTATTGGTGGTGCACACTGCAGGCAATGAACTTTGGCAACGGCCTTGGCCCCAACATGATTGTGGACGATGGCGGTGACGCGACACTGATGATACATCTGGGCTACGCAGCCGAGAATGGCGACACATCTGTCCTTAACTACGAGGGCGCTGCCGAGGACGAGGTTGAGTTGAAGAAACTGCTTGCCGAAGTGCTTGCTGCCGACAACGGTATGTGGCACCGCATAGCTAAGGATGTACAGGGTGTATCTGAGGAGACAACCACCGGTGTACACCGTCTCTACCAGATGATGGAGAACAAGGAGCTGCTCTTCCCCGCCTTCAATGTAAACGACTCTGTGACAAAGAGCAAGTTCGACAACCTCTACGGTTGCCGCGAATCGCTCGCCGACGGCATCAAACGTGCAACAGACATCATGATTGCAGGTAAAGTTGTAGTCGTTGCAGGTTACGGCGATGTAGGTAAGGGTTGCGCACACAGCATGCGCTCGTTCGGCGCCCGCGTACTTGTAACAGAAATCGACCCCATCTGCGCACTTCAGGCAGCAATGGAGGGCTTCGAAGTGGTAACTATGGAAGAGGCATGCAAAATTGCCAACATCTTTGTTACTACCACAGGTAACGTAGACATCATTCGCATCGACCACATGGAGCAGATGCCCGACCAGGCTATTGTCTGCAACATCGGCCACTTCGACAACGAGATTCAGGTGGATGCACTTAAAAAATACGAAGGCATCCGTTGCGTAAACATCAAACCCCAGGTAGACCGCTACTACTTCCCCGACGGCCACAGTATCATTCTGCTTGCCGACGGACGTCTGGTGAACCTCGGTTGCGCTACAGGCCACTCTTCATTCGTAATGAGTAACTCATTCACCAACCAGACACTGGCACAGATTGAACTCTTCACCAAGAAATACGAAGTTGGCGTATACTGCTTGCCCAAGCACCTTGACGAAGAGGTAGCACGTCTGCACCTTGGCCGCCTGAACGTACACCTGACAAAGCTCACGCCCAAACAGGCAGCATACATCGGTGTAGACATCGACGGTCCCTACAAATCTGATATATATCGCTACTAACAGATTGTACGCACCATTAATGGCAAAGACAATCTGTGTATATTGCGCATCGAGCAGTCGGGTGGACAGCCTCTATTTTGAGGCTGCCACCCGACTCGGTTCGCTTATAGCCCAAAAAGGAATGACACTCGTCACCGGTGGCGGCTGTCAAGGATTGATGTGTGCAGTGGAGGATGGCGCACTAGAGAATGGCGGAAAAGCAATAGGAGTAATACCGCGTTTCATGGTAGATTGCGGATGGCAGCATACGGGACTTAGCGAATTGCGCATCACAGCAGACATGCACGAACGCAAAAAGATGATGGCCGACCTTGCCGATGCAGTCATTGCGCTCCCCGGCGGATGCGGCACCATGGAAGAGCTGATGGAGATTATCACCTGGAAGCAATTGGGGCTTTACCTGAACCCTATTATAATATTGAACACCGGTGGCTACTATACTCCACTCATCGAGCAGCTGGAACGCGCAGTAGAAACAAACTTCATGGGCGAAATTCACAGCAAAATATGGAGCGTTGCCTCTACCCCCGAAGAGGCGCTCGACATTATAGACAACACCCCGGTCTGGGATGCCTCAATAAGAAAATACGCAGCACTATGATAGGAGACCCTATTCCCTACTTTTTCGGAAACGACAATCTGCTGTTACTGCTGTTCATTATAAATATTCTGGGAATAGCATACGTATTCGTTCTCAACGGCAACAGTATACTGCAACGCATAAAAAGTCTGTTCTACTACAGCAGAAACTCAAAGCCTTACAACAGCCAGACACATATAAACCGTTTCTGCAACTTCATTCTATATTCGCACACCGTGCTGCTGTTGTCGATTATAACATTCGCATATGCAGGATACGCATGCGGAGAACTGTACCCCAGAAAGCCACATATTTTCGTCGGGATATATCTTACATTTTTCGCAGCAACAATATTAATCAAGCGACTGATATACGACATTGTAAACCTGACACTGTTTACACCTCAGCAACAACGCGACTGGACAGATTCATATTTCTTTACATTGCAATTAATGGGGTTCATGCTTCTCCCCCTTGCTACCACCCTGTTGATAGTACCACGGGTGCCACAAGCAATCTGCGACATATACCTTGCAGTAACAGCTATAATTTGTTTATTAATGTTAATAAGCAGGTGTAAAAAAATCATTTTTAATCAAAAAGCCGGTTTTATAGATATTATTTTGTACCTTTGCACGCTTGAAATTTTACCTACGGCAGCACTAATTAAAGCCGTTAAAGAATTAAACATATTTTTAACGATAAATTTTTAGGACATTGAAAGTAAATAAGATTTTGGTATCACAACCAAGACCGGCAACAGAAAAGTCACCCTATTTCGACATTGCGGAGAAGCACAAAGTAGAGATAGACTTCCGCTCGTTCATTAAGGTCGAAGGTTTGACAGCAAAAGAATTCCGTCAGCAGAAAGTATCAATACCCGGGCACACTGCCATTGTATTTTTGTCACGTCATGCTATTGATTATTTCTTTACACTCTGTAAGGAACTTCGTGTTACAATACCGGATGACATGAAATATTTCTGTCTGTCAGAGACTATTTCACTCTATATACAGAAATATGTGCAGTATCGTAAAAGAAAGGTATTCTATGGCAACGGTCACATTCAGGACCTCGTTCCCTTGTTCGTAAAACACAAGAACGAGCGTTTCTTCGTTCCTACATCAAACGTTCACAACGATGAGCTGTGCAGCATCTTCGACTCTAACGGCATTGAGCACTCACACGCTGAGATGTATCGCACAGTGAGCAACGACTTTGAGCCTGATTTCATCGCTCCCTACGATATGTTGATATTCTTCAGCCCTTACGGCATCGAGTCGCTGCTGAAGAATGTACCCAACTTCGAGCAGGGCGAAAAACTCATTGCCTGCTTCGGTAAGGTTACAGCAGACGCAATACGCAACGCTGGGCTTCGTCTCGATCTTGAGGCACCCACAGTGGAGGCAGCGTCAATGACAGCAGCACTTGACCAGTTCCTTTCCAAGGCAAAGAAATAAATTCGAAAAAACATAGTAAGAGCTACCCTGTTTATCACACAATTAATAGGGTAGCTTTCTTATTAAAGAGAATCATCATAAACAGAAACACAGTGACAGAGAAGAGAGAGTACAGATTCAGTAAAGCCGAACGTCTATGCCGAAAAACGACAATAGAAAGGCTATACAGCGAGGGAGACTCCGTTGCGGCCTTCCCCTTGCGTGCCGTATATCTGACATTGGAGCCTGAGGAGAGCGAACCGACTGCATCGGTTTTGTTCTCAGTACCAAAGAAACGTTTCCGTCACGCTGTCGACCGCAACCTGGTGAAACGCCGTCTGCGCGAAGCCTATCGTCTGAACAAGCATGGCTTTATTGAGTCGCTCAACAAAAAAGGCGTACGCATGGCAATAGCCATTCTCTACCTCGATAAACAGCACCATACATATTCACACCTGCAAGCACGCATGAACAAGCTGCTTCAGGCAATTATAAAAAAGGAGAGCGAAAAATGAAAAACATCGTAGCAGAGCTGCTGATACTGCCAATAAAAATATATCAGCAGTGCATTTCGCGCTTCACTCCCCCATCGTGCCGTTTCACACCCACCTGCTCGCAGTATGCAATAGAGGCCCTGCGCAAACATGGGGTATTCAAAGGGCTTTATCTCGCAATACGCCGCATACTGAGGTGCCACCCGTGGGGTGGTTCGGGATACGACCCGGTACCATAAACAGTTCCTTTTTGATTATAATATCTAAGCACCTGCCTCGGTATAATATCTGCGCGAATCGACCTCGGTGCCGACAGTACCAAGTCCTGTGCCTACGATATTGAAAAAATATCCCGTCTGAATTCCATGCAGTCATCGCAATGATACCAGCGCCATTGCGATGACTGCTGATAAAAATATTTTTTAATAATAAATAAGTTCGACTATTTATAAAAAACTAAGTTCAACAATACTGCGACCATACAGCATTGGATATTGGGGAAGATACGGGATAGAATCTTAAGCCAGAGAAATAGTCAACACATAGGAAGAGGCAACGATATACGAGACTTCACTCCTTTTAATTTCAGCACCTTGCACCATATACGATATATAAAATAATCCAGCATCTGAGAGTCGGAACGGCGAGATAAGGAAACTATCGGAGAATGAGCCTCCGCGGTTGCCAATTATTTTGTAGAATGCCTCTTTTGCCGACCAATGCAACAGCAGCGATGTCTGCTCATCGGCTTTGTCGAGAGCATCCTCTTCGGCAACATTCATAAAGCGTTTGCGTAGCTTCAGGACCTTTGCTCCACGACGCTCAATATCTACACCCACATCTCTGTGTTTACGAAAAGCCACCGCAACATAACCATCGGTGTGTGAAATACTTATATATTCAGAAGCATCGGCAAGCAGGGGTTTACCATCCGGAGCATAGATAACCTTTGCCGAATCGCCACGCAACTCTTTTACCAACAGACGCGACGCAAGCCATTCGCAACGACGGCTCTCGCTCTTAAAATGCGTCAGAGCATATTCCACAAGTGAGGCATCCGCACAATGCAAAGAGAGTTCGGCAAAATCATTGCCAAACTCACATACAGCGTATTCAAGCTCCTCATTTACAAAATGATGACACAAACGCATAGAATAATAACTTAGACATTTTCGGCACAACCTGTGGGACAAACCACTTTAATCTTGGCAATACGGTTCATGCTACGCTGCATTACTTCGAAATTGATGCCATTGCACTGCAACACCTCGTGCAGTTGCGGGAACTCCCCCTTGATTTCGAGCAGCAGTCCGGCAAGCGTATCTGCCTCACCTGCAACTTCTTCAAAGTCATCTGCATCGAGATTCATAATCTTGTAGAAGTCAGCGAGCAGCACCTTGCCATCAAAGACAACCGTTTGTTCGTCGATGCGCTCGTAAGGGAGGTCTGTTTCGTCAAATTCGTCGTTAATTTCGCCCACAATCTCCTCGATAATATCCTCGAGAGTAACAATGCCCGAAACACCGCCAAACTCGTCGACAACGATAGCCATATGCACACGCACCGCCTGAAAATCGCACAGCAGGTCATCAATTTTCTTTGTCTGAGGAACGAAATAGGGCTGACGTATAAGTGTCTGCCACTTAAAGGATTCGCCACGGTTCAGATAGGGCAACAAATCCTTTATATACAATACTCCGCGAATATCGTCCTGCTTGCGCGAATAGACGGGAATACGCGAATAGGCATTTTCAGCGGCGCAACGCAACACCTCGTCGTAAGAGGCATGAATATCGAGCATCACCACATCCATGCGAGAGGTCATAATCTCCTTTACTGTCTCGTCGCCGAAACGAATGATACCCTGCAACATCTTCTGCTGCTCGCCAATCTCCTTTTTATCGGTAAGTTCCAGTGCCTGCTCAAGTTCGTCTACCGACAACGAATAGTTCTTTTTGGAAACCAGACGGTCGGTAAAAGCTGTACATTTCACAAGCAGACGCGAGAATGGAGTCAGCACATTATAAAGAAAATAGAGTCCATGCGAAACGAAGCGCGCAAAACTGCGCACATTGTTCTTGGAATAGATTTTGGGCATCACCTCGCCAAAGAGCAACAGCAGAAACGACAGCACTACCGTCAGCAACAGGAACTCCACCCATTCGGGAGCTGCCGAGAAGTCAAGCACCTGCAAGAAGAAGAAGTTCAGAAGCATGACTATCGCCACATTCACAAAATCATTGGTAATCAATATTGTCGCCAACAATTTATCGGGTTGCGTGAGCATAGTCATAATCTTTTTATCCGAGGAGTTCTTCTCCTCGTCCATCTCTTCGAGGTCGGTAGCAGAGAGGGAGAAAAGAGCTATTTCCGACCCCGACACGAAAGCTGATGCCAGCAATAACATTCCTGCCAGCATCAATGCCACCACAGCATCGACACCGGGTGCAGTCAGCGTAATACCCGAGATAAAAGCAAGAGGCTGCAGAGCAGCGAATATATCCATCTATAAAGAAAATGATTAAAAACTATTTTGTACCACCCTGCACAGGATTATTGTTCGCCGAACGATAGGAGAGCATCTCCATATTTTCGGCAAGAATCTCAGTGCGGTATCTGCGAATACCTGTCTGGTCTTCGTAGGTAGTGGTTCTGATTTTGCCTTCAATATAAAGTTTGTCGCCCTTGCGCACATACTTTTCGGCAACATCAGCCAATCCGCCCCACAAGACCACATTGTGCCACTCGGTGCGTTCGGGAACCTGTGTACCATTCTGCAGGGTATAACCACGTTCGGTAGTAGCAAGCGCAATGTTAGCCACCGCCATATTGCGGTCAAGATGACGCACCTCAGGGTCCTTGCCCACATTTCCTATCAAAATTACCTTGTTTACAGACATATCTATAGAGATTATCCTATTATTTTTACAATTCTGTGCAAAAATACAAATAAAAAAGGAATATATACTATAAAAAACAATAGTTCAACAGAAAAATCAATTTTCAAAAGCCATCAGACTTAATTATGCAAACAACTGCCGATGTCCATTTCATTGTTCCCATCTGCAAACATGCAGAAAACATGGCCAGAAAAGCCACTTTACAGCCGAGAAACATAAGCTGCGACCGTCACAAGCGAGAAAAAACAACTATTTGGAAAAATATCTACCGTTTTTTTACAAAAAATTTCTGCAAAAACAAAAAAAGCAATATATTTGCAAGCCGAAATGAAAACGAATTTTTAGTATCACTTAAAATACAGAAACAATGACAAAAGCAGAAGTTGTAAATGAAATAGCAAAAAAGACCGGTATTGAGAAAGCGGTTGTACTCTCTACAGTTGAAACATTCATGGAAGTTGTTAAGGAGTCTCTTGTTAACCAGGAGCCTGTTTACCTCCGCGGATTCGGTAGCTTCATCATCAAGGAGAGAGCAGAGAAGACAGCACGCGACATCCACAAGGAGACAACTCTCATCATACCCGCGCACAACATACCCGCTTTCAAACCTGCAAAAACATTTATCCAGGAAGTAAAAAACAAATAACATAAGTA
The DNA here is from genome assembly GCA_904502185.1 of uncultured Bacteroidaceae bacterium. GTDB lineage: Bacteria > Bacteroidota > Bacteroidia > Bacteroidales > Bacteroidaceae > HGM04593. The sequence continues at coordinate 16,622 of CAJGDX010000004.1, read as the reverse complement.
TTCATAAAACAATTAATTAAACTATGCCTAGCGGAAAGAAGAAAAAAAGACATAAGATGTCTACGCACAAGCGTAAAAAAAGATTGAGAAAGAACAGACACAAGAGCAAGAAGTAATTGCCTGACAAACACAAAGAACAGACTTGTAAGAGCGAACATAAAAAGACCTTTTCAAGTTTGTTCTTTGTTTTAAGGAACAACAGATTCCAAACAACTGCGGCAAAGCCTTAAGAACCCTGTTAAAAGCCCTGCACATATAAGAGGCTGCAAAAGCCCTTATAGACACAAGACGAAGGCAACGCGACTCACCTTCACTCCAAAGAGCCGCCAACAACCTAAATAAATTACAAATAGTGACAAGTGAACTCGTAATAAACGTTCAGCCCCAGGAAGTATCCATTGCTATAACAGAAGACAAACTGTTGATGGAGTTCCACAAAGAGGAGAAGGACGTATCGTATTCGGTAGGTAACATTTACCTGGGACGCGTCAAAAAGATAATGCCCGGGTTGAACGCCTGCTTTGTAGATGTGGGTTCAGGGAAAGAGGCATTTCTTCACTATCTTGACTTAGGTTCACAATTTTACTCCATTCAGAAATATCTGAAACAGATTACAAGCGACAGAAAAAAGACCTTCCCCATATCCAAGGCATCAATAATGCCCGAGAAGAACAAGGAAGGAAACATCGCTGATGCATTGGAGACAGGACAGGAGATACTCGTACAGATAACCAAAGAGCCTATAAGCACTAAAGGCCCGCGCCTGACAGGCGAACTCTCGTTTGCAGGACGTTACCTGATACTGATACCCTTTGAAGACAAAGTATCCGTATCGTCAAAAATAAAATCTCCCGAAGAACGTACCCGACTGAAACAGCTGCTCCAAAGCATCAAGCCGAAAAATTTCGGCATAATAGTACGCACCGTTGCCGAAGGCAAACGAGTAGCGGAACTGGACAACGAACTGCGCTCACTGACAGCAGCATGGGAAGCAATGGTCGGCAAGACCCAAAAAGCAACAAAGCCACCTACCGTGGTACACGAAGAATCGAATCGCACGACAGCACTGCTGCGCGACCTCTTCAACCCCTCATACGAAAGCATATACGTGAACGACGAGAGTACCTACAACGAAATTCTCGACTACGTATCATTCATTGCTCCCGAGCGCAAGAACATTGTAAAGCTCTACAATGGTGAACTGCCTATTTTCGATAATTTCGGCATCACCAAGCAGATAAAATCGTCGTTTGGAAAAATTGTTTCATACAAAGGAGGAGCATATTTGGTAATTGAGCATACCGAAGCACTGCACGTAGTAGATGTAAACAGCGGTAACCGCACACGCAACAACGCGCACACCCAAGAAGAAAATGCGCTGGAAGTAAACCTGGGAGCAGCCGACGAGCTTGCCCGACAACTGCGTCTGCGAGACATGGGCGGCATAATAGTCGTCGACTTCATAGACATGGACAAGTCCGAAAACCGCCAGACACTCTACGAGCGCATGGTGCAGAACATGGAGAACGACCGTGCCAAACACAACATACTGCCATTGAGCAAGTTTGGTCTTATGCAGATAACCCGACAGAGGGTTCGTCCTGCGATAAACATGCCGGTCGAGGAGGTATGTCCCACCTGTTTCGGAAAAGGCAAAGTACGCTCATCGGTACTGTTCACCGAAACGCTTGAGAGTAAAATAGACACACTGGTCAACGTAATAGGAACAAAGAAATTCAAGCTTCACGTACATCCATACGTTGCTGCATATATAAAGGATAAGGGAATGATTTCCCTCTATCGCAAGTGGCAAGTTAAATATGGATTCGGATTGCGCGTCATTCCCGACCAGAGCCTCGCTTTTCTCGAATATCGTTTCTACGATTCGGAAGGTAAGGAGATTGACATGAAAGAGGAATCAGAAATGAAATAGCTCCATCTTTCCACGCACACGAGAAACAGCACTGATTAAATATTACATCCCGTCGGTCTTTACCGACGGGATGTAATATTTATATACCGTTTAATATCAGAGAATCTCTCCCTCGTTCAACAGAATCAACCAGCAATCCAATCACCCCATAAAAAACATCGCCGCGACAGTGCAGTCGCGGCGATGCATATAATTATTTAAGCAGGATCTTAGATTCCCATAGACTCTTTCATAGCCTCGATAATCTTGTCAGCCTCAGCCAATGCAGCAGCATATTCGCCACGGTCGGCAAGCTTACCCTTAGCCTCCATGTAGAACTTAATCTTAGGCTCTGTTCCCGAAGGACGAACAGATACCTTGTGACCCGATGCTGTGAAATACTGAAGCACATTTGAAGGTTCGGGCATGTCAATATCGGTAACATTACCATTCTCGTCAATCTGCTTGAGAGCCTTGAAATCCTTGTATGCAACAACAGGCTCGCCTGCCATTGTCTTGAGAGGATTAGCACGGAAGTTCTCCATCATCTGACGAATCTCGTCTGCACCGCTCTTTCCGGGTTTAACAACATTCACTGTTATCTCTTTAGAGAAACCATACTCCATATAGATGTCGAGCAACATTTCATAGAGTGTCTTGCCGTTGTCCTTTGCCCAGGCTGCCACCTCGCAGATGAGGCTACATGCTGAAACTGCATCCTTATCGCGGCAGAAGTCCTCAGCAAGGAAGCCGAAGCTCTCTTCGCCACCACCGATGTACTTCATGATGCCCTCGTTGTCGCGGATAACCTTGGCAATCCACTTGAAGCCTGTGTAGCAGTCGTACATCTTCAGGTTGTTCTTCTCGGCGATAGTCTTGATAACCTCTGTTGTTACAATGGTCTTCACAACAAACTCCTTGCCGGTCATCTTGCCCAGCTTGGTGTACTGTGTGATGATGTAGTAGAGGAATATCATACATGTCTGGTTACCGTTGATAAGCACCCATTCGCCCTTGTCATCCTTACATGCAATACCCAAACGGTCGGCGTCGGGATCCGATGCCATAACGATGTCTGCGTCTTTTTCGCGTGCAAGTTTCAATGCGAGTGTAAGAGCCTCGGGGTTCTCGGGGTTGGGAGAGATTACCGTGGGGAAGTTACCATCCTTTACCATCTGCTCCTCTACACAATATACATTCTCGAAGCCCCAGCGCTTGAGTGAATTGGGGATGAGTGTTCGGCCGCAACCGTGAATGGGGGTGTAGACAATCTTAAGATCTTTCTGACGCTCGATTACATCGGGGGCAATGATAAGTGACTGGATTTTGTCGAGGAATACATTATCAACGTCCTCGCCGATTACCTCGATGAGTTCGGGGTTGCCCTGGAACTTGATATCCTCAACCTTAACGCTCTCTACATGCTTGATAGTATTTACATCGTGGGGAGCAAGCATCTGTGCACCATCATCCCAGTAGGCTTTGTAACCGTTGTACTCCTTGGGGTTGTGGCTGGCTGTGATATTCACACCGCTCTGGCAGCCTAGGTGACGGATTGCAAATGAGATTTCGGGTGTGGGACGAAGGTCTTCAAAAAGATATACCTTGATGCCGTTTGCCGAGAAGATATTTGCTGAGATTTCAGCGAACAGACGGCTGTTGTTACGGCAGTCGTGACCTACGACCACTGAAATCTGCTCTTTATCTTTGAAACAGAGGTTAAGGTAGTTTGCAAGGCCCTGTGTAGCCTTACCTACTGTGTAGATATTCATACGGTTGCTACCTGCGCCCATTATACCGCGCAAGCCACCGGTACCGAATTCAAGTTCTTTGTAGAAGGCATCGATAAGGGGGTTCTTGTCCTCATTGTCGAGCAATGCCTGAACCTCTTTGCGTGTTTCTTCGTCGTATGCAGGTGAAAGCCACTCGTTTGCTTTGGCTGTCACCATTTTAATCAATTCGTTATCCATAATATGTTATTTGGTTTTATGCTTATTATTCAACTGCAAATGTACTATTTTTTTTTTACTTCTTTGCAGGAATAACATATTTATCGCCAGTCTGTTTTACATATTCCTTCAAATATGCCTTGGGATAGCCCATGCGCTTAACATTGGCACCCACGCCCGAGGGAGTACGTTCGAACTTGCCATCCTTTTCGGGTTTTATGACAAAGTCGTTGTATTTCACTATCATATACTCGGCAAACTTTTTCCATTCGGAAAGAGCCTCTTCGCCCTTTCTGCAGCTGTAGTCGGTGAGCATACGCTTAGCATATACAGGTGAGCCTTTCATGCTTCTTACCGCCTCGGCCTCTACCTCCTTAACCTCTTCGATGGTACGGTTTTCGAAACCTCTCTGTACGCGGCGCATATCATCTATCACCAATGAGTATTTGGGATATACCATATTTGCCACCCAGTTGAACACCCAGTACGACGATTTCCATGAGAATGTCACGGGGTCGGCATACTCCTCGGCGTAGCAGTCGGGCACGCGGTCGGTACAGCAATATACGGGGGTGTATATCATCATGTCAGCATCGTCGCAGCCGAACCACAGCACACCACCCACGGGGTTAGGCAGTGAGCGGCGCATCTGTGCCACAAACACAAAGGCCGACTGGAAGGTTGAAATGGGGCGTTCGTTGAAGTATTTCACTCCGTCAACCTCGAAACTGAGGGGCGCAAGGCGATAGGGCATGTCAAACATTCCTCCTGCAATCTCGCCAGAGAGATCGAAGGGTGTGCCTTCGTAATGGTCGCGCATGCCGTTCATAACATCCTGCAGCGACAGGGGCTTCTTGGGCTTCATATAGAGGGGGATAGCCTCGGCTGTTGCGTCGCCCTTTGCCCAGTCGAGATATTTATTCATATCCTCGCTGCCGAACATATTGAAGTAGCTCCATACGCGCGCGTCGCAGTAGCGAAGGCCGCCGAAGTCAAAGGGACAGTATGCTGCTGCAAAGTTAAAATCTTCGTCCTTGCCGCTGAAGTAGCCTCTTTTGCGTGCGAACGACACTACATCCTTGGCATACATCACATTCTCTTTGTCCTTCATATCGAACTTGTGTATGCGTGACTGGTTGGCGTGTGCCGAGATGCAGTCGTCGGGGATGCGTACAGCCACCCACACAATACCCTTCTCGTATGAGCCTTTGCCGATGACCTCGAGAATCCATGCCTCGTCGGGGTCAGCAATAGAGAAGCTCTCGCCGGTGCTGCAATAGCCATACTCATTACAAAGAGTGGTGATGATGTTGATAGCCTCGCGAGCTGTCTTTGAACGCTGCAGGGCAACGTGCATCAAGCTGCCGTAGTCCATCATTCCGGTGGTGTCTACAAGCTCTTCGCGTCCGCCGAAAGTTGTTTCGGCAATAGCCACCTGGTGTTCGTTGATGTTGCCAATGACATTATAGGTCTGACGCGCTTCGGGGATTGTTCCGAGGTAACGCTGCTCCTCCCAGTCGTAAAGGTCGCGCATGGTGCCTTCGGGATGTACCGCCGCAGGGAAGTGATAGAGAAATCCGTTCATTCCGTAGCTGTCGCAACTGTAAGTGATAAAGACTGAACCGTCGGCCGATGCTTTTTTGCCGACAAGGAAGTTGGTGCAGGCCTCTGCCGCTGATACAAACAGCAGGGCACTCAACATGGTTAAAAAGATTCTTTTCATGGTAGTGTATTAATATGTAAATATTTTCTCTGTTACTGTTTCATTTCCTGCACGGTCGGTGACGACAAGGCGCAAGCTGTGACGTCCGCGCGAAACACCCTCGGAGCCGAGATTGCAGGTAAGACGGGCATTTTTAGAACTGAATTTGAAGAGCTTGAATTCGCCGTCGATATAACCTTTATAGCTTTTCACACCCGTTTCGCCATCGCCAATGTGGAACGTAAGGCAACCGCTGCGCTTCCACTGCTTTTCGTTTACGGGCTTAACAACCGGTGGCACCGTATCAAGCGCAATCTCGTAGCAGCCGAGCGAGGTTACCTCTGCCGCCATCCAGCCATCTTTCAGCGTACCGCCTACTCCATATCCGCCCTTGCCACGCACACATCTGATGTAACATTTACCCACACCCTCGGCAGGTGTTCTTTTCAGGCGAATGAGAAGTTCGCAACCGCTCCAGAGTGGCTGCGTTGTACCGTTCAGGTTGTATCTGTCCGAGAGTGCACCGGGTTTTTCGGTACGTTCCACACGCAATGTGGCATCGTCGAAGAGTGTGCTTTTGGGTATACGCAACCTCATTCCAAGGTCACGCAATTCGTTGTCTGTATCCCAGCGGAGATATTGCGACCCGGCAGAATTCAACGGAGGCACCGCACAGGAATCGCCCTTGACGAAAAACCTGTAGCGGGTGCTGTTGCCGTGCATATCGGCAAGTATGTATTCTACATTGTACAGACGCTGTTCATTGACGCACAGCCATCCGCGATTGTTGTCGGCGGAGAGCAGACGCAGGGGGTTGTTCTCGAGCAGATGGGAACGCATGAACCACTCGCCACTAAGATAATAGGCTTCGTAGTCGACCCATGCATTTATCAGGCGATTTTCGGTAAAAGCCACTCTGTCCATGGTGCAGGAGAAGAGTTGCTCACCGTCCACATTAAGTTCTATGCGATAAACGCCATAGTTGTTCGAAGTATTGTCCATGTAGTCGAGGGCCTTTATTCCAAAGCCAACCTCGCCCCACACTCTGAGAGTGTCTTTCACCCGCCCGTCTACTACACGGCGGACAGCCTTTCGGGGCAAGCCCTCGACAACACCCTTGCCGGGTCGAGGATGCAGCGACAGGGCAAGTGCCTTGGGCGGTTTTGTATCCTTGACATGTTTTTTGTAGAAACGCAGAGGGTTTACAAGTTCGTTGCTCTCCGTTTCGCGCACCTCGAAGTGGAGATGAGGGCCAAACGAATATCCGGTGTTTCCGCTGAGAGCAATTATTTCGCCACGCTTCACAGGGAATTTATCCTGCGCGAAAGAGAGGTCCACTGCAAATGTTTCGTCTCGATACTGACGTTCGCGCACCAATGTTTCTATTTCGGATGTGAATTTTTCAAGATGTCCGTAGACGGTTGTATAGCCATTGTAGTGGGTGACGTAGAGTGCATTGCCGTATCCACCTGGAGCAACAGTCACGCGCGAGATATAACCATCGGCCGGAGCATGAATGGGCTTGCCAATAGCACCTTGCGTCTTAAAATCGACTCCTCCATGAAAGTGATTGGAACGCAGTTCAGCAAAATTGCCACTGAAGAGAACCGGAAAGTCAAAAGGCAATCCGAATTCCGCATCATCGGCCTTAACGGGAAGAGCGACAAACAGCGCAACAATCAGCGATATAAATATTCCTGCTATTCTGTTCATACACCCTTTATTGCTTTACGAAGGAAGAAATAGAGACGTGCCTGCGCCATAAAAAGCGAAAAACAGCACTTGAACGGAATAAATCCGAACTTGCATTTGAGCGACAGAGGCAAGCGGCCAGGTTCTGCTGCCGCATGATGTTTTCTGATGCGAAGCAGCACCGACGCACGCTCGGCGGCAGTCAGCGTATGGCCGTATCGCCAGTAATATCCGCTGACGGCGACAATATTCTGCCACAGGCGCTGCTCTATGTGGTTGATATATTCAGAAGGCTGATTCTCGTCGACAAGCATCTGTTTAAGGCTTGCCGTAGCCTCAAGCCAGTCAACATAATGGATTCCGGGGTTGTGCAACATGCTCTGCCTGTGCTGAAGATAGTAGTAGACTCCATCGCAGAAACGCACCTTGCCCGAGTGCAGATAGTGCCGACGGGCAGTATTGTCGTCGCTGTAGAGGAAACTTGCCGTATCGAACGGATAGGCCTCGTACAACGCCCTGCGTGCGAGATAAAGTCCGTGAATATCCCAGTCGAGAGCCAGGCGCATAGCCTCGGCGCCATCAAGAACATCAGCCGTACGTTTATCGGGAAAATCCTCTTCGATACCCGTCACTGCATCGTGATAGACCATTCGGAAAAGCACCGAGCCCGTGTCGTCGTGTCTATCGAGTACCGACACAGCCTGTTCCACAGCATCAGCCGAGAGCCAATCGTCACTGTCGACCATCATTATGTAGTCGCCTGTGGAGAGACGGAAAGCCTCGTTACGTGCAATGGCAGGCCCGCTGTTGACCGTAAGGGAAGAGAATTTCAGATTGTCGTACTTTACTGCAAACTGCTGCAAAAAGGCGAGCGAGCCATCTGTAGAGGCGTCGTCCACGCATACCACCTCTACATTCCCGTAGCTCTGCGTGCAGAGTGAATCCAGACAGCGTGGCAACCACTCGGCGCTATTGTGTACGGCAACCAGGACAGAGACTCTTTTTACCATCGCAGAATACGCTTTATGCGGTTCAACAAACGCCCAACGTAGCTCATTCTTTTGGAGAGCAAATAGAGAGAAAGTAACGAAGAGAGGAGAACACAGGCAGCACCACTGCCCCAGTAGAGCCATCCCTCTTTGTAGAAATACATTGCCACCATCTGCGCAACAAATATTACCGCTTGCAGCGCAAAGCAGATATACACGCCCGAAGTGAAACGGAAGGAGTATTTACATCCGGTGATGGCATACACCACTATCCAGTCGGCAATAAAAGCAATAGCCATTGCAGCTCCCACACCCAGTAATCCACCAATGAGATAACCGCCAATGACAAAAAGCGTGAAGAGGACATCGTATATACCCTCCTGAATCATATACACTTTGGAATCGCCGCGCGACAGAGGCAGATAGGACATAGGGTAGGTCATGGTACGCACCAACATTCCGAACATTGCCAGCTGGGTCATAGGCACAGCCGCAACAAGTTCATAGTCGTAGAAAAGCGGCACCAGCAGCGGTAATGCCAGCGAATATGCCATAAGCAGGGGTGCCTGCATCAGCAGCTGCACCTCGGCTTGTTCGTTCACAAGACGGTTGGTGACTGCAACATCCTTGTTTGTAGCCGACAGACGGGGATAAAAATCGGAGTCGATGGCAGCAAACAATATTCCCGGCAATAGGTTCATAAGGAAATATCCGGTTGAGTATATACCCACCACCCTGTCGTTGCCAAGGCCTATAAGTGCCTTGCACACAAGCCAGATGGAGCCGGAGCCCATGATGGCAGCAACAATATACCCGAGGCCGAACTTGACCATATCGATTCCATCGCCCAGCACCCTGCGTGAGAAGGGAGCTATGCGATATTTGTAGAGAGGTGTCGAGTAGCACAGCAACACCACCATCTGCAACAGCGAAGTGAGAAAAATAGAGGGGAAAATACCTGCCACGCCCATAAAGTAATAGAACGGCACTGAAATCACCAGTCCCAGCACCGACGTCCACAGCGTGTACATTGCCACTTTATAGAGGCGATGCACCCCTTTGAGAATGGCAAGTTCGCTTCCGGTTATTGCCATGAAGCCCACCACCGGCGACAGAAGGAAGAAACGCGAAGTGTAATAGTCGTGTCCCTCGAAGACAAAATCGCCCAGGAAGGGCGAGAGCAACAGCGAGAAGAGTACACCCACAACCGCCGTCAGAAAAGCCCAGCTGCGCAACACCTTTATCCAATGTGTAAGTTTCTCTTTGTCGCCCTCTTCGTAAGCCTCGGCAATCTGCCGGACAGCACTGAACGAGAGGCTGAGATTGGTAAAGTCGCTGAGCATCTGCAACGTACGATTGTACATTGCAATCATTCCAAGACCTGCAGCACCCAACAGTTTGGCAGCAAACTTGGTCTTGACCATACCCAAAAGAATGGAAAAACTCTGAGTACCACCGAAGACGCCCATATATTTTATGGCGCGTTCGTAGCCATTCTGCTGTTTTTCGTCGTTTTTCTCTTCCTTAACCATTGCTGCTTGTGGGTATTGCATTTAAAGATGCGAAGATACAACTTTTTGTCCTAAAGTGGAATATGTAGAGAGAAGTTTTACGAATATACAAGACGGAAAATAGAGAAATTAACACATATCGGATACACCACACTATTGCTTGAAACATATTTTATCCACAAACGGAAGAAGATAAAAATGGTGAACCGTATGGCTTGATGTCGTCCGGTTCACCATTTTCCTCACAAGGCCGGCGACTACTCGCCGAAGCCAATTGTTATATCCTAAATTTTTCTCTTTCCAAGAATCAACGGGAAGAATCTTTGGAGAATCATAACAATAGGTATAAAAAGCAACAGCACCACAGCAGAAAACAACAGCGACAACAAACCTTCATCCGCCACTCCTGTAGAATACTCTTTAACAATCTTTCCAAACGGATGGTACAAATCGCGGTGGAACTCAAGTATAACCATTGTACCAATTGAAATTATAGGTATAAACTTGAAACGCACATTGTCAAGCGCAACTGAAAGGAAGAATACGGCAATACTGCCCAACAGTCCCAACACCAAAAAGAGCAACAGGCTGTATCCATAGTATCCTTTAAACATTCTCACTTCGCCGTTGTACTCCGACACGAAAAGCAGCAAGAGCATTGGCAACAGAAAGCCCAACAATGGCAAAAAGATATTTTTTGCCTTGATTGAAGATATAAAATTGTCCAGGCATGCACTGTATCTGTCAGACAAAATATATCCGAACATAAAGAATGGCAATGCTGCAAACGTATCGGTGACTGCCCACGCAAGATTGTAGCCATAAAGATTCATGAAATATGCACCGCCAAGACTTGCCAAAAGCAGAAGAATCATATTTCTATTCTTTTTGCCAACAAACTGGAATATTATCTTAAGAATGAACAACGTATACACAAACCACAGATTCTTGGCGGCAGGTGCATCGTTAAAAGTATGAAATCCCGTAAGTATGCCAATTGGGCAATTTATAAGTTCTCCGAAATTGTTCCAATACTTTGTTATGTGAGAAAAATCCTTTATCAGACACAGGAGAAGATACGGGATGACAAGAGTGTAAAGATTCTTCTTAAAAAAAGCAGCTGCACTATTTTCCTTTTTGAACAGATAACCCGAAATAATAAAGAACAAAGGAACATTGAAGGAGTATATGAAAGATGTAAGTCCGGCAGGAAAAGCATGCCCCCATATAATAACGAGCATACCGACAGACTTCATCCAGTCAATCCAATTTTTTCTTTTTGATGCAGGGGTGTTTAGTGTTGTCATATTTTATTGAGTTATAATAAAGAAAGTGCAAAATTAATAAAATTATCCCAACAGACTCGGCTGTTTTTTAATTTTATTTATAATTTGAACAACTTCTCATAGAACTTCTCTCAAATAATATTATCTTTGCAAAAATCAGTAGCCGTCATAAAAAAAATGAAACTAAGCATCATAGTCCCCGTATACAAAGTGCGCAGGCACATTCAGAATTGCATCGAAAGCATACTGATGCAGACATACACCGACTTTGAACTAATTCTGGTGGACGACGGCTCACCCGACAACTGCGGCGCCATCTGCGACCGCTACGCGCAGGAGTGCGACAAGGTAAAGGTCATTCACAAGAAGAACGGAGGGCTATCATCGGCACGCAACGCAGGACTGGCTGTGGCACAGGGCGAATACATAACCTTTGTGGATGGCGACGACACCGTAGCATCGGGAACATACTACTACAACATGCGTATTCTGCAGTCCAACCCCGACATTGACATACTGGAGTACCCCGTTAACATCAACTACGAGTCACCACAAAGTCACATGCTGAGCTTCAACGCCGAGAAAGTGTCGGGCAATCGCAACATCTTTGTCGACTACATCAAACGCAAGGCGTATGAACACTGCTATGCGTGGAATAAAATATACCGCGCAGACATGTTCTTCTTCACACGTTACCCCGAAGGCGAGATTTATGAGGATGTGCTTGTAACCCCAGCATTGTACGAAAACTGCGACAACGTCTACTACTCCGATGGCGGAATGTACTACTATTACGCCCATCAGGAGAGCATCACACGCAACTACTCGTTCCACTCGCTCTACTGCTTGTACAAGAACAAAGCACTGCTTTACAACAAGGTGAAAAAGGAGTACAACCTTCTGCCCGAAGCAAACGAAATATTGCTGACAACCCTTGACAACCTCACCGACCTGATGCGATGCTCAGACGGCACCAAAGAGGAGCGAAAAAAAGCTTTCGAACTGCTTGAGGGGGCAAAAATAGACCTCAAAACACTCTTCAAAATGGAGATTCCGCTGAAAAGAAAACTGAAATTCGTCCCATTCTCGCTCTTCGGAGCAAAATTCCACAGCAAGCTCATAGCAATGATGCACAAGAAACTATGCTGAACCATCTGCCATGCTTCTATCTTTCGTCATACCCCATTACAACCTGCAACGCGAACTGCTGCAACGATGCATCGACAGCATTGCAACACTGAGTATGCCTGCATCCGACTACGAAATAGTGATAGTGGATGACGGCTCCGACACGCCCCCACAGTGGGTAAGCCAAGCATTTCCGCAGACAAACATCAAAGTGATAGAGGCTGGACACGGCGGCCCAGGCGCAGCACGCAACCGCGGAATCGAAGAAGCAGAGGGAGAGTATATACAGTTCATCGACGCTGATGACTCAATAATCCCCGAAGTTTTCAGCCACTGCACCGAACTGCTGGAAAGCCTGCGTCCCGACATTCTTCAGCATGGTTACAGGGTATGCAACAGCAGCGAACAGATGTTGCAGAAAACAGCCATACGCCGCAAATACCGCACATACGCCACCGGCGCCGAATATGTATCGCACAACAACCTCAGCGGCAGCCCCTGCGTTTATATATTCAAAAGAGAGTTGGCCACAAAATTCAACATCCGGTTTGCCGAAAATGTGATGCACGAAGACGAGGATTTCAACATCAAGATATACCACTACGGCAACAAACTTATATTGTGCAACAACATTGCATACAACTACTACCAACGCGAAAATTCGATAACCGTCAACCGCGACTCGCTGCACGAAATTCAGAGAATAAGCGACCTTTTCAAATTGTTGCAACGGGTTGTTGATTTCCGCTTTGCACAGCAGGAGGTATGCACACTGCAACAGCGTGCAGCGCTAAACCGCAAACTGGCGATGCTGACAGTAGACACACTGATAAACCTTTTCTACAACGGCGAGTGCGCCGGACTGATATCACACACCTGCCGCACCGAGCTGCGACCGCTGGGGCTTTACCCACTGCCGACTGCGCATTACTCGCTGAAATACACAGTTTTCCGCATACTGGCAAACAGCAACATCGGAATAAAGATATTGCGCCGGATGCTGCCAATGCAAAAACCGCAAAAGAGATGAAAATACTGCTCATAGGAGAATACAGCAACCTCCATTGGGGACTCTCCGAAGGGTTGCGCGAAGCAGGCCACGAGGTCTGCGTGCTGAGCAATGGCGATTTTTGGAAAGGTTACAAAAGCGACATTTCGCTGGTACGCCACGAGGGGAAGCCTCTGGCAGGCATCAGATACCTTGTAAAATTAATTAGCCTATTGCCCAAAATGCGCGGCTACGATGTAGTGCAGATTATAAACCCGATGTTCCTGGAACTGAAAGCCGAACGCATCCTGCCATTCTACAAATATCTGCGTCGCCACAACAAGAAGCTGTTTTTGGGTGCTTTTGGAATGGATGCCCTATGGGTAAAGGCAGGCACTGACAGAAAAACATTCCGCTACTCCGACTTTAACATTGGCGACAAACTGATAGAGAACAACAGCACGCGCGAACTTATCGCAGACTGGAGCGGCGGCACCGCAAAGGAGCAGCTCAACTACACAATAGCCGATGACTGCGATGGAATAGTTGCCGGAATGTACGAATATCACACTGCCTACAAAGAGAGATACGGCAACAAGTTGACCTACATCCCCATGCCAATAAACACAGACAACATTGCAGTGCCACAAAACGAAAGCCACGACAAAATAAGATTCTTCATAGGCATACAGAAGAGCCGCAGCGAATACAAAGGCACAGACATAATGCTTCGCGCACTCACACGCATCAAGGAGCAATATCCCGAAAAATGCGAAATGTTGCGAGTGGAAAATGTACCCTTCGAAGAGTATTCAAGATTGATTGACAGCAGCGATGTATTGTTAGACCAGCTATACGGATACTCACCGGGAATGAACGCCCTGCTCGCCCTTGCCAAAGGCAAAATTGTAGTAGGCGGTGCCGAGGAGGAGTGCTACGAATTATTGAACGAGAAGGAGTTGCGCCCCATGGTAAATGTGCTTCCCAACGAAGAGGATGTATACAAGAAACTTGAGCAACTTGTACTTATGTCACGCGCCGAACTCGAACGCATGAAAGAGGAGAGCCTCCTCTTTGTAAAAAAACACCACAACCAACGGGCAGTCGCCGAGCAATATATAAAATTCTGGAATTCAAAAGGCTGATACGGGATTACAGCACTATTTCGTACATATCGTACACCACCCCACGCGCACCGAAACCCTCTTTCTGAAAGAGTAGCCCCTCGTTAAGCAGACGACCGCCATCCTCGGTAGATATGCCAAAGTCCACGTAATCGACCTTATAGTAGACCTCGCGGAACAGATAATCGAACAATCCGTCAAGCGCGCCGGCAGCCTTGCCCTCATCAGAGGCAGCAATATACTGAATGTGAGCCACGTAGCGAGTTTCATACACTATACATCCGGCAACCATTCTGCCGCCGGCAAACGCACCATACAGCTTAATATTGTCGGGGAAACGCGAAGCAAGCAGTTGCATTTCATCCAAAGAGTGTACAGGACGACAGCCATGCGCCGAAGCAAGCACACCCGAAAGTATTGTCCAATAAGAGGAATAATCGTCACAAAGAGAATATGTCAAGTCCATTTTTGCAGCCTTTGCAATCTTGCGTCTACGCAACTGCGTAAATGCCACACGTGCATCGTTATTCACAGCTGACGACAACGAGCGAGCCGACAACTGAGCGCCCACACGAAACAGAGCATATAAGTCCTCTTGCGAAGGAACACGTGAATATATTTGCGGCACAGGCTTGTAGAGCCAACGGACCGCTGAAAGTTCACTTTTCATCCACAGCATTGCAACCTCGAAAAGCTCAAGCACCTCGGCACCCCTTACATCGTCGGAGAGGATAAAGCCGCCATAGGTCAGTCCACCATGCGAAGCTACCACCCCCTCGCAAATGTTCGCCGGCAACAAAGCACGCAGAGATCCGCCCTCATAAAACATCAAAGAGGCATCAGTAAACCTGTCCGCATGATAATCCATATAATCGCGCAGAAACAGAAACGTGGAATTCTTTGCACTTGAAACAAACGCATCCCACTCGCCGCGAAACCCTTCATTGTAACGAACAACATCCATTTTCTTACAAATATAATAAGGAACAACATTGCGAAGATAACACAAATAACGTGCAGTTACAAATTTTACAAAAATAATTGCCCTTTAACTTGCATGGAAAGAAAAATAGCACTACCTTTGCATCGCAAAACAGGTACGAGACCATTCTTAAATGGAAGTTTGGGTGAGTGGCTGAAACCAGCAGTTTGCTAAACTGCCGTACGGGTAACCGTACCGGGGGTTCGAATCCCCCAGCTTCCGCTCGTAAATTTTGCAAATGGCGCTTTCGTCTAGCGGCTAGGACACATGCCTCTCACGCATGGAACACGGGTTCGATTCCCGTAGGCGCTACAAAGTAAACAAGGTTTCTACCTTGTTGTTTTTTTTATAAGGCATAATAACAAAATAAGTCAGAACTTGTGTTCTGACTTATTTTGTTATTATAGATTGCTGCATGCTTCGTTCCATGCTGTTCCGTTTATATCTGCCGGCATTATCCATCCGCCTTGCGGGCTCAGGTTGCAGTGTCCTGTAACAGGGCCGTCGGGCATGCATGAACGCTTGAACTGTTGCACAAAGAATCGGCGCATGAATGTGGTGAGCCATTTCTTTATTGTCGCGGCATCGTGTGTACCCTCAAATGTCTTCTGTGCCATAAAGTATATCTTCTCTGGCGTAAACCCGTTGCGGATGAAGTGGTAGAGGAAAAAGTCGTGCAACTCGTATGGGCCTACAAGGTCTTCGGTCTTCTGTTTGATGTTACCTTTGTTGTCTGCAGGAATAAGCTCTGGCGATATCGGGGTGTCGATAATGTCCAGCAATGTCGCTTTTACCTCTTCGTCGCTGCTGTTCTCTGCTACATGTCGTACAAGGTGTTGCATCAAGGTCTTGGGGACCGATGCGTTTACTCCGTACATACTCATGTGGTCGCCGTTGTATGTAGCCCAGCCCAATGCGAGTTCCGACAGGTCGCCTGTGCCTATCACAATGCCGTTCATTCGGTTTGCGATGTCCATCAATATCTGTGTGCGTTCGCGTGCCTGAGAGTTTTCGTATGTTACGTCGTGGTTATCGATGTCGTGCTCAATATCCTTGAAGTGTTGTATGCATGCTTCCTTTATGGAAATCTCTTTGATGCTGACGCCCATATTCTGCATCAGTTTGATGGCGTTGTTGTAGGTGCGTCCCGATGTGCCGAACCCGGGCATGGTTATAGCAATTATATCTTTGCTCGATTTGCCTGCAATGCGGCATGCCTTGTCTGTTACAAGCAGGGCAAGGGTGGAGTCAAGGCCGCCGGATATGCCAATGACGCATGTGGCTGCTCTTGTGTGTGTTATTCTTTTTGCAAGTGCCGTTGCCTGTATCATGAAAATATCCTTGAGACGCTCGGGGGCG
>CAJGDX010000003.1 GCA_904502185.1 uncultured Bacteroidaceae bacterium | reverse complement strand
GCAATACGCGTTCGGGGCAGTAAGCGATATATATCTTATCCTTAAGTTCAGGACGCTCGGTGAAAATGATGTTTGCCATCATCTCTGTTGTGCCGATGGGAGAAGTTGATTCAATTACATAGAGGTCACCCTCTTTCAGGAGAGGCAATACTGCGCGTGTGGCAGATTCTACGTAAGATACGTCGGGTTCGTGGTCGCCTTTGAATGGTGTGGGAACGACCATAAAGTATGCGTCACTTTCCTGAGGGGTAGTGTAGGCCTTGAATTTGCCTGTTGCAATAACTTCCTGCAACATCTCTTCCATTCCGGGCTCGATGATGTGAAGTTTTCCTTGGTTTGTTACTTCAACAACTTTGGGATTGATGTCGACACCTACAACATCGATGTTGTGCTTTGCTGCGATGATTGCTGTGGGAAGGCCGATGTAGCCCAATCCCATAAAACATGCTTTCATAATTGCTTTGTATTTTTTAAATTTATTGTAATTACTATTTTAATGCTTCTACTATTCTGTTGCATCCCAATCCGTCGCCGTAGGGGTTGACAGCCTTGCTCATGGTGTCGTAGTACTCCTGGTTGTCGAGCAGAGCAGATACTTCGCCTACAATCTTGTCGTAGTTTGTACCAACGAGTTTTACGGTGCCTGCCTCCAGGGCTTCGGGGCGTTCTGTGGTGTCACGCATCACAAGCACGGGCTTGCCAAGGCCGGGAGCCTCTTCCTGTATACCACCGCTGTCGGTGAGGACAATGGTTGATTTCTCCATCAAATACACGAATGAGAGGTATTCGAGTGGCTCAATGAAGAACATGTTGCCCAGATTGCTGAGGTCTTCACCAAATACTTCGTGTATGGGTTTGCGCACGTTGGGGTTGAGGTGCATGGGATAGACGAAGTCTACGTCGGGGTATTTCTGTGTGAGATCCTTGATGGCTGTGCACATGTTGATAAAACCGTCGCCGAAGTTTTCGCGGCGATGTCCGGTGATGAGCACAAGTTTCTTACCTCCCGCAAGACGCTCTACGTCGTAACCCGATGCAGAAAGAATGCCTTTGAGCTCGTCGCTGAGGGTGGTGTCGCTCTTTATCTTGTTTACTACCCAATAGAGGGCGTCGATAACAGTGTTGCCGGTAACTGTGATTGACTTCTCGTCGACAGCTTCGCGCAGGAGATTAGATTTTCTCAAGGGGGTTGGAGCAAAGTTGTATGCAGCGATGCGGCCTGTTATCTGACGGTTCATCTCTTCGGGCCAGGGGCTGTAGATGTTGTGGGTGCGGAGACCTGCTTCTACGTGGCCAACCGGTATCTGCTGATAGAAGGCTGCCAATGCAGATGCGGTACTGGTGGTTGTGTCGCCGTGAACGAGTACTACATCGGGCTGCGATTCTTTGAGCACATCTCTGAGGCCTACAAGTACACGTGCTGTTACGTCGTACAAATCCTGGCCTTGTTTCATTATGTCAAGGTCGTAGTCCGGGGTTATTTCGAACAGATTCAGTACTTGGTCAAGCATCTGGCGATGTTGTCCAGTAACACAAACTATAGTTTTGAATGTTTCAGGATGTTTTTGAAACTCTTTTACCAATGGTGCCATTTTGATGGCTTCGGGGCGTGTTCCGAACACGAGCATTATCTTCTTCATTGTTTTGTATCTTTTAGTTACTTTTTGTCTGAATAATTTGTTCCAGTCTGTTTACGTGGTACATTGATGGTTGTTGTGAAATCTCTGTACCTGATTTGAACTATTTATGCGACTTGTAAGTTGTTGCCTTTGTTAAACGCGTCTTGGTTACAATTGTGTTTTTAATAAAATTGACAGTTGCTGAATTCTTGCCATTTTATTTCATGCAAATATAAAATTTTTTGTGCAATTGACAATGTGCGATTGGATTAAAATTACAATTGTTAAGTAATAAACTTCGCATACTGATGGCTAGGTGCGGGAATGTCGTGTTTGCGATGTGCAAAATCAAATGTTGGCAAAGGGGCTTTTAATGATTCTTTATTCCTTTGGTGTTCTCTCTAACCCCTTTCTCTACAGCATAAATACGACTCTTTACCGTGCCTGTCGGAATGTGCAGAAGCTCTGCAATTTCGTGGAATTTGTACCCCGAAATATATAAAACAAAAACTTCTTGCAGGTAGTCGGGCAGATGGGTGGTGCCTGTTTGTTGGCTGTTGTTCTCTGGTGCGAAATCTTCTTCCCTCATCTTGTGTGTCAGTGGGTATTCCGCCGGGGTTAAATGCTTGCGGCATCGCGCAATCTCTTGCATCAGTAGATCTGCTTGTGCTGTGTTTATGGTGAGCTTGTCGGTGTACACCTCTAGGCTTTTTATTGCGCCAGCCAGTCGTTTGTGAAATTCAATGTCTTTCATCTTTGTAACATTTCTTGCATAAAATTGTGAACTTTTATGTGTAACAAAGATGCGGATGGTTTTGTTCGCGTAAGTGTGAAAAAGATTGTAGCATTCTTAAGCAGGGATATGGTGTAAAGGATGCTTTGGATGTAAAGAATATTCGCGTAGTGTGTGGCGGGTTGGTTTTGTGCTATACTATGCTTGTGTGGGAAAATAAATGTGCTTGACTCTATGCGGTAGAGTAGGACGAATAGAAAACGAATGTAAGATGATGAATTACAGTTATAGTTGCTATTGCTATGAGTATGAAAGGGCGCTGCTGCGTGAGTTTGCATGTGGATACAGTAGCAATTATGTTGTGCGGTTGGACGATGAGTATAATGTGGTGTTGCCGAAGTGTTATAATATTATTGTTTCTATGCCTCCTTTGGCAAAGAGTTTGTATGTCCTGTTTCTTTATCATCCCGAGGGCCTGGATCTGGGTAGTATATCGGACTATGCCGGTGAGTTGGAGAGTATTTATCGGGTGGTTTCCAAACGCAAAAACCCGACTGTTATCAAGCGTGTGATAGAGGAGGTTACAATTCCCTTTAATAACACTATCTATAAGAATATTTCAATTATCAGGGCTGCTTTCTACAGCAGGCTTCCGCTGGATGTGGCACAGCATTATGTTCCCATCCGTCGCTCTGTTGGGGATAGAAAACTGACGCTCGATTGTTCGTTTGAGCAGTTGCCGCAGCTGCTGAACTGATTGCGTGGCGCTAGGTTTGCTTGCGTGGCATGTAAAAACAGCCCACATCCTTTTGAGGGGGTGTGGGCTGAATGTTGGTTTTATAAAAATCGATTATCCCAAAGACTTGATATTCTCGGGGTTGAGAATCTGCTTGCCTTCGGCTGTGTAAAGATGTTCGATGCGTGCGGCGTATGCCTTTTCAATTTTGCCACGAACCATCTTCATGGTGCTGTTAATCATCTGGTTCTGCTCGGTGAAGGGCTCGGGCAGAATTGCAAATGTGCTGGGCAACCAACGGTCGGGGAAGAGTGCTGCGTGCTCGCCACCCTTCTTGAACGCGTTCACCTCTTTCTCTATCTCTGCGATAGCTGCTTTCTTGCCCTCTTCGCTGTCCATTGTAAGGCCCTGTGCTTTCACGATTGCAGCGAGCTTCTCCTTGTTGGGGACGATGAGCGCTGTTGTGTAGGCCGACTGGTTGTTGTAGAGCATTATCTGGTCGATGCAGGGTGAGAGCTGTACCATTGCCTCTTCGATGCCTTCGGGGCTGTATTTCTCGCCGTCGCTTCCGATGAGAAGGCTCTTGAAGCGGCCGAGGACGTAAAGAAGTCCATCTTTGCCCATGTAGCCGAGGTCGCCTGTGTACAGGTATCCGTCGCGTACGGTTTCTGCTGTGGAGTCGGGGTTCTTCCAGTATCCGGCCATCACGTTCTCGCCTTTTACTACAATCTCGCCCTTCTCGCCTGCGGGGAGTTCCTTGCCGTCGCTGTCGCAGATTTTCAGTTCGATGGGTTTAACCAGCTTGCCGCTTGAACCCAGGCGGAACAGCTCGGGGCCGTTAGATGAGATTACGGGGGTAGCTTCGCTCAATCCGTAGCCCTGGAACATGGGAATACCGATTGCCATGTAGAACTTCTGAAGGTCTTTGTCGAGAAGCGCACCGCCACCGATGAAGAAGCGCAGGTTGCCACCGAAGTTCTCGCGCACCTTAGAGAAGAGAATCTTGTCGAAGAGTGCTACAAGGGGTTTCAGGAATATGCGCATGCCTTTTGACTCGAGGCTGCTCTCGCCGTTGTATATCTGTGCCACTTTCAATGCAAACTCGAAGAGTTTCACTGTGTTTGCACCCTTGGCTGCGATACCTTTCTCAATGTTCTTCTTGAAGGTCTTTGCCAATGCGGGTACGCTCAGAATGAAGTTGGGCTTAACCTCCTTGATGTTCAAGGGGATGTTCTTCAGTGTCTCAAGCGGTGTGCGACCTACCTGTACGGTGGCTGCTGTTGCACCCTTCGAGAGCATGATGTAGAAACCTACCACGTGTGCGAAACAGTGGTCGAGGGGCAGGATGATGAGTGTGCGCCAGCTTTCGTTGATGTCGACGAGTGTGCATGACTGCTCGACGTTGGCTGTGTAGTTGCGGTGTGTCAGCACCACGCCTTTGGGGTCGGCTGTTGTGCCCGATGTGTAGGTGATGGTTGCGTAGTCGTCGTTCTGCAATGAGTTACCAACTGCAAGGAACTCTTCCATTGTGTGCTCGGCAAGGAATTTGTCGCCAAGTGCAAAGACGTCGCTTGCTGAAATCTCTTTCTCCTGCAACTCCTTGATGTTGTCGATGGCCTCGTCGAATACGATTATCTGTTTTACCAGGGGCAGTTTGTCCTTAATAAGACGGATTTTCTTCAACTGCTGGCCCGATACCATGATATATTGTACGTCGCCGTGTATCAGACGGAACATGAGGTCGTTGCTCTCTTCGAGCTTGATTGAGAGGGGCACGTTGATGGCGCCTGCATAGAACATGGCAAGTTCGCCGATAATCCACATGTTTCTGCCCTCTGAGAGAAGAGCCATTGTGTCGCCTTTCTTCACACCCAGTGCCTGAAGACCTGCGCCCAGGCGGTACACGAGTTTCTGTGTTTCCTTATAGGTTGTAGGTTCAAATTTCTTGCTTTTCTTTTCCAACAGGAATGTGTTGTCGGGATACATCTTTACAGAGTTCTCGAACAAGTCTACCAATGTCTTTTTCATATTGAATGTTATGATTAGTTTGGCGCAAAGGTACTTATAATTTAATTAAATACCAAAAAGAGAGCTCAAAAATGCACATTTTGTGTTTGTTTGTGCAGTTTTTGTTTAATTTATTCTAAGTATTGTACTTTGTCGGCGTTAAAATTCATCAGCAACTTCTCAGTAATTCGAATTTTATGTGTAAGTTTGCATGTTTTTTGCAGCAGGGTGGCAGACCTTGCTGTCTATTGTTTTTTCAGGAATGAACAGACGAAACATATTCATAATAATACTTATCGCCTTAATATGTGCCCCTTTGCAGCGTGCCAAGGGTGGCGAACGTGCGTTTGCAAGCTTGCTGACATGTTCGCCCGGTGACGAGGTCTACGCATATTTCGGTCACACGGCGCTGCGATACTGCAACCCCGACAAGGGGCTGGATTTAGTATTCAATTATGGGGTTTTCGACTTTTCGGAGCCTAACTTTGTGGGGAAATTTGTTGCGGGCGAGACAGATTATATGTTGGGAATTGTTGAATTTCCCTATTTTATTCAGGAGTATGCCATGCGCGGCTCGAGTGTGGTGGAGCAGGAACTTGCGCTGGATTCGTTGCAACGCGAGCGTCTTTTTGCTCTTCTGCGCGAGAATTATCGTCCGGCTAACCGCGTCTACCGATATAACTATTTCTACAACAACTGCACAACCAAGGCAAGGGACATAATTGAAGCTGCGATGGGCGAGGGTGCGATCATCAAATATCCCGAGAGTGACGGCAAACAGGACTCTTTCCGCAGCACGGTGCATCGTTTTACAGCCGTTTCGCCATGGTACAGTTTCGGAATAGACCTGTTGCTGGGCAGTGAGGCTGATGCGCTGCAGAATGAACGTACGCTTCAGTTCATTCCCTCTACATTGCAGGCCGACTTCTCGGCTGCAAGCATTGTCTGTGGCGACAGCATCCTGCCACTTCTTGCGCGGACAGAGACACTGATAGAGGCTGTTCCTGCCGACAGCGAGGCTGCATCGTGGTTCACCCCGACTCTCTTCTTCGTCATACTGCTGTTGCTGGTGATATTGGTTGCTGTCGTTGAGCATCGTACGAAAAGAATTTACTGGGGCGTAGATCTGCTGCTGATGACTGCGCAGGGTGTTGCAGGCCTACTCGTTGCATACATGCTGCTCTTTTCGCAGCACCCGACAGTGGGCAGCAATCTGCTGATTATTCTGCTCAATCCACTGCCGTTGCTGATACTTCCGGTATACATCTATTGCATTGTAAAAGGCCGCAAGCCGCGGGTACTGTGGTTGCAGTCGTCAATGGTGCTGCTCTTCATTGTGTCGGCTCCGTTGCTGCCACAGTATATACCAATGCCGCTGTACATATTTGCGGCAACACTCTTAATACGCACGAATTTCATATTACTAAATAACCGAAAATGAGAATCAAACTATTACTCTGCCTTCTGCTGGCTGCATTGATCAATGCAAAGGCGCAAGATACTATACAGACTCCGAAATTGGTTGTGATGATAACCATAGACCAGTTGCGCTCCGATTTTCTTCACGAATTTGGGGGATTATATACCGAAACTGGCTTCAAACGTCTGTTGAAGGGCGGACGCTTCTATTCGAACGGATACTATGCCTTTGAGAGCATTGACCGCGCTTCGGCAACTGCCACACTGACAACCGGCACCAATCCCTATGTGAACGGAATTGTGGCCTCGCAGTGGCTCGACCGTACATCTTTGCGCTTGGTCGAGTGTGTCGAGGACTTTGAATATAAAGGACTCAATACAAACGAGACTGTTTCTCCTTCGAAGTTGAAGGCAATCTCGCTGTCCGATGAGATGAAACGTGCAACACGTGGAAAATCAATTGTCTACGCCATCGCTCCCGATGCCGATGCAGCAGTTCTTTCCGGCGGACATGCGGCAGATGCGGTTCTCTGGAAAAACAACGTAAATGGCGAGTGGTGCAGTTCTTCGTACTACGGCACATTCCCTGCTTGGGCGGCAGTCAAGAATAAGGAACTTTCTGCGGTCAAACGCGAATGGTCGCCCACCTTCCCCACTGAGATTTATGAAAACTTTGGCGAAAAGGCACCCGAACCATTCAAATATGTCTTTGATGCCAAAAGCAGCATAGCCGACTACAAGACAAGTGCCTGCATGAACGACGAAATAACTGAAATGGTTGTGGCATGTCTCTACGGAACATCCATCGGACTCGACGATATTCCTGACTACCTTGCCATCACCTATCATGCAGGAAACTACAAGAGTCAGCCTATGGACGACCGCCCCATTGAGGTGCAGGATATATACTCTAAGCTTGATGGCAATATATCTACCCTGCTTAACGAGCTTGACAAGCGAGTAGGGCTCGACAATGTGCTTATATGTCTCTCTTCCACAGGTTATGTGGTCGAGGGAGAGACCGACGACTCGGTCTACAAGATACCCTCGGGTCTTGTGCACATCGACCGTGTGGCGGCTCTTCTCGACGTATATCTTGGTGCCATCTTTGGCAAGGCTAAATATATCGAGCAGTACCACAATTCGCAGATATATCTCAACCGCAAACTCATCGAGCAGATGCAGATTGACAAACTCGACATTATATCTCATGCTGTGGAATTTTTGCTCAGCGTCGATGGCATCGAGGATGTCTTTACCATCTACCGACTCGGCGGAATGCTCAGCCCCGAACTTCAGTATGTGAAAAACGGTTACAATGCTACCTGCTCGGGTGACATCTGGCTGCGCCTGAAACCGGGATGGCACATGGCACGCCATGCAGCGTCAGCCTCCAACCTCATACGCCGTGGTGCTGTCAATTTCCCGATGGTGCTCTTCGGCAGCGGTTTCCAGCCACAGTACATAGAAGAGGCTACTCCCGTCAATGTGCTTGTACCTGAGCTTGCGAGAAAACTGCATGTGCGTCGTCCCAACGACAACAGTTTGCGCATTTTCCGCCAATAACCACGTAAAAGAGATCGCCGCCGATGAAGAAACTGTTGTTAACAATGCTCCTCGTACTTACGTCGACACTGCTGCCGGCTCAGTTCATGCGTTCCTATAATCGCAATATAGCTTCGCTGCAGATGGTGGTTAACGACGAAGCATTCAAGCCTGCTGTGATAACGCTTGGCAGCGACGATGAGATAAACTTCTCTTTCGACGAACTCTCTCACACTTACCACCGATACACCTATCGCATAACCCATTGCAACGCAGACTGGACACAGTCGGAACTGGATGCGATAGACTATCTTGACGGCTTTAACGACCGCCCCATAGAAGATTGGGAAAACTCGGTGAACACCACACGGTTGTATACCAACTATCAATTTCGTTTGCCCAACGACGATGTGCGTCTGAAAGTTTCGGGAAATTACAAAGTGGAGATATTTGACGACGAGAGCGAATCGGAGCAACCGGTGGCTATGTTTGCCTTTGCTGTCCTCGAACGCAGGGTCAATGTCGCGGCTCGCATCAGCGGCAACACCGACATCGACACCAACCGTTCCCATCAGCAACTGTCGTTCGATGTGCATTATGGCAACTACAACATAATGATGCCGGCAACAGACATAAAACCTGTCGTTTACCAGAACCGTCGTCTCGACAACTGCGTCAGTGGTCTTAAACCGACGTATATGACAGGCCACTCGCTCCAGTATGTACACAACGAAAGGCTGATATTCCGTGGCGGTAACGAATATCGCCGTTTCGAACTTACCGACCCTTATGCCCCGGGGCAGAATGTAGATAAGGTGGAATATTTCGAGCCATACTTCCATGCCGAACTTTATGCTGACAAGTTGCGCCCTACGCACACTACAAGCCGCGACGAGAATGGTCGCTACTTCATCAACACGCTGCAAGGGTACGGAAGTGCCATAGAGGCTGATTATGCTGCGGTACACTTTACTCTTAATGCTCCATACAGCGACGATGGCGATTACTATCTATGCGGCGACTTCAACGGAAATTTCTTTACTCCTGCCAACCGCCTCGAATACGACACGTCGGAGCGATGCTACCGTACAGTGCAGATGTTGAAACTGGGACTATACAACTACCACTATCTGTGGGTGCCGCGTGGTGGCAACAGGGGCTTTACGGCGCGTTCCGAAGGCGATTTCTACAACACCGAGAACGAATATCTCATAATGATATATCATCGTGACTTCGGTGGCCGCTACGACAAACTGGTGGGTATGTTACAACTCAACTACGAACTCGAAAAGAACTGATTGAAGTAATTGCACGTTTGCATTTTATACGATGAAGTCGTGCAATTGCGACTGCAAACGCTGCCTGGTGAAGAATATGCGGCTCTTGACAGTGCCAAGCGGCAACGACAGTTTTTCGGCAATTTCTCTATACTTGAACCCCGAAATGTGCATGGCAAAAGGTATTCTGTATTCATTTGGCAGGCTGTTGACAGCCTTTTGAATCTCCTTCATGTCGTAATTGCCCTCTGTGGTGTGGGTGTCAATCTCCAACGACTGGTTCATGTGGTAAAGATTATCCGTGCGGTCTACAAATGTCTGGTCGCGCACAACCTTGCGATAATTGTTGATGAAAATATTGCGCATGATGGTGTACATCCACCCTTTGAAGTTGGTGTCGGGCGCATATTTCTCCATGTTGTCAAGCGCTTTGAGTGATGTTTCTTGCAAAAGATCGTTCGCCTCGTCTCTGTCTGCTGTCAGTTTGTAGGCGAAGCGATGCAGCTCCGACTGAACTTCCAGCAACTCCC
This sequence comes from uncultured Bacteroidaceae bacterium, assembly GCA_904502185.1. Lineage (GTDB taxonomy): Bacteria > Bacteroidota > Bacteroidia > Bacteroidales > Bacteroidaceae > HGM04593. The sequence goes on along the minus strand of CAJGDX010000003.1, from coordinate 47,748 downwards.
TTCTGAATTTTGCAGCATCCATAATGTATTGAATAATTTTTTTGTCAGGTATTTATATACCTAATCATAAACATCTGTGTCTGTTGTTTTGTTTGTTGCTGTTCGAAAAAAGAGATGTTGCTTGTAACGAAAAATCTAACCTTTATGTTGCATTTACAAAAAATATTATATCTTTGCCTTCCGGGATTTTTCCAAGGGTTTCCTGCGATAATGAAATATTTGCAGTGTGAACTCTTTTCGAAATCTCTGTAAAATGGCTGAGAGTATTATTGCTTTCGGATAATGTAACTTCCTGTTGTAAATGCTCTTTTACGATTGTTATACAATAGGAGTATTTAAAATGAGTATTTGGATATGAATAATTCGAATCATCTGATAATAATGGCCGGTGGTGTAGGCAACCGTTTCTGGCCTGTGAGTACACGCGAAATGCCTAAGCAGTTTATCGACGTGCTTGGTTGCGGTAAATCTTTGTTGCAACTGACTGTGGAGCATTTCAAAGGTATTTGTCCGGCGGAGAATGTTTGGGTGGTGACCTCAGAAGAGTATGCGCCACTCGTTCGCGAGCAACTGCCTCAAATAGATGAAAATAATATACTGAAAGAGCCCTGCCGACGAAATACGGCTGCCTGTATAGCTTATGCTGCATGGAGAATAAAAAAGGTAGACCCACGTGCCAATATGGTGGTGACACCAAGTGACCACCTGGTGACTGATGTGATAGAATTTCAGCGAGTTATCAAGTCGTCGCTGAAGTTTGTTTCCGACTCGGATGCAATACTCACCATTGGCATCAAACCCACTCGCCCCGAAACGGGATTTGGATACATTGAGGCGGCATTGGGCAGTTCTTCGCTCTCCAATAAAGAGATTTTCCGTGTCGACTCCTTTAAGGAAAAACCCGACCTTGATACAGCAAAGGCATATATCAGCAAGAAGAATTTCTACTGGAATTCGGGCGTCTTTATCTGGAACGTGCAGACCGTAATCAATGCATTCCGAATCTATCAACCGCAGATAGCTCAGATTTTCGAGTCGATGCTTCCTGTTTACGGCACCGATGAAGAGCAGGCTATGCTTGCCGAAAAATTTCCTTACTGCCGCAATATTTCTGTCGACTACGCTATATTGGAACATGCCGACGAGGTATTTGTCTTTCCTGCCGATTTTGGCTGGAGCGACCTTGGAACATGGACATCGCTTCATTCGCATCTGCCTCAGGATCTTAATGGAAATGTGCTTATAGGTTCCGATATTTCCATTCACGATTCGCGCAACTGCATCGTTCACACCGAGAGTTGCAGGAAGGTGGTTGTTATTGGATTGAACGATTGCGTAGTCTCTGAGAAGGACGGCAATCTGCTGGTGTGCAAACTCAATGAAGAGGAGCGAATCAAGGAACTTACCAAGAAAAGTAAATAATAGTTCAATTGTTGGCTATCATTAATCTCAAATAAATTCAATGGGGCTGCGTCTATGATGACGCAGCCCCATTGAATTATGGATTATAGTGTCTTACAATAGCACCCTGATGGGTATTAGTGTGCCAATATTGAGATAAGTCCTGCGATGCCTACTACTACTGCTGCAGCCTGTGCCACTTCGTTGTTGCAGTGATGGTGGTGAACTACGGGAGCAGGGGGAGGACAGTGGTGGTGAACTACGGGGGCTGGGTTGTGGTGAACAACCACTGGTGCGGGTTTGTGGTGAACAACCACTGGTGCGGGTTTGTGATGGACAACCACGGGAGCAGGCTTGTGTGCGTGTGCTGCAACGTGCTTGTTGCCCTTGTTGCTACCTATTTTTATCTCTTTGCTCTTGTTGTCTTTCTTGGCGCGGTTGTAGTCCATCTGAACTTTGTTGTCACCTCTTCTGTCGTTTCTGTCATTCTTTGCAAAAACCTGTGCAGGCATAAGCATTCCGCCTAAAATCACTGCGATAATCATCAACTTTTTCATAATACTTGCTTTTTTAAAGTTATTAATTTGGAAGCTGTTTTCCTTTTTGTTTGCTGCAAATTTATGACGGGAATAATCCCCTTGCAAGGTGTTTTTCCTAACCTTGCGGGGATTTTCCCTAACGTTGATGTGAATTTTCTTTTTGCGGTTGATTCTTAAGTAGTTATGCTATTTGTTCAGTTTGAAAATTTCTGCTGTTCTTATTCCGGGTTTAAGCTCACCGCCTATGTAATATATGCTTTGAGCGTCGCAGGTAAGCAATGCTCCTGCACGTGCAAAGGCGCTCTCCTTGAGTCTGACTTCCCATTTTTCACTTTCTGTGTCGAAAATAAGCAGGCGGTCGTTGAACCTGTACCATTCTGCCGGCTGGTGCATATACTCCTCTTTGGCAATGAGTTTGTATTTGCCCGATATTGCATCCTGAAATATTTCCCGGTTGACGCCTCCGGCTGCAATTATCTTTTTGTCGTCGATGGCAATGGCTGTGCCTCCCGACAAGGTCAGTGGCTCTCCATCTTCGTCAGTTACCATTGGCAGAGTACTCCAGCTTTGTGTGGCAAAATCATATTTCGCACCGTCGCAATGTACCTCAGCATCGCCTGTCGAATCTGTGGGGCAGAAACCTCCCCATACGTACAGCGCTTCGCTAGTCGCAGCGCATACGGGTTGCACCCGTCCCCTGCCCAGGAAGTTTTTCAGTTCCATCCAACCTAATGAGGGTGTCTTAATATCAAGTGTGAAAAGCCTTGTCGATGCTTTGCTATCGGCGTTTCCTCCTGCAATGTATATGCGGTTGCCGCTTATGGCTCCTGCTGCATTGTCTATGGTGCAGGGGAGTGGCGGCAGTTGCTTTATTCTGCATTTCTCACCTTCGGGGGTAAGCATGTATACACTGTTTTTTGCTCCATCACTGTTCATGCCTCCGGCAATTATCATGCTTCCTTCGTGTTGCAACGATACTCCGTAGGCCGATGGCTCGGGCAGTTCGCCTATCTGTTTCCATTCTGTGGTTCCTTCGGTGGATGATAGGTATATTCCTTTGTAATATCTTTTGGCTCCACTTTCGGCAGCCGGTTTTTCGGGGAAATTGCAGCCGCCTGCAAGCAATATGCAACCATTGCCTGTGGTGGCGTAACAGGCTGACACACCTAAATTGTAACCGCTTTCAGTGTCGGGCATTGTTCCTACCCTCACTAAAGAGCCTGCGCCCTTGTTGTTGCCAGTGCAACACAAGAGCGCAATGCTTGAAAGTAAAAGAATTATATTTTTCATTGTTTTTTTATTCCATATTTACTGTTTTTGGACGCAGTGCAAAGAACTGTATCAGCAACGACAGTACCGTCACTCCGCCAAGCAGTGCAAAGCCTGTACCCAGCGAGAGGTTTCCCAGCGCTGTGGTGATTGCTGCACCACCGAGTACTCCGGACATATTGATGAATCCGTATGCAGTGGCACGTTGGCGCGATGGTACAAACTGGCACAGGATGGGCATTGTATTTGTGTCGAAGAATCCGTAGCCAATGCCGAAACAGAGAATTGCAAGAACCACTGCAAAAAGACTCTCGCCAAGTCCCATAAATACGAGTGACGGAACTATGAGTGCAAGACCTATGCAGCTTGTGAATACTCGTCCGCGCAGATTTTTCTGTACCCATTTGTCCGAAATTCTGGCACCAATCATGGCACCGATGAACGATGCACCTGCCAGGCAGATGACAGCAGTAGGTCCTGCGTAGTGCATGGCCTCCTTGGGGTCAAGGGCGAAACTGCCGGCTATAACCTTTGCCACAAGTTCGGGCAGCCAGTTCTTTGTTGCCCATCCGGGCATGCTGAGCGTGGTGAACACGAACAATACAGCCCAAAAGGCAACATTGCTCAGTACGAGTGATATACTTTTGAATATGCTAGGCGCATTTGCATCCTTCACGCTTGTCGCACTCTTTTCGCGTCCGGGGTCTTTTACAAGTGCAATAAGCACAATGGAATATATCATTCCCACAAGGCCACATGCAAGGAACACAGTGTGCCAGCTGCTCATCTGCTCCGAGAATATCGAACCGAATCCGCCTGCAACCTGTCCCAGATAGAGTCCGGTCATGTGAATACCTATTGCTGTTGAGCGTGTCTTGCCATTATGTATGTCTGCAATGAGCGACAATGCGGCAGGTATGTACAGTGCTTCGCTGAAGCCCATCACTGCACGCAGGGCATAGAGTTCCCAATATGTGTCGACGTATCCCATCAGGAATGTGACTGCCGACCACACAAAGAGGCTGCCTACAATAAGATTCTTGCGGTTCACGCGGTCGGCTATGGTGCCCGAAATAGGGCTCATAATGCCATAGATCCACATGAACGCAGCCATCAGCGCACCCCAACCCCATGGGCCTGTGTAGCTTTCGGCTACCTCTATTATGTCCTCTGCCATGTGAAAGCGCATGGTGCTGAGCATCTGGCGATCCATGTAATTGAGGAACGCGACACCCGACAACAGCACTACCACCAGCCACGGATACCATTTCTTTTCTGTTATCTTGCCCATTTTTATTGTTTGTCTATTAGGGTGTTACATAGTTCGAAAGATTTTATCATCATGCGTGGTATGTGGAACGGGCCTTTGAATATGTTGCCCTTCGCCGGTTGTGCCACTGTGCCATCGCGATGCAGATAGCCGTACCACTCGCCATATTCGTTGTCGGGGAAATGGGCATATGTCCAGTCGCTTATCTGCTTGTGCATGATAAGATATTTGTCGTCGCCGGTAGCTTCGTATGCGTATAGGGTTGCGATGATTGCTTCGGTCTGCGGCCACCAGAATTTCATGTCCTGTGAATAGTCCTGTGGTGGCAGGTTGCGGCAATCGCGGAAGTTGATTATACCGCCATACTGCTTGTCCCAGCCCCACTCCCACGACCAGTCGAGGATGCGTAGGGCGCGCTCGGTAAGCTCTTTTTCCCAACCTCGGCGTTTAGCCTCTTCTAGCAGGAACCATGCAGTTTCTATGCAGTGTCCGGGGTTGATGACGCGTCCGTTGCATGTGTCGATGAACTCTCCGTTGGGGCCGACCATTTCAAGCAGTGCCTTGAACTCCTCTTTCATGAAATCTTTCAGTGACTCGAGCGACTCGTTTATCTGAATGTCAAGTTCGGGGTCGTCGATGACTTCGCGTATGCGCGATGCTGTGTTTATCAGTATCATTACTATTGAGTGTCCTTTGGCTTGAAGTGTTTCAAGATATTTAGGCTCCATGTAGCCGGGAGTGCTGATGAAGCGTCGTATATCCTTGAACAATTTCAATGCCTTTTCGGCATAACTTCTGTCGCCCGAAGCCTTTGAATATTCTGCCATGGCTATTGCCGCAAAAGTTTCAGAGAATACGTAACGGCGTTTACGCAAAGGCTTTCCGTCAGCTGTTACCTCGAAGTACATTCTGCCGTCTGTGTCGAAGCAGTGCTGTTCAATGAACTCTATTGTGCTTTTGGCTGCTGCCTGCCATTCGGGGTTCTTCTCAACATTGTTGTAGCCGAAACTGCATACAAAGGCGAAACGTCCCTGGAACCATACCGATTTTGTGCTGTCGATGAGCGAGCCGTCGCGGTCGAGGCATGTGTATACACCGCCGTTTACGCGGTCCACTCCGTTTTTCATCCAAAAGGGCATTATGTTGTTCACAAGGTCGTTGCGATAGGTGTCGCGCCACTCGCAGAGATATTTTTTCCAGTCCATAGCTTCTTAAAATTTATTACAACGGTTGAAAAAGTCAATTGCTTCAAGTTCGGCTTTCATGCGTGCCTCCTCTTCGTCTGTCATATTCTGGAAGGGGGTACGGTTCTTGCCAAGGTCAAGACCTATGAGCTTCATTATGCGCTTGCCGCCCACAATGTTGCCGCGGAAGTGGCAGATGACGTTTATCACCTCCTGTGAGAAGTTCTGCAGTTCACGTGCCTTTTCAAGGTCGCCGGCATTCCAGGCATCGATGATGCCTACAAGGTTGCATCCATTGTAGTTGGTTGTGCCGCCGATGCCTCCCTGTGCGCCACCCATGGCAAGGCAGGGGAGTATTGTTTCATCCTGTCCGTGCAGCATGTCAAATTTGCCGTCCTTGTAGAGTCGGCACTGGTTGTATTCGTACATGCTCTCGAATGTATATTTTATTCCGGCGAAGTTGGGTATGCGTCCGTCAACGGCCTTCAGAAATTCCACCATCGACAGGTATGCACCGTTGAAGGCCGGTATGTGGTAGAAGTAGAAAGGAAGTTCGGGCGCGGCAGATGCAATCTCCTCGCAGTATTTTACAAGCTCTTCCACACGTCCAACTTTGGGGAAGGGGGGCGCCATTGCTCCTATGCCCCATGCTCCCACCTGCTGTGCGTGTGCAGCCATGCGACGACTCGATTTTACGCAGGTGCTTCCCACGTGTACAATCACTTTGAAGCCTTCGGGCGATGCCTCCATCCACTTTTCGGTAAGTTTTATGCGCTCCTCCTCGGTGAGCATGTATCCCTCGCCTGATGAGCCGTTGATGAATACTCCTTTAAGACCATTTTTTGCCAACATCTTGGCGTATGCGGGAATTGGTTCGTAATTCACTTCGCCATCCTCCTTGAAGGGGGTGAACGGTGCATTTATAAGTCCGATAATCTTTTCCATAGTATATATTGTTTTAATGTGTTATTTAAAGCTCTTTTCCCAAGCGTTGTATCCGCCTTTCATGTCTGTTACATTGAAACCTTTCTCGGTCAGTCGTTGCGCAGCTTTGCGGCTGCGGCGTCCACTTCGGCAGTAAATGTAGATATTCTTCTCCTTGTCCAGTTTTTCCATGCCTTGTGAGAATCCTATGCTGTCTGTAACGTCGAGCAGCATGGCTCCTGGCAGATGTCCGGCGGCATATTCATCGGCACGGCGTACATCAATCAGACAGGCTGCATTGTCGGCTTCAAGTGCCTTTATATATTCCTCGGGTTCAAGAATCCTGTCATTCACACTCTGTTGCTGCTGTGCGGTGCAGCCGAAGAGGGCTGCTAATCCTGAAATTAGTAATGCTTTTATATTCATTGTTTTGTGTTTTTGTGATTGGGCTTGTGGTATTTGTTTTTTGTTACCTGCAAACAGCCGAAAAATGAGGCGGTTTTTGCTTCTGCGACATCTTTTGTGTAAATTCGGCGTTTACGACAAATGTAGATGTTTTTTGTCAAATATCATATTTTTATGTAAGAAAAAGTAATAGAGGGAGTATCTTCGTCTGTTTTTCAATATTTTGTCACTATCTTTGCCATAAATTAATAAAAAGTTGTGTCATGAGAAGAATATTTTATTTGATAGCTGTTATAATGCTTGCAACCTCCTGTGGTGAATCGATTGAAGAGAAGGCCGGACGTTCGTTGCAGTCTGCCCGCGAGGCATACGAGAAGGGTGATTATCCCGGCGCCAAAATACAACTCGACAGCATTAAAATACTATATCCCAAGGCTTTCAATGTACGTCGTGCGGCTTTGGACCTTATGCGTGAAGTTGAACTTGCCGAGCAGCAGCGCAATGTGCAGTGTTGCGACAGCATGCTGGCTGTGAAACGCAGTGAACTTGATACAATGCTGGAGAGTGGCTTTACATTTGAGAAAGACAGCAAATATCAGGAGGTGGGTAACTTTATGGTAGCTTCTCAGGCCCCAATGAAGAATCTGAACAACAGTTATCTGCGTGGACAGGTGGACGAAAATGGCATGATGACTCTTACCTCAATCTACAAGGGACGCCCCATTTCGCACAACAAGGTCAAAGTAAGTGCCAACGACAGTTACGCCGAGTCCGATAACCCTATCAATACATACACTTCCAAACATTTGGGAGTGACTACCGAACGTGTCGATTTTCGTTTCGGTAACGACGAGGGCATCATTGGCTTTATCGTTCTTAATGGCAGCAAGAGTATAAAGGTTGAACTTATAGGTAAATCTACATATTCGTATACAATGCGCAAGGAGGATGTCGAAGCGTTTACTTCGCTCTACAATCTCTCTATGCTGTTGCGTACAATAAAAGAGCTTGAAGCTGCAAAACAGGAGGCTGAACGTCACATTGAATTTGTTGAACGCAACAAACAGCGTAGCGAAGCGAACGAGGCTGCCGACAAATAAATATGAAGATTTTTGAAACACGCCGGGTGCGTGACATCGATGCAGCTACCATTGCTCGTGAGCCCATTGCCTCTATCGATCTTATGGAGCGTGCGGCAAGCAGGCTTACCGAGGTGATCTCTGCAAAGTTCGGTTGTCGCGGACACTTTTTCGCCATCTTTGCCGGTCCGGGAAACAATGGAGGCGATGCCCTCGCTGTTGCTCGTATGCTTGCAGGTCGTGGCGAAAGGGTGGCTGTGTGGCTGGTCGCTCCCCAAGGGAAACTTTCACCCGATTGCCGTCAGAATCTCGAACGTCTGCGGCTTGTGAACCTTCCCGTCACCATGTGCGATGCCTATTTCGAAGCACCATTGTTACCTGAAGAGGCTGTAATAGTGGATGGGCTTTTCGGCAGTGGGCTCAGTCGCCCTATCGACGGCTTGTTTGCCGACGTTGTCACTTTTATAAACGCATGCAAGGCTGTAACTGTAGCAATAGATATTCCTTCCGGGCTGCATGGCGAGAAATTCTGGGAGTGTGAGACTGAAAATATCGTTGCGGCAGACCATACATTGACATTGCAATTCCCCAAACTATCGCTGTTCTTCTCCGAAAATGAAAAATGGGTGGGGCAGTGGCAGGTTGTCGATATCGGGCTCGATGTCGAAACAATTGATGAACTGCCTGCAAAATATAATTTTACCGAATTTGACGAGATAAAATCGTTGCTTCGCCCTCGGAAAAGATTCTCTCACAAAGGCGACTATGGACGCGCACTGTTGGTTGCAGGCTCTTTAGGAATGGCAGGTGCATCCACAATGGCAGCGCGCGCTGCTTTACGTTCGGGCGTAGGGCTTTTGACCCTCTCCATTCCTCAATGCAACAATACAATAGTGCAGACCTCGGTACCCGAGGCAATGACATTGCCATGCTGCGGCGATGCGCACATAGAGGCTGTTCCGGTTACTTCTGTCTTCAATGCGGTGGGTGTAGGGCCGGGGCTTGGCACGCATGCTGAAACATCGGCTGCCCTGTTGCAGTTGATAGAACAGGCTACGCAGCCGATGGTGCTCGACGCCGATGCGTTGAATATTTTGGCAAAGAATCCACAATATATGCATAAATTGCCCTCGGGCAGTGTTATTACCCCACATCCGGGTGAATTTGCACGCATTGCAGGTGCGGGAAACAGCCTTGAACAGCTCGAAAAAGCTATGAATCTTGCCATGAAACTTAATATATGTGTGGTACTTAAGGGCGCATACACAGCAGTCTGTTCTCCCGACGGCAACTGCTGTTTCAACAGCACCGGCAACGCGGGGATGGCAACCGGTGGCAGCGGTGATGTGCTTACTGGTGTAGTACTTGCACTGTTGGCGCGTGGCTACTCTGCTACCGACGCGGCACGTATTGCTGTGTATGTTCATGGACTTGCCGGCGATATTGCTGCAACCGACTTCGGGCAAACAGCAATGACGGCAGGAGACATTATAAATGCTCTGCCGTCTGCCTGGAAAAATATGGAAAAGTAGTAAATGATTTAACGTAGCGATTACCAGCTGTGGTGCAGTTCGTGCATGCGCTCCTGTGAAAATCCCTGTTTCACCTTGAGGTCGAATATCTTGAATCCGTTTCCTGCCGGCGTCATTGCAATCTCTCTGCTCTTCAACAACTCGTCAATTATGTCGGGCAGTTGCTCGTACGACTCGATGTTCAATGCCGAACGACCGCTCTTCCTCTTAAGCCCGAATGCAGTTGCAATCTCCACAGGGAAAACACTGCGGTAGCGTTCCACAAACAGTTTTACATTGTCGGTGGTGGCTGTGTAATGACTGCGGTTTTTACCATTCACACTGCCGCCTGTTAGCCTGTTGATCTCCTCCATCACCAGCTCAAAGGCTGTATATCCGCGAAGTATTGCTTCCCGTCCCTCATATTCGAGCAGTATGGTCGGCAATGACTTCACTTCGTATATGCCGGCACGTTCGCGGTCTGCGGCGAAAGCCTTTTTCACAGCATCGCTGTTCATCGTCTGTTTGAACTCTTCGGGACTGTATCCCTCCACGGCTGCAATGTCCGAAATAATATCGATGTGCGATGTCTGCAATCCGTCTACAGCTGTGGCTTCCTGCAAACGTCGCAGGAATCTGTTGGCGCGCGAAATGTCATTGTCAACAAAATCGCTGCAACATAGTTTCGCAGTTATGTATGCCATGTTTTGCGGATAGGTGGAGCGATGCTCTTCTGAGAACAGACGTATATTGTGTTCTGTTACCGGCATTCCGTGTGTGACCGATGCCTCGCTCCATGCTTTCTGCATGTTTCTATTGGATAGGGCAATGTCGCCTCCAATCTGCAGTCGTCTGTTGATGAAGGTGCGAATGTCCTCTATCATTCCGCTCATTACATACTCAATCTCCACCTGTTCGGCCAATCTGTATTCGATAGCTCTGAGTATAGGTGCGCTGCCCCAGCACCATGTGCATACAGGGTCGGCAAAAACCGTAATTCCAACTTTTTTCATATATCTGAATGTTATACGGTAGTAACAGCTGAATGGTGGTTTTTGTTCCCGTCAGTTCTCTAAAATGCTCTTTTCTTCGATGCAAAAGTTCATCATCATCAGCTCGAAGTCGCGCAACCATTGAGGTGCGGCGCCGAAACAGTCGGTAACAGTATGGTGCTTGCTACCTACTCTCAGTGTGATAATGTATTTGTGGTTGTCTTTTACCTCTCCCCGGTAGATGGGCTTTAGCGAAAAGAATCCGTTGCGGATGGCAGCACCTACCATTGCGTCGAGTTTGTCGCAGGATATGCGGCTTTTAAAGCGTTTGTTCACCTTGTAGCGATGTTCGTCGAGTACCTTTATCTGTGCCGAGTTGTTCAGTTTGCAACTTTCGTATGAAACTTCGTAGGTCTTTCTCTTCTCCTTGTTGTAAAAACTGAGTGACAATAGTGTCTCGTTGTTCATCTTTCGGCTTTTTAAGAATTTGAACATATCTGTATCTGTTTGGTTAATGACTCTTATATGCAAATGTGTAACGCTCTAGGGCTTTTCGGTTTGCAGAATTATCACTTTTGCACAGCAATGCCTAAAGTTGACGAAAATTGTTCAACCGTGTTTTTAATGTTGCGTATGACGCTTCTGACTCGTGGCAGTCTGACAAATGCCTTCAAGTGGTGCCGAGCCTCTCCTGCAACCTCTTTGGCTGTGATGTAAGTTAAATAAGAGGTGCCGCAGATAAAGAATATAAGCAGCAGATAAATGATGATGTTTGCTCCGTTCATGATTGTTCTGTTTTTATGATTCTGGAGCAAAAGTATAGCCCCTCTGTGTCAACTCTTGACACAGAGGGGTGAAATTACATTTTTTTGTCTTATTTTTATTATATGGAGGCGTGGGTTATTTTACTATCTTCCTGCAATGTTCGTCGATGAACATCTGCAGATAGTTCTTAAGCGGTTCGCTTTCAATTATTTTTATGTCATTTGCCACACCAATGATGAAACGTCCGGCTCCTTCGAGTCGGTAGATGTCTGTATCGAGCAACCATTTGTCACCCTTTGCGCGTGTGAGGTCGCGTTCGGCAAGCGGAAACTCTTCGAGCAGCAGGTTCTTTGCCATCGTGCCAAGTTCCACTTTAATGTGAATGGGGGTGTTGCCGCTTGTCCTGAAAATGTCACTATTTTCGCTTTTATGCTCCGACTGGTGTTGCCAAGGAGTGTCAGTCTGCTCCACAGCTCCTATGCGCGATACGCGGAATAGCTTGTTCTTTCCGCTCTGCGGCTCGTAGCACCACACCTGTATGTAGTTGGTGGTGAATTCGAACGGTTCTATCAGTCTGTCGCGTACATCGCCTTTGTTCGACGATGAATAGTTGCGCAGTATAACCTGTTTTTTGCTTTCGATGGCTGAAATAAGTTCATGCGTGTTTGCTACATTCTCTTTGCGCACTACGCAGTCCGCCATTGCTGTGACGTTGTAGACTGTGGCAAGCTTTTTACGCAGATTCTGTTTGAGCATGTTAGTGTCGTCGAGCCCGTCAATCAGCCGGTTGACAAGATAGCTCTCCTCTTCGCTGAAGTGTACCAGCTGTTCAAGGTCGTCAAAGTGGCGGCTCTCTTTCATCATCTTGAAGCTGTCGCCAGTGCGACGAATGACAAAACCTGCCCCTTTCAGTGTGTCGATGTATCGGTATATTGTACGGCGCGACATTTGCAGTTTGTCTGCAATTTCGTCCACGGTGTAGTTGATGCTACCCGATAGCATCTTCATCAATCGCAGCAGGCGTTCTATCTTTGGCTGGTCCACGTGTTGCTGTTTATCAGTCGATTATCTTATAGATTTCTCGCAGGTTGCGTCCCTCCTGATTATAGTCGAGTCCATAACCTACTATAAAATCGTTCTCGATGTCGAAGCAACGGTAGTCTATATCCAGTTCTACCTTCATGTTCTTGGGCTTTACCAGCAGCGATGCTATGCGAATGTCGGCAGGGTTTCTCTCCTGGAGCATTTTCAGCAATTCTTTCATTGTTGTTCCCGAGTCTATGATGTCCTCTACAATCACCACTGTACGTCCCTCTATGCTCTCGTTCAGACCGAGAATCTCTTTTACTTTGCCGGTGGAACTGGTACCTTCGTAAGAGGCTACGCGCATGAATTGAATTTCGCAGGGGATGGAAATCTCTCGCAACAGGTCGGCAGCAAATATGAATGAGCCGTTGAGAATCACAAGGAAAATAGGGCATTTCCCTTCAAGATCGCTGTTGATGGCGGAAGCCACTCTCTTTACCTCCTTTATTATCTCCTCTTCTGATAAGTACAGCGAAAAAGATTTGTCGCAAACTTGAACACTCTTCATTGTTGGCTATTTTGTATTTGTATGTATTTATTTGATTCTGTTGTAATACTCCGATACAGCCTCGGCGCAGCGCTCGCCGTCTACGGCTGCCGACACTATGCCGCCTGCATATCCGGCACCCTCGCCACATGGGAAAAGTCCTTCAGTCTCTATGTGTTGCAGTGTGTCGTTGTCGCGTAATATGCGTATGGGTGCCGAGGTTCTTGTCTCTACTCCAATGATGGCAGCTTCGTTTGTCAGGAATCCATGCGACGAACGTCCGAATATTTCGAATCCTTTTCGCAGACGGTCGGAAATGAATTTGGGCATCCAGAAGTGCATGGGTGTTGACAGCAATCCCGGGGCGTACGAGCTTTTCGGAAGATCGTAGCTCAGTTTTCCTTTCACAAAGTCAGCCATGCGTTGTGCAGGCGCAGTCTGTCGACGGTTGCCCATCAACCAGCAAAGCCTTTCAAGCGATTCCTGAAAAGCCATTACTCTTAAGGGTGAATCGGGCGGGGCTGTCACACTGCCTTCGCAGTCTATCTTCAGTCCCGGATTGGAAAGATCGTCGCTGTTTATTTGTACAACCATACCAGAATTGCTCCAGCGGCCTCCTCGGCTCGATGGTGACATTCCGTTTACCAGTAACTGGTTTTCGGCTGTCGCAGAGGGAATTACAACTCCACCGGGACACATGCAGAAACTGTAAACACCTCGTCCCTCCACTTGTGTGGTGTAGCTGTATTCTGCCGCTGGCAGGTAGTTCCCACGACCTTTGGGGTTGTGATACTGTATGCAGTCAATAAGTTCCGACGGATGTTCCAGTCTTACTCCCACAGCAATGCCTTTTGCCTCTATTGCAATGTTGTCGGCATGCAACGAACGGTAGACGTCGCGTGCCGAGTGTCCTGTTGCCAATATAACCGCATCTGCCAAAATCTCTCCTTTGTCGGTGAGTATGCCACACACTTTTCCTCCGCTTGTCAGTATCTTTTCCATGCGCGTTTCGAAGTGTACCTCTCCACCGCACTCCATTATGCGTTTGCGCATATTCTCTATCACTCGGGGCAATTTGTCCGTGCCTATGTGTGGGTGGGCATCAGATAGTATGGATGTACTTGCACCATGCTGGCAAAAGACATTTAAGATACCTTCGATGTTACCACGTTTCTTGCTGCGGGTGTATAACTTGCCGTCCGAGTAGGCTCCTGCACCTCCCTCGCCGAAACAGTAGTTCGACTCGGGGTTGACCTTGTGTTCGCGCGAAATAGCTGCAATATCCAGCTTGCGGGTACGTACATCCTTGCCGCGTTCTACGACTATGGGTCGCAAGCGCAACTCAATCAGCTTTAATGCAGCAAAGAGCCCGGCAGGTCCGGCACCCACAACTATTACCTTACGACAATTCTCGACGTTTCCATACTCGCGGCTCACAAATTCGTCTGCCGGGGGCTGCTCGTTGATGAACACCCTCACGGTCAGGTTGATGAATATGGTACGTTGGCGCGCGTCAATGCTCTTGCGCAGTACACGGACAGCGTTGATGGTTCGTTCGTCAATGCCTTTGTATGTAGCAAGATAGCGCTTAAGGCTCTGCTCGTTGGCTGCCTGATGGGGCAGCACTCTTATTTGAATTTCACTTATCATCTGTATTTGTTTATGTGGAATCTTGGCAATCCATGAATCCCGAACGCAAAGTTATCTTTAATTTTTGGAAAAATACAAGAAAGTATTTTTAATTTGCCGGGTACTGTTTTATAATTTTTAGAAGCGGCAGTTTTTTATATGCTCCGAATGTAGCCCCGCTTGTTTTTGAAGGTTTTATAACGGACACTTTTACAAATAATTAAATTATTTGCCCGTCTGTGCTTTACACTTACGGAAAAAAGATGTATTTTTGCAAAAAAAATAAAAGACTGCAGCATTATGGAATATCAAAGAGATATTACCGATAAAGTCTGAATAAATTCTAAACATCACTCCAAATTGAACCTGATAATAGACATAGGCAACAGCAGTTGCAAGGCGGCTCTTTTCGATGGGACGACGTTGCTGCAAATCCACAAGGGAAGCAATCGCCGAATAGAAATTTTGGACAGATGGTGTGCGGAGTATTCGATAGATAGGGCGATAATTTCGTCTGTCATCGAACTGACCGATGAAATTGTTGCTCAGCTTCAGGCATTGCCATGCTCTTGCGTCCGTTTCAGCACCTCTATGCCGTTGCCGGTAAAGTTGCTGTACAAGACTCCCGAAACATTGGGAGTCGACAGATTGGCGGCTGTTATCGGAGCGCAGGCCGAGGCTCCCGGGAAAGATATACTGGTGATAGATGCCGGCAGTGCAATCACTTACGATTTTCTCGATGCACAGGGCAATTATCATGGAGGCAACATAGCCCCCGGACTCGCAATGCGCCTTAGGGCGTTGCATGAACATACCGGCAAATTGCCTCTGGTTAAGGCCGATGGCGATACACCGGCTTTGGGGTACAATACCGAGACTGCCATACGCAGTGGCGTTATTCGAGGCATCAGATATGAAATTGATGGTTATATTGCAGAACTTAGGGATAAATATCCCTCTGTTTTGATTTTTTTAACGGGCGGAGACGAAAAATCGTTGATTTATAACGTAAAAAATTGCATCTTTGCCGACGAATTTCTGGTACTGAAGGGACTGAATAGAATACTGATAAATAATGACACTATATAAAAGACTACTAATCACCGCATTAGCAACCTTTGCGCTCGCATTTGTGTACGCTGAAAACGGAATAAACTCTCCCTATTCGCGTTTTGGTCTTGGAACACTCTCTGACCAGGCTCTGGGAGTAAACAGACAAATGGGCGGATTGGGTTATGCATTGCGCGACAAAAGCTATATTAACCTTCTCAACCCGGCTGCCGTCTCCAGTGCAGATAGTACAACCATGATATTTGAGGGTGGCTTTTCGTTGCAGCATGGCAACTTCAAAGAGAATGGCGTGAAAATAAATGCGCAGAATGCCAGCTTCGACTACCTTGTCATGGGCTTTCGTCTGAAAAGAAATTTAGGAATGGCATTCGGTATTCTCCCATACTCAAATGTCGGCTATTCGTTCAGCAACAACGAGGTATTCAACAGTCCCGATGGCGACAGCGACGGTGCTTTCAGCGGCATATACAAATACAACGGTGACGGTGGATTGACACAGCCCTTTGTTACAATAGGCTGGGGTATCACTGACAACCTTTCAGTCGGAGTCATGGCCTCGTATCTCTACGGTGAAATAAACCACAACATCAGCACGGAATTTACCGACAACAATATCAGCAACATCTATAAACAGTATCGTTTGGATGTGTCGAACTATAAGGCTGATTTCGGATTGCAGTATCACAAACAGCTTTCCGAGAAGAAACAGTTGACATTGGGTGCTGTGTATTCTCTTGGTCACGATCTTAATGCTGATGCCGAACTTATTACACGCAAAACCACTTCGGGTACAGCGGAATATAGCGACACAGCAAGTTTTGCAAACTCCTTCAAACTTCCTCATACTTTTGGTGTAGGCTTTACATATACTGTCGACAAATGGACATTCGGTGCCGACTACACATTCCAGAAGTGGAGCGATTCGTCGTTCTTTGGCGACAACAAAGGAACAGACCGTTCCAAAATTTCATTGGGATTGGAATACAACCCTAATCAGATATCGCGTAATGTGTTGAAAAGAACCCGTTACCGTGCCGGTCTCTACTATGCCGAGCCCTACACAGAGTTTAATGGCAAACAGGGTTGTGAAGAGTATGGCGTGAGTGCCGGATTCTCGCTGCCCATGACCAGCACCAACAATATGAACAACAACCGTAGCATACTTAACGTTTCAGGTCAGTTTGTACGTATGAACCCCAAAACAGATGGTATGATTACCGAGAACTATATTCGTCTGAATGTGGGTGTAACCTTTAACGAATTCTGGTTCTTTAAGTCTAAAGTAAATTAATTAATCATCAACAATATCATGAAAAAACATTTTCTTTTAATTGTATCGTTATTCGCAGCAGTCGGCGCATTTGCCCAAAATGGAATAACCAACAACAATCGTTGGGGAGCCACTGCAGAGGATAGTATGAAATGTGTAAACGCTATCAGTGTTTACGACGCGAACCTCAAGAACAAGAACTATGCCGAGGCATACCCACACTGGAAAGAGGTATTTACAAACTATCCCGTAGCTCGCGTGGATACATATACCAAAGGTGAACAGCTTCTTAAAGCAATGATTGCTGCTGAGGCTGATGCAGCTAAGAAAGCAGCTTATGTAGATGAGCTTATGGCTCTTTACGATCAGCAGATCAAATACATCGACAAACTTCAGGAGATTACAAAGACTCCTCTTTCTGCCGGTGGTGTACTTGGTAAACGTGCTCTTGCATACATCTCTTATGTACCCAAGGCTTCGCTCGATTCAACATACAACATGTTGTCAAAATCGGTTCAGATGGAGAAAGGTATGTCTGAGTATATCGTAACTCAGCAGTTCATGAAGATTTCTGCTCAGAAATATAAAGCTAACAAAGCCGGACATGGCGAGCAGGTTATCCAGGACTACCTCGATGCTTCAACTTATATCGTAGATGTACTCGACAAATACAACGAGCGTATCAAACATTACGAGAACCGTTTCAAAGAGACTGATGATCCCAAAGACAGTCTTCGTGCTGACGGCTTTACCAAAATGATTGGTGCAGCCAATATCGCTCGTAGCAACATCGATGCATACTTCATCAACAGTGGTGCTGCAACTTGTCAGGATCTCGACACTATCTATGCTTCAAAAATCGAAGAGAACAAGTCAAATATCGAATACCTCAACAAGGTAATTGCTGTGATGGGCAAACTCGATTGCGAGCAGTCTGATGCTTATCTTGCAGCTTCTGAGTATGCTCTCGCAATCACTCCTACTGCAAAAGCAGCCATGGGTGTAGGTTACCGTTACTTCAAGAAGGGTGATGCTGTCAAGGCTATCGAACTCTTCGACCAGGCTATCGGCCTTGAGACCTCTGTGACAAATAAGGCAGAAATGTGTTGCAAGGCAGCAGCTGTATGCTTCAGTATCAAAAAATACTCAGATGCCCGTGAGTATGCTCGTAAGGCAATCGAACTCAACCCCAACTATGGCAAACCTTACATCCTTATTGCACAGTGCTATGCTGCATCACCCAACTGGCACAACGAATCTGCTATGAACAAATGTACATACTTTGCAGTACTTGATAAACTTTATCGTGCTAAGGCAGTAGACCCCTCATGTGCAAAAGAGGCTCAGAAGTTCATCAACACTTACAGCACTCATACTCCTTCGTCTGAAGATCTCTTCATGCGCGGATACAGCAAAGGTCAGTCAATCACTATCGGTGGATGGATAAATGAAAAAACTACAATCCGTTAATAGAACTTATCGAACCATAAGTACAACAATCGCCATGAAGGCGATTGTTGTACTATTTTTACTTCTCTCTTGCACCAACGAGAAAAAACATGTTGAAAGCAATATAGAAGAACCCGACTCCATTGCCTATCTCAGTACGTATGGAGTCACCACCCTCATCAGCGACTCGGGACGCATCAGCTACAAAATAGAGGCGGAAGAGTGGCATATTTACGAAAAACGAAATCCCAAGTATTGGGCATTCGAAAAAGGCGCATATCTCGAAAAATATGACGACAGCCTCCGTGTCGAAGCTACAATAAAGAGCGATACGGCATACTTCTTCAGCGACAAAAAGTTGTGGAAGCTCATAGGTAATGTCGATATCAAGAATCAAAAAGGAGAGAAGTTCTTTACTGACCTGCTCTATTGGAGTCAGGAGGATGGAAGCATCTACTCCGACAAGTACATAAAAATAGAACAGCAAGACCAAGTAACCACAGGCATAGGTTTCCGCTCTAATCAGGAACTTACTGATTGGGAAATTCTATCGACCGAGGGTATATACATCATCGAAGACAAATAATGACAACAACCATAATATCTCTGATAATAGTCATAATCTTCTCGGCTCTCTTCTCCGGAATGGAAATTGCATTCATTGCATCCAACAAGTTCCTGATGGAGATAGACATGAGCAACAAAACCGTCACCTCCCGAATACTCGACAAATTCTATCGAAACAGCAATAATTTTGTTTCGAGCCTGCTCGTTGGCAATAATATCGTGCTTGTTATCTACGGTATACTCATGGCCAATCTTCTTAACGAAACAATCCTCTCGGCACTCAACGGCACTCCATCGGCTCAGTTGTTGCTGCAGACAATAATATCTACCATCATCATTATCATTACCGGAGAATTTCTTCCCAAAGCGCTGTTCCGCATCAATCCCAACAGCACAATGAAGCGATTCGCTCTTCCCACATTCCTGTTATATGTTTTGCTCTATCCAACAGCCCGTTTCACTACTTGGGTTTCATGTCAATTGTTGCGCCTGTTCAATGTCAGCATAAACAAAGAGATGCGTGACAATACATTTAGTAAAATGGAACTTACGCATCTGATACAGAGTTCAATAGAAAATGCGAAGGAGGAGGAAGAGGCTATCGATAACGATGTGAAAATATTCCAGAATGCTCTCGACTTTTCCGATATCCGAGTGCGTGACTGCTTTGTTCCGCGTACCGAAATCTGGGCAGTCGAACTGAATACATCACTTGAAGAACTAAAGACACAATTTATAGAGTCGGGTCACTCCAAAATAGTTGTCTACAAAGAGAATATCAACAATATAGTGGGTTACATCCACTCCTCGGAACTCTTCCGCACAGCAGATGAATGGCAGAAAAAGATATGCCGTATGCCCATTGTACCCGAAACTCTATCTGCGCAAAAGTTGATGCGTACCCTCATGCAGCAGAAGAAATCCCTTGCCGCAGTGGTGGATGAATTCGGTGGCACTTCGGGTATTATCTCACTCGAAGATCTTCTCGAAGAGATTATAGGCGAAATTGAGGACGAACACGACAACCCCAACCATACGGCTAAGAAAATCAATGACAACGAATATCTTCTTTCGTGCCGTCTCGAAGTAGAAAGAATTAACGAACTCTTCGACCTCGAACTGCCCGAATCGGATGAATATCAGACACTGGGAGGTATGATACTTTCGTACCATCAGAGCTTCCCGCAGCTGAACGAAACAATTACAATAGAAAAATATCAGTTTAAAATATTGAAGCAGCGCAGCACTCGAATTGAACTTGTCCGCCTTACCATTTCCGAATAAAATTGGCGGAAATCCTTTTTCAGACAAAACTGATAGCATATACATCGTAAAATCAGCACTTTTTTTAATAAACTCGTGTAACTTATTGCGCAAAAAAAGATGTAAATTCAAAGCTATTTTGTAACTTTGTCGGCGTTTGTTCAGAAAAACGAAATAATAAATAAAAAATATACTTAAATTATGGCAACATTACAAAAATTACGCAACATGGGCCCCGTACTCGTAGCAGTAGTGGGTCTTGCATTGGCAGCGTTTATTTTAGGTGACGCATTCAGACTTTCACAGTCACCTCAGGGCTCACAGGCCGTTGGAAGCGTTAACGGCGAAGAAATACTCGCTACAGATTATCAGAAAATGTATGAAGAGTATTCAGATGTAGTTAAATTCATCCGTCAGGCAAACAACCTCACTGAAGAGGAAATGAGCCAGATTAAAGATCAGGTATGGCAGCAGTACATTCAGACACAGATCCTCAAGGAAGAGGCTGAAAAAATCGGTCTTACAGTCTCTGTTGCTGAATTGCAGGATATCGTGGCAGCAGGACAGTCTCCTCTGCTCCAGCAGACTCCTTTCAGAAACGAGCAGGGTCGTTTCGACAAGAGCATTCTTGACAACTTCCTCGTGCAGTACGAGCAGAATAAAGATAACCCCGAGGTTGCAGCACAGCTTGTACCTATGTACGAATACTGGAAGTTCATTGAGAAGACAATGATGGAGAATGCACTTGCCGAGAAATATCAGATGCTTGTTACAAATTCATTCCTTTCAAACTCAGTAGCAGCACAGAGCAACTATGAGGCTAACAATGCTACATACGACATCGAGGTTGCAGCTTATCCCTATTCTGCAGTTCCCGAGGGCGACGTGAAGGTTAATGATTCAGATCTTCAGGCACTCTATTCAAAAAACAAAGAGCAGTACAAGCAGGCATTTGAGAGCCGCGACATCAAGTATGTAAGCTATCAGGTAACACCCAGCGAGGCTGACCGTGCCGAACTCAACAAAGAGGTTAGCGAGTATGCAGATATGCTTAAGGCTGATGATGCTGATTATGCAGCAATCGTTCGTCAGTCAAACAGCGAGGTTCCTTTCTCTGCTGTAGCATGGAAGAAGAGCAGCTTCCCCGAAGAGGTTGCAGCGCTTCTCGACGAGACAGAAGTAAATGCAGTTGTTGCTCCCTTCTACACACAGTCTGATGACTCTTACACAACATTCAAAGTGTTGGGCAAGTCAACAGTTGCTGACTCTGTAAAATATCGCCAGTTGGCAGTTGCTGCTGCAACTCCCGAGGCTACTGCGACTCTTGCCGACAGCATTCTCAACGCTCTCAAGGGTGGTAGCGACTTTGCTGAGATTGCAAAGAAATACAATCAGAATGGTGAAGATGCATGGCTCACTTCAGAGCAGTACGAAGGTATGATGGTGGATGGCTTCAATGCAACATTCCTTACCAATATCCTCGAGGGAACAAAAGGCGAGTACAAAATGATGGATGTTGAGGGTTCACCCGTAAAACTTATCTATCAGGTTGTAGAGAAGAAAAACAACGTACAGAAATACAATGTAGCTGTAATCAAACGTACAACGGAATTCAGCAAAGAGACATACAGCGATGCTTATAACAAGTTCAGCGAGTTTGTTGCTAAGTGCAAGACTGTTGAGGATCTTGAGAAAAATGCTGAGGAGTATGGTTACCGTGTACAGCCCCAGGCTAACCTCTACACATCTTCACACAAGGTTGCCGGCAAGAATGGTACACGCGAGACACTCAAATGGCTCTTCCAGACTGCAAAGGTTGGTGAAGTTTCACCCCTCTACGAGTGTGGTGAAAATGACAACCTCCTTGTTGTAGCTCTCACAAACGTAAATGAGAAAGGTTACAGAACTATTGAGCAGGCATCAGAGGCTCTTCGCTATCAGGCTCTCAACGACAAGAAAGCTGAGAAAATCATTGCCGACCTCTCTGGTAAGAGCTTCGATGCAGTTGCATCTACAGCTAATGTAAAATGCGACACAGTTAAATACGTATCATTCGGTACTCCTGCATTTATCAGCATTACATCAGCAAGCGAGCCCGCAATCAGCGCAGCTGTTCAGGGTATGGAAGCTGGCGCAGTAAGCGCACCTATCAAGGGTAACAATGCAGTGTATGTAATCCGCCTTATTGCAAAGAATGCTAAAGAGGGTGAGTACAACGCACAGAACGAGCAGAAAACTCTTAAGTCTTACGCTCAGCGTTCAGCTTCATTCTTCATCAACGACCTGATGCAGAATGCAGAAATCGAGGACAACAGATACCTCTACTTCTAATCTTAGTAAGTATAACGCAACGCATAAAAGAGTGGCAACCGAATGTGGTTGCCACTCTTTCTTTTATATTGCCTGATGTTTGTAGAACTTAAGGTGTCGGTTGATTTTTTAAGTTGCCATTGCGAGTAGGATTGTTTGGGGTGTTTTTCTCTGCTTTTATTTCGCCCAACAGACGTTGTACATCTGCGCGTAACCGGGCATATGGCACACAACCCTTGTAATTGCTGTTCTTACGCAGTGCGAACGATACGTCGCATTGGCTGTTGTGGTAGGCCGAAATCTCGTTTGTGTACTGTATGCGGTGGTAGGCCAAGCGTTCAATCTCTTCTTCGCGCAGATGTCGCAGACTGCGACATATTGGGCCAAGTATACGTAGTACAACTCCGTCCACCAGGTGATGTCCCTGTATATAAAGGTATGTAGTCTCTTCTGTGACTCCCAGCTCTACAAGCTCCTTTTTTAATGCCTCGTATTTGCCCTTTAGGTCGGGGCGGCGGTGGTTCAGCTGCGATAGATTGTGTTGCACACGCTGGTTAAGCTGTTTGAGCGAGTGTTCGGGGTGTCCTATGTTGAACGAGGTCAAGCGTACAATCTCGCAGAACTTCATCATGGGCATGGTGTTCAGGTCGTGGACGCGGTAGAGCAATATACTCCATACGAACAGTGGAAAGCATATACGCGAATACAATTTCATGAATTCTGCAATGTCCAGCAGTTGTGTATCGTTCAGTGTGCTTTGCACACATACCTGATGCAGGCTCTCGGCATAGCACTGGTAATTTTCGATGGCGTATGTGTAGGTGTGAAGAATGTAAGGGTTGCTTATCATTCGTTTCGATGTTTCTGTGGCGCCCTGCAACAGATAGTCGTAGTCGCTGTCGACGCAGGCAATCATGTTGTTGCCGAATGCAGAACCTAGCATGTTCATCATTGCCTGTTTCTTTCCTTTTGACAGGTTGCTGCGAGTGGGTAGCATCACGTCAAAATGAAATTTATCGTCTTCGAATTCGTCAAACAGTGTGCGCCAAAAGGAGATATCATCGTAACTCTCGACGTAGGCAATAATGCGGTGACGTGCCTTTTTGGGGCGCAATGCATTTGCCGCCTTTACAAAGTCGGAATTCAGATATTGCGTCAGTGGTTTGTGTTTCATGGCAGTAGATATTGTTCCCTTGAGTGTTTGTCAACGTAGGGGAGGGTGACTACTGTGTGATGTCTGCAATTTCGGTGACTGCATCTACCCATCCATCCATGATTATGGCGGGAGAGTGGGTGCAGAGAATTATCTGTACATTGGGGTTAAGGCTTCGTATGAGTGATATCAGTCGTTGTTGCCACTCTATGTGCAACGATATTTCCGGCTCGTCCATGAAAAGGACGCCGGGGCGGTTGTCCTGCACAAGCGCTGTCAGCAGTATCACCAGCAACTGTTTTTCGCCGGAAGAGAGCATGTAGGGTGTTATGCGCTCGCCGTATTGTGTGAAGTATATTTCGTTGCTGTCGCGGACGATGAGTTTTCCCGTTTCGTGAAAAAGTTCGTCTATAAGGTCCTGAAACAGAATTTTTGGTTTGGAAAGCTCTCCAGCTTTTTGCTGTTGCTCGGGATCGCCCGAGGTGAGCATCTGTATTATGCGGTTGCCTATGTTTACTTGGTAGTTCAGGTAGCGTCGCTGCAGTTGATACAGCTGCCAATCAAGTTCGGTGCGCACGTTTGTATCGGACATTTTTTCAAGCAGTTCGCTGTTGAGTACGGGGCGGTCTATGCTGCGGATTACATCGAAATAGATGATGTTGGCATCTTCGGGGTAGAATACAAAGCGTGTCCCATCCTCGGGTGAGGCGCTCAGGCGGTGTGTGCGCAAGACTTCGAGTTGTGTTGCCGACCTGTTTATGATTGTACTTTTACCCAGTCCGTTGCTGCCACTGAGAATGTTTACGTCGGGACGTAACTTCCACAGAATATGTTTGCGGTTGTTCCACAGTGAGTCAATCTCTATGCTTTGGATATATTGTGCCAATTTTTCCATGATTCCTGAATTTTAAGTGAAACAATCTGTTGTGGGTGCTGGTTGGTTATTCGTCCATTTCGCGCGGAATGCGGAACGATGTGTATAGTTCAAGCATGGCGCCGATGGTCATTGCCACTATCCATTCGTTGCGTTGGTGGGTGAACATCAGTACTCCTGCAACTATCAGTGCGACTGCGCCCATCATTTGCATGGTTACAAGGCGTCGCAGTGCTATGTTGCCGCCGCGTATGCGACCTATGAACTGCATGATGGCGAAGAGTACAGCTCCTGCTGTGTATATATATGATGCTTCGTTGCTGAATGACATCTTCAGCATTGCGCCTGCGAGCAACATTATGGCTCCCAGCATTGCCAATCGTCCGACTATCTTCATTTGTTTGTTGCTTAATCGTCAAAAATAAATATTTCCTCATTAGGTTTATGCATGCCGTATCTTTGTCGGGCAATTTTTTCTATGAGGACGGGGTCGGCTTCAAGTTCGTCCAGCTTGTTTGTAAGCTCATCGTATTTTTCCTGAAGCTCCTTCTTTTCTGCCTCCAATGCAGCAATTTCCCGTTTGTTCTGAATATGTTTCATGAAGTTGTTTTCGTCAAGAAAGACGATTATAACAACGAACATGATAGTCACAAACATATATTTGTGCTTCTTTATCCATTCCCATAATTGAGCGATGCTGTCATTCATGATTGTCTTTTTTTACTATGCGTGCAGAAAATCTTCTATTTAAAACCAAAGATACAAAAAGGTTCGGATATAAAAACAAGTAAGTATGTTTTTTTTATCCGAACCGCTTATCTTATTCTATAATAAGGCAGCCACCTGTCGTGTGCGAGGCCTTTCTATCTTTTGCTATTCGCCTGCTGTTTCTTCCTGCAGTTTCTCTTCAGCTGTTGCACTGAACAGGGTGAAGTTTACGCTGCCATACGATATGTGTCGCATGAAGTTGGGGTGTTCGGCAAAATTGTTGTCCTTGCCATGTTCAAAAATGAATATTCCACCCTCCTTCAACAGCTTATGCTCGAATATGAGGTCGGGAATGCTTGCCAGCTCTTTGAGCATGTATGGTGGGTCGGCAAAGATTATATCATACTTGCGTGAGTCGCGGCGGATGAAGCGGAATACGTCGTCGCGCAGGGGTATCCAGTTCTTGTCCTGCAGCTTTGTGTGTATCTTACGCTGGTGTGAGTAGTGCAGTGAATCCATCTCCACAGAGATTACAGGTGAGCATCCGCGTGACAGGAATTCCAGACTAATGCCTCCTGTGCCTGAAAAAAGGTCGAGTACTGCACTCTCTTCAAAGTCTATTATGTTGTTAAGCACGTTGAACAGGTTTTCCTTGGCAAAGTCTGTTGTTGGGCGTGCCTTGAAATTTCGGGGTATGTCAAAATGACGTCCTTTGTATTTTCCGCTTACTATTCGCATAATATCAGTGCTTGTAGGTCGAATGGGGTTGTCTCTATTTTGTTAAGTAGGTTCGATTGGAACAATTGACGGGGATTTATGCGCTTGATGTTGCGTATAAAATCTTTTACTGCCATTTCGAACCTGTCGGCTTGATGATTGCCGCACAGCAACAGTGTCTCTTCTTCCTGCGAGAAGCCAAGCTCATTCCAAATATACAACAGGTAGTATAGCTGGTCGGCTGTGTCTGCTGCATGGAAACTGTTCATCAGCAGTGGTGTCTCTTCCTCCATCGCCATCAGCTGCATTGTTTCGTCCTGTATGTCCACCATGATGTATCTGCCGGTCCCCATCGGATAGCGCGTGAGGAATCCCGACATAATGCTAATGGGGGAGTAGTAGCTCACTTCGCCAATATTTGTCAGCAGCTTGTGCAGTTCTTCGTCAACCCCGAAGAGTATTGTCATGTTATGTGCGCTCAGAGTGTTGGAGATAACCCTGGTCTCCTCTTTTGTGTGTGGGAAACAGCTCCTGAAAATTGTTTCTTGCTCATCTCTGGAACTTATCGACGGTGGAACTGCTGTAAATTCCGTTGAAACAACAATTGCCTGTATCTTTGAAAATTCTTCGTTTGCAAGGTTGCATGCCTGCCATGCAGCCTCGAAGTTGGCTGTCAGTGATATTTGTCTGTCGCAGTCGTATGTGGTGTATTTCACCGAATCGGGTTGCTGCGGCAGGTATGTGCAAAAACAAAATCCATCCGTACTGATACGGATGGATAGTGTAGGGGATTGTTCTATCTCCTTATTCATGCATTATTCCCAGTTACCTGCGTTGTTGTTAGGCATTTCTACATCACCAACCTTAAGTCCGCAGTAACGACCCATCTGTTTCATTTTGCTGATGAGGTTGTTCATCTCCTGGTCGTTTACGCCCTTCAAGTATGTTTCGAAAGGAGTGCGTGCTTCGAAGAGATACTGGGGTGAACCGGCTTTTGATGTATCTACGCTGGTAGCGAGCTCAAATTTTGCGCCGTTTCCGTAGGGTACGAAGGGCAATGAGTCAATCTGGTAGCCTTGGGGGAAGAGGGTGTCAACAAGGGCAACCCATGATGTGTCGCGGCGGAAGTTCATAAGACCCTCTTTCTCAACCTCTTTCCAGTTGTTTGTCTTTTTAGCCTTTTCGATGATGGCGATAGCTTTTCTCTCTGTCATACCACGCTCGAGCTGCTCGTCGTTGAGTGTACCCTCTTCAAGGATAACGGGCATCTTGGCTGTTTTAACAAATACGATGAGAGAGTCGAAGTTGTCTGAGTAACCGGCTTTGGTAATGTTACGGAACTCTACCTGAGCAGTACGGATGTCAATAAGACGTGCGATAACTGCTTTTTCGCGTGCAGCGCGCTCTTCGTCGAACTCAATGGGACCCATGATGCTGCGGTAGCAGATGTAGGCAAGACCTGCAATTGTTACAAGGAGTAACAGATTTAAAAGTTTTTTCATTGTTTCTATTTTTTATTTATGTATTTTCGTAGCGCAAAAATAAGACAAAAAAACGGAATAGCCGTTTGATTGTGTCTTTTTTATTTAATAAATGTGATAAATAACTATTTAGCTACGCAAATTAAGACAAATTTTCCGTTCCAACCAACAAAAGAACAGGAAATTTCTTTGGATAAGTTGTCGGAATTCATTTTCTCCGGTGACGACAGGGCTGTCTTTATGCTTTGCGGTTATGCAGGTACGGGTAAGACAACACTCGTCTCAGCTCTTGTGCGTACACTCGTGCAGTTGCAACGACGGGTGGTGCTGCTTGCACCTACGGGCCGTGCAGCCAAGGTCTTTTCATCATATTCGGGTCGTAGCGCGCTCACTATACACAAGTGCATTTACAGGCAAAAATCTATAATGAACAATGCCTGCTTTACGTTGTCGGACAATCGTTTGCGCAATGCGCTGTTCATTGTTGACGAGGCCTCTATGATAGCCAATGGCGGAATGTCGGGCTTCGGCTCCGGTGCTCTTCTTGACGATCTTGTAGAGTTTGTATATTCGGGTGATGGCTGTCGTCTACTGTTGTTGGGCGATACAGCGCAGTTGCCACCGGTTGGTGAAACTGTTTCTCCTGCACTTTCGGTAGATTATCTGCGTAGCATGGGACTCTCTGTCACCAGCATGGAATTGACGCAGGTAATGCGACAGACAGAGGGCTCCGGAATCTTGACCAATGCAACCATGCTGCGCAACATCATAGCAAGTGGGGAGTTCTTTCTGCCACGTATGCGATTGGTTGGCTTTCCCGATATTTCTATCGTTACTGGTGAGAATCTTATTGAGGCTATCGAAACAGAATATGGCTCAGTGGGGCTTGAAGAGACAATAGTTCTCTGCCGTTCAAACAAACGTGCTAATATCTATAACGAGGGTATCCGTCGGCGTATTCTCTATCGTGAGGATGAACTTAACCGTGGCGACCTGTTGATGGTGGTGAAGAATAACTATTTCTGGCGGGAGTATCTAGGTCGTGAGGATAAAAGTCTGTTGGAAAAGCTTGATTTTGTGGCAAATGGCGATATAGCGGAGATACAGCGCGTCAGTGGTGTTGAGGAGATGTATGGCTTCCGTTTTGCCGATGTGACACTATCTCTGCCCGATTATGATTGTGAAATGGATGTAAAGATTCTTCTCGATACGCTTGCAAGCGAATCGCCCTCGTTGACACGGGACGAGAGTGAGCGGCTGTTCGAGGCTGTGTGGGAGGATTACAACGATATTCGCTCCAAACGGAAGCGCATGGAACAGTTGCGCGAGAATCCTTATTTTAACGCAATTCAGGTGAAATATGGCTATGCTGTTACTTGCCACAAGGCACAGGGCGGTCAGTGGAAGAGTGTCTTTCTCGACCAGGGTTTTGTGGCTCCCGATGCTCTCTCAGCCGACTATTTCCGTTGGCTTTATACGGCTTTTACCCGTGCAACGGAAAAACTTTATCTTGTCAATTGGCCGACGCAGTATGTCGAAAAATGATGAAATTGGTTCTCTTTTCCTTTATAGTGTAAAGATGCAAAGTTTTTAATTTCATTTAGTTTTAATATAAAAAGCCGATGCATACATCGGCTTTTTATATGGTAGTTTTTATTTGGTTAAATATTTCTCCCCTTTCTTTATATATATGCCACGCTGAGTGGGTTGTTCTATCTTCCGCCCCATCAGGTCATAAATTGGAGCGTCTGCCTCTGTCGCCTCTGTCGGTGAATTGATTCCCGTTGGTGACTGTGTGAAGTCTATAACAATTTCATCTCCTGCCTGCGAGGGAATGTGGCAGACATCCTTTGTCAGTCGTGAAACGTTAACCTCTTTGCCGTTGACAGTGACGAGCGCTCTGTTTACTCCAGTGTATTTTACATGGCAAGCTTCTCCTTTTATGTTTTTAATAGTGGCTTTTGTGGCTGTGCAATCATCCCAGTCGATGCTTACAGTGAAGTTTCCAACGGCTTTGAGGCCGCTGATGCTTCCTTTGCTCCATACAGAGGGTAGCGAAGGCAGCAGGTGTATGGTGTCGGTGTGGCTCTGCATCAACAGTTCGGCAACACCTGCGCATACACCGAAATTGCCATCTATCTGGAAAGGTGCGTGCGAATCGAACAGGTTGTAGTATATTCCTCCTCTGTATTGGTCGGTGCCATAGGAGGTTGAGTGTTTCAGTGCGTTCTTCAAA
This sequence comes from uncultured Bacteroidaceae bacterium, assembly GCA_904502185.1. Lineage (GTDB taxonomy): Bacteria > Bacteroidota > Bacteroidia > Bacteroidales > Bacteroidaceae > HGM04593. The sequence continues at coordinate 18,108 of CAJGDX010000003.1, read as the reverse complement.
ATAATGTGTGCATGGTCACCGTCGAGTGCGCGTGCCCACAGATTCACTTTCCATCCCATAGACCAGCCGGTGGCAGCATCGCCACGCAGTTTCAAGGCGTTTACAGCCGGTATGAAATATTCGCTGTTGGGTGAAATCTGGTCGAGCGGATGCAGACACATCAGGTGAGACATGTGGCGGTGAGCCTTGTCGCTGCTGACACTGTAACTTGTATATTTCCATTCGCGCAACAGCTTGTCGCCTTTGTCTACGCCATTTTGAGTACCCCAATCGGCCCATGTACCACCCTTGAATGTTTCAGTGTGTAGTCCCTGGTCGGTGTTTGCAAGGTATTCTTCCAGGGTTGCCAGCTGTTCGTTGCTGATGTTGCATGCATCCTGCCCCAAGATGTCAATAGCTCTCTTTACGTAGGTCAGGTGGGTGTAGACAAGCTGTTGAGAGTGTGCGGTTGCATCCTCTTTCGGGTGGTCATTCTGCTCGGGTGAGTATTCGTCGGGGCAGACCCATGTGCCGTCGTTTGCTTTGCGGTCTTTAATCATTCGTTCGAACCAGAATTCGGCGCAGCTCCACATTACGGGGAATGCACGCGCCAGAAACTCCTTGTCGAGTGTGTAGCGGTAGTGCTGCCACAGGTGCGAACAGTACCATACATTGGCTACAAAGTAGTTGCTGCCCCAGGTGCTCATTCCACCGAAAATGTTGCTCTCGGTGAATACTGTCCAACCCTTTGTCTGTCCATCGCGTTTGGCTGCCTTCTTCCAGTTGTCGCGCTGTGCCATTGTGATTATAAAGTCGAGGAAGGGCATGTGAAGCTCGCTGAGGTTTGTAGGCTCTGCGGGCCAGTAGTTCATCTGTATGTTTATGTTTGTGTGGATGTCGGAGTTCCATGGTGCATTTTCCAGATTGTTCCAGATGCCTTGCAGGTTGTTGGGTACATTTATACCACGTGAACTTGAAATAAGCAGATAGCGCCCGTATGCAAAATAGAGCTGTTCGAGGAATAGTGTTTCGGGCTCTTTGCCTGTAACATTCCTGTCGCTGTTGTTGTAATTGTCTATAAGCTCGTTTGTGGGGAGTGTTGATGCTGCGTTACCCAATTTCAGGCTGACACGACCCATATAACTTTTGAAGTTCTCGACATGTGCAGTGTATATGTTGTCCCAGCCCTTTGCTGCAGCTGTTTCTACATTGTTTTTCACTCTGGTGCCGAGTGTGTTTGTGCCCGATACGCACGATGGAGTAGACGAGTCATAGTCGGTGGCTCCACTGAATACCAGTGTTACAGCGTGGGCATTGCTTACGGTTATACCTTCAGCGTCAGTTTTTGTCTCTGCATTTTCGCCTGTTGCAACAACGCGGAAGAATGCGTTGTATGTCACTGTTGTCAGTTTGCCGCCGAAAGTTGCAGTGCCGTTTTTATATGTAACATCAGATGCGTTGATGCCTGTTCCGGGTACTACACTGAAGTGCAGATGCAGCTTGCCGCCTTCTGTGGCTGTGTAGTGTGCGGCTATTACCCTGTCGGGTTCCGATGCAATGTATTTGCGCTCGTATGATGTTGTACCTCCATTGTTAGAGTATTTTACTCCGGCCGTGCCGCTCTCTATGTCGAGGTAACGTACATAATCTTTGGCTGCAGTTACAGTGCTGTAACCAATCTCTCCGCTCAAGTCGGCAACGAATACCGAACCGAAATTCTTGTATCCGCCGTAGCTTCCCATGTCATTGGGGCCTCCCTGCCACAATGTCTTTTCGTTGAACTGAATCTCGTCGGTGGCAATACCTCCATACAGACAGGCTCCCAACTGACCATTGCCAATAGGCAGTGAATACTCCATCCATTTGTTTGCAGCATCGGTCAGTGTGGCAGGTTTGTTGTACCACAATGTCAGTGTATTGTCGGGAGTGAATTCCTCGGTGCCAATTATCTTGAAATCGGGGCTTTTTACATCCTGCTGTTTGGTGAATCTCAGTGGATTGTTCTTGTCGTTGGCATCCCAAAAACCAACTTCATTGGTCGTCCATCCACCACCGCCTAAACGGTTAAGACCACATTCGGTAAGTCCCTTCTTTCTTGGCCTTATTTCGAAAAGTCCGCTATACTGGCTGTTTGTTGTTTCCACCAGTCGGAATCCGTCGGGGTCGGGTGTGTTTCTCATCTTCAGTCGTCCTGCGGATTTGTCGCTGCCATTGGCATATGCATATCGTCCCGACTTGTTTATTATCTGAAGGCTGTCAGGGTTGCCGACGAACTTCCACTGCTGTTCGTCGGCGATGTCTATTGCGCAGAATTGTACAGTTTCTTCTTCGCCGTTGTCCTTGAATGACTGGTCGCTGATGGCAAATTGTATATAATACCACTGTTCGTTCTCTGCAAGGCTGAATATGGGGACAATGGCGCTCGAGGGAAGGAACGTTACGGGATTGTTGTTGTCTCCTGCGCTCCACTCGCCAAGTTTGGCACCTGTCGCTGTTCCTTGCCATTGATTCATGCTTTGTCCGTTGGCCGATTTGCGCTGTATCTCCCAACCTCCCGTGCTGTTTGTACTTTTTACTATTTTAAGTTCTGTTTTGTTTGTTGCCGAAGCGCAGAAAAAACTGTTTGTGTAGGTAATATAGTTGCTGGCCTTGCTTTTCATGTACAGATTGTCGGCGTTGCCTATAAATTGCCATTGATTCGCATCGGTTTTCGCCTTTGTGGCTGTTTGCAACGGATTGCCGTTGCCCTTGTCACTTAAAATGTTACCTCCTGTGTTGAATTGCACGTAGTACCAGACGGGGGCATTCTCCGTTGAGAACTCGGGTAGCGCGTTTTGTGCATTTGTGGCTAAAATGGCAATCATTGCCAACAATGTGAAACAGAATCTTTTAATCATACTATATGGGATTTTTTTTTGTGTGTTGACACTGTTTTTATGATTTTGTAAAATTGGTAAAAAATAATCACATCTGCAAAATTCTTTCTCTCTTTTTGGCTCTGTAGTATATAAAGTAATCAAGCCCCACAATTGTGGGGCTTGAAATAATATATGCAGTTGTTTATTTATTTGCTTATCAACTCTATAAGTTCGGTGGCAGTCATCTGTTTCTGCTCGCCGCTGTTCATGTCCTTTACGGTGATGGTGCCGTTTTCCATCTCTGTTTCGCCGATGATTGCAACATAGGGGATGCTGTGGCTGTTGGCGTATCCCATCTGCTTTTTCATTTTGCCGGCTTCGGGGTAAAGTTCGGCAGATATTTCGTTCTTGCGCAATTCTGCCATTATGCCCAATGAATATGCCGCCTCTTTTTCGCCGAAGTTTACAAACAGCACCTGTGTGTTTATAATAGAATCTTCGGGGTAAAGGTTCAGCTGGTTCATTACATCATAGATGCGGTCGGCACCGAATGAGATTCCAACACCTGAGGTGCCATCCATTCCAAATACGCCTGTAAGGTTGTCGTATCGTCCACCGCCACTGATGCTGCCTATTGCAACGTCCAGTGCCTTTACTTCGAATATTGCACCTGTGTAGTAGTTCAGACCGCGCGCCAGTGTAAGATCAAGCTCAACTGTGCTGTTGATGGCAAGCGATGCAATTGTGTCAAGGATGAAGCTAACCTCTTCTACACCCTTTTCGCCGGTGGCATTACCTTTAAGTACGCTTGCAATTGTCGCAAGTTTCTCTTTGTTATCGCCCTGTGCCTGAAGAATGGGCAGCAATTTTTCTATTGCTTCATCTGTAATTCCCTTCTCCTTAAGTTCAGCGATTACACCGTCAAGGCCAACCTTGTCCAGCTTGTCGATGGCAATGGTGATGTCGATTATCTTGTCGGGCTCGCCAATGGTCTCGGCAATGCCTGCCAGTATTTTGCGGTTGTTGATCTTTATGGCTACTCTGATACCCAACTGTGTAAATACGTGGTCTATCAACTGTATAAGTTCAACCTCATTTATCAGTGAGTCGCTGCCGATGACGTCGGCGTCGCACTGATAGAATTCGCGATAGCGTCCTTTCTGCGGTCTGTCGGCGCGCCATACGGGCTGTATCTGATAACGTTTGAAGGGGAATACAATGTCGTTGCGGTGCATCACAACGTAGCGGGCAAACGGCACTGTGAGGTCATATCTGAGACCCTTCTCGCAGAATTTCGATGCCAGTTTCTGTGCATTGCGGCTCAGAAGCTCTTCGTCGCTGATGCCATTGAAGTAGTCACCCGAATTTTGTATTTTGAAAAGCAATTTGTCGCCCTCTTCGCCGTATTTGCCCATGAGGGTGGTGAGGTTCTCCATTGCAGGAGTCTCTATCTGCTGAAAACCGAACAGATGGAATGCTTTGCGTATGGTGTTGAATATGTAGTTTCTCTTCGACATCTCTACGGGTGAGAAGTCGCGTGTTCCCTTTGGTATTGATGGTTTTGCGGCCATGTTGTTAATCTCTGCTTCTTGTGTATATTAATATATAGTATATGAGTGTCGCAAGCGATGAGAGTGCTGCTACTACGTATGTGTATGCTGCCGAGCGCAGTGCGCTGCTCGCTTCCGAGTGGTTGCTGATGTTGGTGACACCTGCCGAGTCTAGCCATGTGAGTGCGCGACGGCTTGCGTCTATCTCAACGGGCAGTGTGATGAAACTGAACAGCGTTGTTGAGGCAAAAAGCACAATTCCTCCCAACAATATTTGTGGGAAAGACTGCACTGTGATGATGCCTATAAGCAATATCCAGGTCATCCACGACGATGCAAACGATACGAAGGGGACAAGTGCCGAACGCATTTTCAATGGTGCATAGGCTGTTGCATGCTGTATGGCGTGTCCGCACTCGTGTGCTGCGACAGCTGCTGCTGCAACACTGCTCGACAAGTATACGCCCTCGCTCAGGTTTACTGTCTTGTTTGTAGGGTTGTAGTGGTCGGTAAGTGTTCCGGGGGTACTGGTTACCGTTACGTCGTAAATGCCATTGTCGTGCAGCATTTTTATGGCAACATCGCGGCCGGTCATGCCATTGCCAAGCGGCATCTTAGAGTATTTCTTGAACTTGTTTTGCAGGTTGGCCTGCACTATGTAGCTCAATATGGCGATGCCTATAAACAATATTATATATGTGTTCATAATGTTGCTTTATTGTGGTAAGTTTTATAACTGTGTTGTCCCTTTTTGTAACAATCCCGGACTTGCAAAGGTTTCTTTGCTCATTCGGGATTGCTTTGGGAACTGTATGTGTAGTCTTTCCGACTATCAGATATTTCTTGTAATTGTCTGGTCTCTGTCGGGACCGATAGAGACATATTTTACGGGTACTCCAAGCTCTTTCTCCAGGAATTTGATGTAGTTGACAAAGGCTGCGGGAAGTTCTTCTTCTTTAGTGAACTTTGTCATGTCGCACTGCCATCCGGGAAGTTCTGTGTATACAGGCTCTACATCCTCGATGTCGTAGGGGAAGTGGGTGATTGTCTCACCGTTCTTCTTGTAAGCTACGCAGGCTTTGATAGTGGGGAATTCGTCGAGTACGTCGCTCTTCATCAATATCAGGTGTGTCACACCGTTAATCATGATGGTGTATTTCAGTGCTACAAGGTCAATCCATCCGCAACGACGCTCACGGCCTGTCACTGCGCCATATTCGTGTCCTTTGTCACGCATCTCGCTGCCTGTCGCATCGAAAAGCTCTGTGGGGAAAGGGCCTGCGCCTACGCGTGTACAGTAAGCTTTGGTGATACCATAGACATTGCCTATTCTGTTGGGTGCTACGCCAAGTCCGGTGCATGCACCTGCGCATACAGTGTTTGATGATGTTACGAAGGGATAGCTACCAAAGTCAATGTCGAGCATGCTGCCTTGTGCGCCCTCGCAAAGGATGCTCTTGCCCTCTGCTATCAGGTCGTTTATCATCTGCTCGCTGTCGATAAGACGGAACTCCTTGAGGTATGCGATACCTGCCATCCATTGCTTCTCCATTTCTGCAATGTCGTAGCTGTATTTCATGTCCGCGAGAATCTGCTCGTGGCGAGCTTTTGCTTTTGCGTACTTCTCTTCGAAGTTTTCAAGAATATCACCCACGCGAAGTCCGTTGCGGCTGATTTTGTCGGTGTATGTGGGGCCGATACCTTTACCTGTTGTTCCCACTTTTGCGTCACCTTTTGCAGCTTCGTAGGCTGCGTCGAGTACGCGGTGTGTAGGCAGGATGAGGTGTGCCTTTTTAGATATGAATAGGTTCTTCTTGAGGTCGTAGCCGGCTTTTTCAAGATCCATGGCTTCGCCCATGAACAATGAGGGATCGAGTACAACACCGTTGCCGATGATGTTCAACTGGCCACCCTGGAAAATGCCTGATGGAATTGAACGGAGGACGAATTTCTTGCCGCCGAATTCCAATGTATGTCCGGCGTTGGGGCCACCTTGGAAACGTGCAACTACGTCGTATTGCGGTGTCAGCACGTCAACGATTTTGCCTTTACCTTCATCTCCCCATTGGAGACCTAAGAGTACGTCTATGTTTTTTTTCATGGCTCTGTTTTTTTACTACTGTTCTTTTTTTGTCTGCGGCGCATTGCCTGATGGCATTTGTTGCACAATCCGTAGATGTAGAGCGAGTAGTGCGTTAAATGAAATTTTTTTATATCTGTTGTTATTGTTTCTTTCAGGTTGTGTATGGTTGTCTCTGTTATTCGCGCGCATTTGGTACAAATGAGATGGCATTTCTCGTTGTCAAGGCATTTCTCGTATCTCGATTTGTTTCCAAATTGGTGGTGCGTCACCAGATTTGCGTTTATCAACAGCGTTATTGTGTTGTAAACCGTAGCTCGGCTTACACGGAATTTTTTCTCTTCCATGTGTTTCAACAATGTGTCAATGTCGAAACTGCCGTCTATTGAATAGATCATGTTCAGTATTCTGAATCTTTCCGGGGTGCGTCGCAGGCGATTCTCTCTGAGGTAGTCTGCCAGCATTTGTGTGACGGGCGATTCGGGAAGATTGTTTTTCATGTCATGAACTATTGCAACACAAAGTTACGTCTTTTTTATGTATTATGGTGTATCAACTGCCGTTTTTTATATGAAAGTGTTCTAATTTTTGCAATATTTTATAATTAGTGTGCAACTGTGAACCTTTTTTTGCCGTTGCAGGATGTTTGTCTGTTGCGGCTTCCTCTTTCAAACTGACCGTGCAGTCGTGTTCTGTTGTTTTTTCAGTACTCTTCTCTGATGTTTTGAATCAGGTTTTTAATTGCTTCATTGTCGCTGATTCCCCATTTCTCTATCTTGTCGCAAATGTTTGCTGCTCTCTCTCTGCTTTCCTCGGTGTATTTGGTCAGTGAAATGATGGCAGCGTTACATGTAGGAAGGTAACTGCTTTCTGTCTGGTCAAGTGTCTCCTTCAATGCTTCAAGATAGAGGCTCTCTTCCTTTGGGTCAAGTGTTGCTCCGGTTCTGAAAAGGTTTGACAGAGTGGAGTATCCGCAGTATCTTCTCATGTTGCTTTTGTCGGATATTAGCATGAGGGCTTTTTCTTTTGCATCGCCGAGTGAAACAAGGAGATTACGGCACAGATGGTCTGCTATCTCTGTGAAAGGAGATTCGTCTATCCACTTTTCGGCAGTCTCGGCTGTGAACTCGTCAGTGGGGTAGAGAAAAATAGCTAAAAGCTTGCTCTCGCGGATGTTTTCTGCCCATAGAACTTCGGCAAGTTGTCTGTCTTTCCGGTAGTTCGAGGCGAGTTCTTTCAGGCGGGGTATCTCCACTCCAAAGTTTATTTTGTAGTCGAGACCCTGTTTGCGCTGATGGGCAGATGTTATGCCGTTCATCGATAGTCGCAGTTGCGTCTTTATCTCTTTTATCGTTTCTCGTATCTCCATGACTTATTATGTGTGGTAATAAATTTTAACTCTGTCGCTTAACGGCAAAACAATATTGCCCCCATGTGGAGACAATAGTGCTTCTATTTTGTGTTATGTTGTTTCTACTGTTTTTTGGAGAGGTGTTTCTTGCGATAACTGTTAGGAGTCTCTCCCATTATTCTATAAAATGCTGCGTAGAATGACTGTCGGTTGGAGAATCCTACTGCCGAACTTATTTCTTCTATTGTTTCATTGGCGTATCTCTTGTCGACCATGCGGTGCAATGCCTCTTTTATGCGGTATTCGTTTATCAAGCACGAAAAGTTCATGTTGAATCTTGAATTTATTACAGCTGACACATAGCGTGTGTTTGTCTGCAGTTCGGTCGCAAGGTCTTTTGCTGAAAAGGTTTGCTCGCGGTATCTTTTTTCTACGACAATGATATTCAGTATTTTATCGAATAGCTCATCTGCAAGTTCTGCTCTGATGAGCGTGCGATAGGCTGCTTGCTTATCTTTTTTCTCTTTAATGTTGTAAGGTAGCCCTTTGCTTTTCTCTGAGTTACTCATGATAGTTGTTTTAGTTGTTGCTTATTGTTGTCAAAAATACTATAATTTTCCTTAAATCCAAAATTTATTTGATTGATTTTTTATATGTTATTAACAAAATGCTCTTTGGATTTTCTTTTTCTTAATATTTTTGTTATGTTTTTTCTTTGTTGCGTGTTCTTCGTTTTTTACTTGCATTTTTTGTAAAGAATGTTCATTTGTGGGGAGTATTTTCCGTCTAATGCAAGTTTGTCCAATATGGCTTTTGCCTCTTTTTTCTGCTTAGCAGCTATCAGCAGTTCAGCCTTTCTGATGAAAAGTGTTGTGTTGTCACGACATTTGGTTATTCCTTCGTCTATGTAGGTCAGTGCCAGTTCAATCTTTTTCTGTTTCTCTGCAATGTTACTCGCGGCCGTGTAGTAATCGGCATTGTCGGGGTTAGTTTCAATCAGATGGTCGAGCTGAAGCTGTGCTTCTTCTCTTTTGTTGTCGTTGCTGTACAGCAGTGCCAGTGCAAAACGTGCTTTATGATTGTCGGGGTTGGAGGTCAGTATTGCATAGTAGTCCTTGTATGCTTTTTCCTTTTCCTCGTTTTTGGCATGGATATATGCGCGGTGGTATAATACCTCCTGATTGTAAGGCTCGTTTGTGAGGATTTTGTCATAATCTTTTTGCGCTTTCTTTAGGTCGCCTGCGTCAAGATAAAAGTTGCCACGTAATTGTAATAATCTTTTCGATTCGGGGAATTTATTCAGTGCTGTGTTGTAGGTGCTTTCCGCCTCTTTGCTGTTTTTTTCTTGGATATAAGCCGCTGCCAGGTTTGCGTATATATATTCGTTGGCTTTGTTGTCGGGGGCGAGAGCGATGGCTTTGGTGTAGTTTTCGATTGCATCGGCGGTTTCCCCGGCTTCGAGTGCCTGTGTGGCTTCGATTACTAGCTGTCGATAGCTTTGTGCGTATGTGGGAAGAGCGTGCAGCGTCAGGACTGCGATTGCTAATGTGATATATTTTTTTAGCGTTGTAATGCCTTTCATATCTTTATTTATTGCTGCAAAGTTATAACAAATATTTTACGTTGAAAATAGAGCGATTAAAACTTTAAGTGTTTATAACAGTTTGTGTTGTTCGCTTGCGCTGCTACCGTGTATAACATTGAAAATAGTATATGGGTGTTGACTTTTTATAAAAGATTTTGTACCTTCGCGCAGTTATTTGCGTTTCGCAAACAATGCGGCTTTTCGTTTGTCAGGTTTGCCCTTGTAGTTCAATGGATAGAATGGAGGTTTCCTAAACCTTAGATTTGGGTTCGATTCCCAGCGAGGGTACCTGTTTCGCCGCATTTTATTCTTTAATTGTTTTTTTAATCGTATTATGGCTGAGCAAGCCGTAATTTTGTCCTTTTATCGAATTATGAAACAGTTGTTTCTTGTTGTATTTTCGTGTTTCTTGCTGCTCTCGTGTCAGACAAGCAAACATTCAGGGATTATAGCTCATCGCGGATATTGGAATACAGAGGGTTCGCACGAAAATTCTCTCTCTTCTCTGAAAAATGCGATGGCGCTCGGTGTGTACGGCAGCGAGTGTGATGTCCGTCAGACAAAGGATGGGGTGCTGGTGCTTTTCCATAATTCAAGACTCGACGACGGACGTGCTGTCGCGGAACTAAACTTCGAACAACTCACCGACTATCGCCTGCCCAATGGTGAGGCGGTCCCCACTTTTGACGAGATTCTTCGTCTTATGCAGTCTGCGCCAAAGGGCTTTAAACTGATAATCGAGGTAAAAGAGGCTGATGTCAGAAAAATAGTTGAAGCGGTCGAACGTTTCGGCCTGCAGAAGAGTGTCGAATATATTGCTTTTGGACGCAACCACTGTCTCGACCTCATTGCTTTGGATAAGGATTTGAAAGTTTCATATCTTGCTGCAAATGAGAAAAACGCGTGGTCGCCAAAAGAACTTAAAGATAAGGGCTTCTATGGGTTGGACTATTCTGCTTCTCTCTTGCGTGCTCGTCCCGAATGGGTGAAAGAGGCTCACAAACTGGGGCTCGATGTTAATGTCTGGACGGTAAACAAGTCAGAGGATATAGAGTTTTTCTATAAACTTGGTGTCGACAAAGTGACTACGGATATTCCTGCTGTGTATAAGCGCAAGTAGTCTTGTGCCTAAAAGCTGTTTTGCAGCTGAACTAGGTGCTGTAAACTTATTGATTCATACGACAAAAGCCCCTCGTCGAGGGGCTTTTGTCGTATGAATATATTGCTTAAAGATTTACCGGGGTTACACCTTTCTCGGCTGCTTTTTTCAATATGAATTCGAGTGCTGCGGCGTGTTCGTTGGGTATTATCCCGTCGAGAATTGCATCTTTGACGGCGCTTTTTAACTGTCCGACCAGCGCGCATGGTTCAAGCGCAAAAATGTGCATAATCTCTTCGCCGTTGATGGGTGGCTGGAAATTGCGGATGCGGTCTTTCTCTTCAATATCCTTCAACTTTTGACGTACTATCTGGAAATTCTGGAGGAACTTTTTCTTTCGAATTTCGTTCTTCGAGGTGATGTCCGCCTCGCACAGCAACATCAGGTCGTCGATGTCATCGCCGGCATCGAAAAGCAGGCGTCGTACGGCAGAGTCTGTTACCTCGTCGTCGGCAATGGCAATGGGGCGCATGTGCAGGTTGACGAGTTTTGCCACGTAGCGCATTTTTTCGTTTTGCGGCATTTTGAACTCTTTGAATATCTGCTGCACCATCTTCTCTCCTACAATGTTGTGGTTGTGGAATGTCCAGAATTGTATCGGATCCCAGCGTTTGGTGCGGGGTTTGCCTATGTCATGAAGCAGTGCTGCCCAGCGCAACCACAGATTGTCGCTCTTTGCCGCCACATTGTCAAGTACTTCCAATGTGTGGTAGAACATCTCTTTATGGCTTTTGCCGTTTTTGGTTTCCACGCCTTGCAGGGCTGCCAGCTGTGGAAATATAAGTTGCAGCAGTCCGCAGCGGTCAAGCTCGATGAATCCTTTCGATGGTGTGCGCGAGAGCAGAATCTTGTTCAGCTCTTCGTTTATTCTTTCGCGGGATATGATTTTTATGCGTTCCCTGTTTTCGCATAGGGCATCGAATGTTTCATCCTCGATGTAGAAGTTCAACTGTGTGGCGAAACGTACGCATCGCATCATGCGCAGGGGGTCGTCCGAGAATGTGATACCCGGCTCAAGGGGCGTGCGTATTATTCTGTCTTCAAGGTCGTAGACTCCATCGAACGGGTCGACAAGTTCTCCGAATCTGTTGCTGTTGAGACAGATAGCCATTGCGTTTATCGTGAAGTCGCGACGGTTCTGGTCATCTTCAAGGGTGCCGTCCTCCACAATGGGGTTGCGCGAGTCGTGGCTGTATGACTCTTTGCGTGCACCGACAAACTCAATCTCCTGATTGCGGTATTTTACTTGTGCTGTGCCGAAATTGGCATATACGGCAAGGTGGGCACCTTTCCCCAGTTTTTTGCTGAAGGCGCGTGCCATTTCTATTCCTTTGCCTACGACTACCACGTCTATGTCAGTCGAGGGGCGTTGCAGGAATATGTCGCGCACGTAACCTCCTACGATGTAACATTCCATATTAAGTTCGTCGGCTGTTTCAGATATTTTATGGAATATGGGTTTGTCGAGTATTTTTTGTATCTCTTCTCTGGTTGGTATATACATGGGGTGTTCTTTTGGTTAGTGGTTGCACATGGCAACTTGCTAAAGTACAAAATTACAATTTTTGTTCAGATGTGTACGTAGTTTTATGAAAAAAAGTGGTTCTGTCTGTTATTTTTATTTTTGCAATTTTGTGGTTACTGCTTTCCTGGTGGTTGATTTTTGCCCTGTTTGCAGTTGGGGTAGATAGAAATAAGTATAGAGGATATGTCGCGACATATCCTCTATACTTATTTCTGCTTATTGCTTGTGTATTATTCGGCCTGTGCGGGAGCCTCTTCCTGTACAGGCTCAGAGAAATCGGGAACTACGTTGGGGTTGGCAACGCTGTTCTCAACTGCGTTCTGCTGCAACAAGCTCTCGTTGCTTATTGTTGTACGAGGCATAAAGGCTACTGCTACAATGCTCATTACTACCATGAATATTGCAAGGCCCCATGTTGCTTTTTCAACAAAGTCTGTGGTTTTCTTTACACCCATAATCTGGTTGGATGATGCAAAACCTGATGCAAGACCGCCGCCTTTTGAATTCTGGATAACAACGATGATGCACATCAGCACGGCTGCGATAGCAAGCAAAATGATTGAAAGTACGTACATTTTATTTCTACTTTTTTGTATGTTTAACTATTTTTTCTAAAAATCTGATTTGGTCTGCAAAGTAACGGTTTTTATTTGGATAATCCAAATATAATCGTTTAAGAATTTCGTATGCCTTGTCATATTTACCCTGTTTTATGTAAATATTGGCAAGTGTTTCGGTGAAAATGGGTGTTTCGTCACCGATTTTTGTGTCGCTCTGTGTCGATTCCTCCTTTTTGGTTTCTGCCTGTGACTCAGCTGCCAATTGCAGTGTGAACCTCTCTTCTCCTCCTGCCAGAAAGTTGTCGATGAGTTCCTGGCCACGTAGTTTCGGTGTCTCCTGTGCGTCATCTTTGTCGGTGAGGTATGCCGAAACATAGTCTATGGCAGCAGCGCCCTCTGCTTCAAGAGAGAAATGTTCTGTGGGGAGTGTATCCAAAAAAGCATCGATAAGCTCCATTGTACGGTCTACGGTAGGTTCCTCTGCCTCCAGTCTGTTTGCATCTGTTTTAGTGTCGGGTGTCCCGTATTCGCACATTATGTCGAACAGTACGCGACGGTTTTTCAGATAGATGGCTGCACGGCGCATCTCTTTACCGAAGTCTATGTCGTGAAGCAGATACAGGTTCTTGAGCAACAATAGGCGTGCTGCGTCGAAATACGGATATTTGCGCACCATCAGCCGAAGCTCGTACAGAGTATTTCTGTCGAGCTTGTCGGGGTGCGATATGTAGTATGTTATATCCATGTGAGTGTGACTACCAGTTGGCTACCGCTGCGTTGAAGATAGATTCTACAATCTCTTTAATCATCTGTGTCACAAGCTCTTCTTGCACACTTTCAAGGGGTTGCGATGCTTCGAAGTCTCTTACTGCCGAGAATGAACGCTCAAAATCTTCGTCGTGGTTGGTGTTGTTGGTGAAGCGTACGTTGACTGTCAACTTCAACTGTACCATCGAAGAGTATCCGTCAGACGAGATTGATTTGTTGAACTGATCGTATGATGTTATTTCGCCGGCAAATTGCAGGTCGCCACCGTTCTTCACCTGTACGAGCTTGGTCTGTTGCACAAAGACGTCGTTCAGTGTCTGGTTGAACATCTGTGCCATAGGACCCCACTGGTAGGCTGCACGGTTCTGGAATGTCTCCAGTGTGATGGTTTTTACCTTGGTGTAGTCGATGGAGGCACCTGTCAGCTTGTAGTTTACTGTGCATCCTGCGATTATTGCCATTGTCATTATCAGTGTGGCGATGATTCCGGCTTTGCGTATTTTAATCGAGTCCATATTCCTTAATTTTTCTGTAAAGTGTTCGTTCCGAAATGTTTAGCTCTTTTGCTGCCTCGCGACGTTTTCCGCGGTGTCTCTCCAATGCTTTCAATATTGCCATGCGTTCCATGTCGTCGAGCGACAGTGTTTCTTCTATGTATTCGCTTCCTTCGACAATGTTGCTGCTCTCCTCTTCTCTTATTGGTGACAGGTGTATTGTTGTCGGTTGCATTTGCGGCTTGTGGGTGGTGAGCTCGTGAGTGGGGGTGTAGAGTGGCACCTCCTCTTTGTGTACTCCGGCTGACATCAGCTCCTGTACCTGCGCGCGCAGTTCGGTTATGTCGCGTCGCATGTCGAACAGTACGCTGTAAAGTATCTCTCTCTCGCTCTCGAATGTCTTGTTGCTGCCTGTACCCGAACTTAGGCGTGCCGGTAGATTTGTCTTTCTCTCCATCGGCAGATATTTTTTTATGATATCTCCGTTTATCTCGCGCTGCATCTCCACCAACGAAATATGCTCGGCAACGTTTTTTAGTTGACGGACGTTGCCCGGCCAGTGATATTCCATCAGTGCGGCCTGTGCGCTTTCATCCAGCAGTATTTTGGGTACTGAGTATTTCTCGGAGTAGTCGAGTGCGAATTTCTTGAACAGCATTACTACATCCTCGCCACGTTTGCGCAGTGGCGGAATGTTTATAGGTACGGTATTCAGACGGTAGTAGAGGTCTTCTCTGAAACGTCCTTCGCTGATGGCTTCGGGAAGATTTACGTTTGTCGCACACACGATGCGTACGTTGGTCTTTTCAACTTTTGACGAGCCTACACGAAGAAATTCTCCATTTTCGAGTACTCGCAGCAGACGGGCCTGGGTGGCAAGTGGCAGTTCTCCCACCTCGTCTAGGAAGATGGTGCCGCCGTCAGCTTCGCTGAAGTAGCCTTTTCGTTCGCCTACGGCGTCGGTGAAGGCTCCCTTGACGTGTCCGAACAGTTCGGAGTCGATGGTACCTTCGGGTATTGCGCCGCAATTGACTGCGAAATATTTTGCGTGTTTGCGTATGCTGTTCTGATGTATGATTTTTGGGAAGTGTTCTTTTCCGACACCGCTCTCACCGGTTATCAGCACCGTTAGGTCGGTGGCTGCTACCTGCATGGCTGTGTCTATGGCACGGTGCAGTTCGGGGTCGTTGCCTACTATGCCGAACTGTTTTTTTATGCTTTGTATTTTGGCTGTGTCCATGGTCTGTGTAAATTCATGACAAAATTACTTATTTTTATTGTGCCGGCAAGCAATTTTGTCAGAAATGCGTTTGTGGTGGGTTAATATTTGTATCTGTGCTTTTTTAGTACAGCTTTTCTCTGAGGTAAACACCGGTTGCTGAGTCGGGGTTGGCTGCCACCTCTTCGGGTGTTCCACAGGCTACCAGTTGTCCGCCGTTTTCTCCGCCGTCGGGACCGAGGTCTATCAGGTGGTCGGCGCATTTTATCACGTCCAGATTGTGTTCGATGATGAGCAGTGTGTGGCCGCGTGCCACAAGTCGGTTGAACGAGTCGAGCAACTTCTTAATGTCGTGGAAGTGAAGACCTGTGGTGGGTTCATCGAAAATGAACAGGGTGGGAGTGGTGGAGGCAAGGCTCAGATAGTAGGCGAGTTTTACACGCTGGTTCTCACCGCCCGACAATGTGGATGATGACTGTCCCAGTTTTATGTATCCCAGCCCTACGTCCTGAAGCGGTTGCAAGCGGTTTACAATGGTTGTCTGTTTGTGTTTGCCGAAGAACTCAATTGCTTCGTTGACAGTCATTTCAAGCACATCGTATATATTCTTGTCGTGGAATTTTACCTCAAGGGTTTCGCTCTTGAAACGTTTGCCGTGGCAGGACTCGCATTGCAGTTTCATGTTTGCCATGAATTGCATTTCTACGGTGATGGTGCCTTCTCCCTTGCACTCTTCGCAGCGTCCTCCATCCGAATTGAACGAGAAGTATCCGGCTGTATATCCCATCTGCTTGGCAAGGGGTTGCTGGGCATAGAGATGGCGTATCTCATCGTATGCCTTCAGATAGGTTACGGGGTTCGAACGCGATGACTTTCCTCTGGGGTTCTGGTCTATGAATTCAACGGCTTTCAGCAGTTTAAGCGCTCCTTCTATTCCATCGCATTGTCCGGGTGTCTCTGTTCCTTCGCCATATTGGCGTTGCAGTGTTCGGTAGAGAATGTCGCGGACAAGGGTCGACTTTCCCGAACCGCTGACTCCGCTTACTACGGTCAGTGCATTCAGAGGGATTGCAACATCTATACCTTTGAGGTTGTTCTCTCTGGCTCCCTTGATAATAATATGGTTGTTCGAGGTGCGACGGTGGGTAGGGACGGGGATGTTGTCCTCGCCCAACAGATATTGCGCAGTGTATCCCGGAGTGTCGGTGGTTATCTCCTGAATGTTGCCGCTGTAGACAATTTCTCCACCCAAACGCCCAGCCTTTGGACCTACATCTATTATGTAGTCGGCAGCGCGTATGATGTCCTCGTCGTGTTCGACAACTACTACTGTGTTGCCCAGCTGTTGCAGACGTCGCAGCACTTTTATCAGTTTTTCCGTATCGCGGCTGTGCAAGCCAATGCTCGGCTCGTCAAGAATGTACAGCGAGCCAACAAGGCTGCTGCCAAGCGAAGTTACAAGGTTTATTCGCTGGCTCTCTCCACCCGACAGAGTGTTGCTCAATCTGTTAAGTGTCAGATAGCTGAGTCCTACGTCGGCAAGGCAATCTATGCGGTTGGTTATCTCTGTGAGTATGCGGCGGGCAATCTTTTCGTCGTGTTCGTCGAGCTGCAGTGTGTCGAAAAATTGTTTAAGACGGCTTATGGGCAATTCCACCAGTTCGGTGATGCTTCTTCCGCCAATCTTTACGTATCCTGCCTCTTTCTTCAGACGTGTGCCGTTGCAGGTAGGGCATATGGGCTTGCCGCGGTAACGGGCGAGCATTACGCGGTATTGTATCTTGTATTGATTCTCGCGTACCATGTCGAAGAAACGGTCGATGCTGATGTGCGAGTCATATTCGGGTATATACGGGCCTTTGTGCCACAGGTAGTTGCGCTGTTCCTCTGTCAGGTTGTAGTATGGCTCAAAGATTGGAAAATCATCGCCCGGTGCGCGGCGGCAGAACTCGTTTTTCCATTCGCCCATCTTCTCTCCGCGCCAACATAGCACGGCTCCGTCGTAGACGCTCAGCGATTTGTTGGGTACTACCAGATTCTCGTCGATGCCGACGATGCGTCCGAAGCCTTCGCAGTCGGGGCAGGCTCCTATGGGCGAATTGAAAGAGAACATCTGTTCGCTTGGCTCTTCAAACTCGATGCCGTCGGCCTCGAAGCGTATGCTGAATGTGTGCATCTGCTCTTCGTTAAGGAACTTCATGGTGCAGACACCATTGCCTTCGTAGAAAGCCGTTTCGGCAGAGTCGAGCAGGCGTACTGTTGCCTCTTGCGCAGAGCTCGCTGTCAGTCGGTCAATCAGCAGATAGGGGGTCTCTTTCTTCTTGTGTGTGTACTCCTCTATGCGTTTCACCTCTCCATTGACGTACAGACGCGTAAATCCCTGTTGTAAATATACGGACAACTGCTCATCCATTTTTCGTCCTCTGCGTGGAACGATGGGGGCAAGCAGCAGAAAACGCATGCCCTCTTCGTGGTCGAGCATACATGTTACAAGATCCTCTGGTGTGTGTTTTTTTACAAGCTGGCCACTGACGGGCGAATATGTCTTTCCTATTCTTGCGTAAAGCAACTTCAGGTATTCATATATTTCGGTAGAGGTTCCAACTGTGGAGCGTGGGTTGCGGTTGTTCACCTTCTGCTCGATGGCAATTGCCGGGGGGATTCCTTTGATGAAGTTACATTCGGGTTTGTTCATCTGTCCCAGGAACTGACGGGCGTATGACGACAACGATTCAACATAGCGACGCTGACCTTCGGCATAGAGGGTGTCGAATGCCAATGATGACTTTCCCGACCCTGAAAGTCCGGTGATTACCACGAATTTTCCGCGCGGAATATCTACATCCACATTTTTCAGGTTGTTGACGCGTGCGCCTCTTATCAATATGCAATCTTTTTCTGTCATACTATTTTTCGCTGCTGAGTGAACCGAGCAAAGTTACTGCTTTTTTTGCCATCTTCATCCAAAATATAGCGAAAT
>CAJGDX010000002.1 GCA_904502185.1 uncultured Bacteroidaceae bacterium | reverse complement strand
TCAAGACTGCAACACTCGAGCCCCTTGACACACTCCCCGCAGTTAAAGACAAGGAACTTAACTCTAACGCAGCTTACTATGCAGCACTTTGCGGTATGCAGACAGAGAACTTCAAAAATGTACTTGCACATATCGACCTCGCTATCGAAAACCCCGACTTCAAGGAGAATGCAACAAAATACAAGGCTATGGCACAGGCACAGCTTGCCGACACAACAGCATGGTTGCAGACACTGAAGGTAGGTGCCAAGACATTCCCCGAGAATCCCTACTTCTACCAGTGCCTTATCGCTTACTATCAGCTCAAGAACCAGCAGGAGGAAATGATTAAGTTTGCAGATGAGATGATTGCTTCTAACCCCGACAACGCACTCTTCTACTTTGCAAAAGGTATGGTTCTTCAGGAGAGCAAGAAGATTGACGAGGCTGTAGTGTACTACAAAAAGACACTCGAAAAGGATGCTAACTACGAAGGTGCACTTGCCAACCTCGGAATGTGCTACACGATTCTTGCACAGGAGTACAGCCAGAAGAATTCAAGCACAAACATCAAGGACAAAGCAAAAATCAAGAAAGATAAAGAGATTATCAACGGATACTTCAAAGAGGCTCTTCCCCTTTACGAAAAGCTTCGCGAGCTTCAGCCCAGTAAAGTTGAACTCTGGGGTACAGGACTCTCAAACTGCTACTACAACCTGCAGATGGCAGACAAACTTGAAGAAGTTGAGAAACTTTTAGAAAAATCAGCAGAATAATTCTCTGAATATTATTAAATAAAAAATGCGAGTGTCACCTCAAATGACACTCGCATTTTTTTATGCAATGGTCAAATACTCTCTTTGTTTTCAAAAAAGTTGGCAATATGGAATATTAGAATTAAATTTGATTTTAAATATCAGATACGCAATTTATGAACGAAGAGAACAGAGTAGCAACAAACAACGGACGTTTAGAGTCGCTCGATATTTTAAGAGGACTCGACCTTTTCATGTTGGTGTTTTTTCAACCAGTATTTATGGCTTTAGCCTCACGACTGCAACAGCCCGTACTGGGACCGGTGGTGCAACAATTCACGCATGTACACTGGGAAGGCTTTGCTATGTGGGACCTTATAATGCCGCTGTTTATGTTCATGGCAGGTGTTTCGATGCCTTTTTCTTTGAGTAAATATACGACCAATGTAAATAGCGGAAAGAGTAGTGTATATAAGCGTATCATCAAGCGAGTAGTGCTTCTGTGGTTACTGGGAATGGTGGTACAAGGTAATCTGCTTGCTCTTGACGTGAATCGCATATATCTGTACAGCAACACATTGCAGGCGATTGCAGCCGGATATCTTATCACCTCTGTTATATATCTTTCTTTCAAAGAGCGTGGCATAATCATAGGAATGATATTGCTTTTTATCATCTATTGGTTGCCAATGACCATCGTTGGAGATTATAGTCCCGAGGGTAATTTTGCTGAGATGGTAGACAAAAACATTTTGGGACGTTTCCGCGACGGTGCCACCCTAAACGACGATGGCAGTTGGAGTTTTGCTTCTCATTATCACTATACATGGATCTGGAGTTCGCTGAACTTTGCTGTTACCGTGATGTTGGGTTTTATTGCCGGAAGCACCATGCGACGCTATGCAGGCAACCATAAAACCATTCTCAAAAGATTGGTTATCGCAGGTTTTTCTCTGCTTGGCGGCGGACTATTGCTATCGCTACAGATGCCTATTATAAAAACCATTTGGAGCAGCAGTATGACTCTTTTTTCAGGAGGCATCTGCATGCTGCTGATGGCATTGTTCTACTACATTGTAGACTATAAAGGATATAAAAAAGGTATTTCATGGCTCAAATACTATGGAACAAACTCAATATTTGCATACGTGGCAGGAGTTATAAATCTGCGTTGCGTTGTACATTCTCTGACCCACGGACTGCAACAGTATATGGGAGATTACTACGGAGTATTACTGACGTTCGGCAGTGGAATGATAATGTTTTTCATTCTCAGATGCATGTATAAATCCAAAATTTTCCTCAGAGTATGAAAGCAATACACACAGGCGACTGGCATATTGGAAAAACGCTTCACGGAATGGAGCGTAGCGATGAGCATCTTAATTTTCTGTCACAGCTATGTGCCATCATTAATAAAGAGCAGCCCGAGGTGCTGATAATCAGTGGCGACATCTACGATAGCGTGGCTCCTACATTAGCCTCGCAAAAGCTCTACAACAAGATGCTGCTGGAACTGCGTGCGACATTGCCGACAATGAAAATCGTAGTCATAGCGGGTAACCACGACAGCAGTTCTCGTCTTGAACTTAACAGCGAGCTATGGGAGGCTTTTGATGTGACGATAGTGGGAAACATCGAACGAAAAGAAGATGAAGTAAACCTCGAAAAACACATAGTAGAAATCAAGGGACACAACGAAGAGCCTTGCTGTTTTGTAATAGCTCTGCCGTACATCTATCATGCAAACTATCCACTTCTAGATGAGAATGTGGAAATAAGCAAAATGCAGCAGTTTCATCAGAAACTGATAGATTGTATCGCAGAAAGAAACAGCCATAATCTGCCCATAATAATGACTGGCCATCTGGCACTCAGTGGGGTAGACATAAAGGGACACGAGAGCAAACATACGCACCTTGTGTATGAAAACATAGAAGAGTTCGGCAACGGATACGACTATTTGGCATTGGGACATATACACCATCCGCAGTTTGTCGTAGGATGTGCAAATGCACGTTACGCAGGTTCGCCTTTTGCCATGAGTTTCGACGAAGATTACCCGCACAGTATCACCATAGTACAGATTGACAATCACGGTGCAACACCTCAAATAGACGAAGTGCAGATAAATCCTCTAGTCCCTTTATACACAATACCCGAAGAGGGTGGAAGCCTCGACGAGGTGTTAGAAGCGATAGAAAATCTACCTGCAGAGAAAGCATACATCCGAGTTAAGTTGAAGGTACAGGATGTGCTACCGATGCACGACAGACGAGTAATTGAAGAAAAATTTGCAAACATACCTGCCGAACTTTGTGAACTTTACCCGGTTCGCACTGAGAGCGAAACAAAGGAGAGTAGTGTACATCTCGAAGAGTTGCAACAAAGTTCCCCTATGGAGATTGCAATGGATTACTATCGCAGGGAATTCGAAGAAGAAATGGATGATGAATTGAAAGAGATGCTTCTTGCAAGCATAGAACAGGCAGAAAAACGCATAAACGAAGAAACAGCATGAAATTCGGCAAACTCGAAATAAAAAATATAGCCTCTATCAGCGAGGCTACCATCAGTTTCGAAAACTCTCCACTTTCGAACGAACCGCTCTTTCTAATCTGCGGAGCCACCGGTTCCGGCAAAAGTACCATCCTCGATGCAATATGCCTTGCTCTCTACGGCACAGCACCACGTCTCGAGGGTTACGGCAACGAAAGCTATAAAGACCAGAAACTCAATCTTACAGGCGACAGCGACAATGTCCGCCTGAGCCATCCATGCCAGTTGGTTCGTCGTGACACAGGCGAAGCGTACGCCCGTCTCTGCTTCATAGGAAACGACAACAAACACTACACAGCAATGTGGCACGCCTCACGCGGAACTAAAAAAAGGCTCGATGTCAAGCTGAAAGCAGAGAATACCCTTTACTGCCGGGAGAGCGACACCACCATAAACAAGCGTGTATCCGATGAGATAGCACGTCCCGAAATTGTAGGTCTGAAATTCGAAGAATTCTGCCGTACAACCCTGCTGGCACAAGGAGCCTTCACACGTTTCCTCAACAGTAAAGGCAACGAGAAAAGCGACATACTGGAGAAACTTACCGGAACAGAAATATACTCACGCATCAGTCGTGAAATATATATCACCTACACTCAAAAAAAACGAGATTATGAGCTTAAAAAAGCGACTGTCGATGCACAGGAACTGATGGGCGACGCAAAACGCGAGGAGAAACAGCAACAGATAAAAGAGGAAGAAAATCTCATTGCAAAGCTGAAGCAGGAGAGCCACGAAACAGAGAAAAAACTATCATGGCTGAAAACTCATCTGCAATATGAAACAGCTATAAAGGAAGAGGAAAAACGACTGACAGAGGCAAAAGAAAAGGCCTGTACTCCCACTGCTGAAGCCAATCGTCGTCTTCTGGCAGAGTGGAACTGCAGCGAAGAGTTGCGCAACAACCACAACCAACTGAAATCGTTGCTTCCCGAACGCACAAATAACCAACTGAGGCAAAATCAGTTGTACAAAGAATACCAACAACTTTCAAGCGGACAGGCTGCAATGCAGCAAACGCTACAAACACTCGTCGAGCAGCATACCACTCTTCAGGAACGACTGACAAACGCTGCCAAAGATATACCAATGTATGAGAAAGCAGGATTCCTGACTGCACAAATGCAGGAACTGCTCCGCACAATAGCCGAAAAAGAGAAAATTGTCAAGGAATATCGACAAAATACGCAACAATTACCGCTGATAGCCAAGGAAATCGACACAGAGACAGCAGAACGAATAATAATAGAGAAAGAAATATTAGCAAAAGAGGGCGAACGTGAAAAGGTTGCCGAAGAGCAGAAGCTGCAACCCTCAAATGCATCCCTCATCAGCAGAAAAGAGCAGGTTGACCGACTGGCTGCGATAACCAATGATATTAAACAGACAACAGAGCGATACAATAAAGCCGAAACCAAACAGCAAGAGCTAAAACAAAAACAGCAATCAGCAAACAGCACCCTGACACATCTTGAGAAAGAGAAGGGAGAAGCTGAAACTTCCCGAAAGCAACAGGAAGAGCTGTATAACACAATGCATCTGCGCATTGACAATCATGCAAAAGCCCTTCGTGCCAAATTAAAATCTGGTGACGAATGCCCCGTCTGCGGCGAAAGGATACGACACCTTTTTCAGGACGAAGAGGTGCTTGAGCTGCTACGACCTATCGAACTGCAAAGAAACAATGCAATAAAACTGCATGAAGAGAAAGTTGCAGAATACAACAACCTCGTTGCACAAATTAAATCATACAACACCCTTAGCGAGGATGTTGCACTGGAACTCACAACAATTGCCAAAGAGAAAAAAGCACTTGAACTTCAGTTCGAGAGCCTGTGCAGTGCGCTATCCATCAACGCACAAGATAAAGACATAACAACATTTATCGATAATGAGCGCAATGCAATAGCCATCCAACAAAAGAAAAACGATACTTTAGCGAAAAGTATTCTCGAAATTTCGGAACAAATAGTCAAGCTACGCCAACCGCTGACAACTTTGTTAGAGAAGATTGGCAAAAACATGGGATTGCAGGAAAAGATTAAAAGCACCCTTGCACAAGAGGAACAACAGCTTGCCAACATCGAAAAGCGACTCAGAGAAATAAATGACGAAATTGCTGCAATCATAACAATAGAGGAGTGGCAAAAAGATATCTCAAAAACGATTGTCGAACTGCAAAATCGTTCTACTGCATATTCAAAAGCAAAAGAGCGAAACACACTTCTTCAACAAGAGATTAAAGAATATACAGAGAAAGCTGAACGTATTATCCTCTATCGCACAAATACAGAGAAAATATTCCCACATTGGAAGTCTGTGAACGATGAAGCATTGTCCATAGAAAACACAAAAGAACTCGACCATTATTGGAACACACTAGCCAACAAGTGTGAACTGTTACATAACAATATTCAACGTACGGAAAAAACAATAGGGGAGTGCGAAGCCGCCATTCAAGCATTTTACAGCAACCACCCCGAAATAGAACCGACATCACGCCTGTTTGCTTGCACACACGAAGAGATTAAACAGATTCAGGCAATCGAACAACAGATGCAGCAGGATATTGAAAAATCGAAAGTACTGGTAGCCGAATGGCAAAAACGATGCGATGAGCTGATGCAAAACAAACCTGCTATCGACGAAGATGACAGCATAGATTCCTTGATGAATAAAAAGGCTGAGATTGACGAACAGCGATCATTGGCAGAGCAAAGAGCCGGTGCAATATTAAGCGAGCTTAAACAGGATGATGACAAAGCTGCATCACTTGTAAAGGAGCGTGAAGAAGTGGCTAAATTGAGCGAAGAAGAAAGCAAGTGGAAACGTTTATCTGATATCTTCGGAAGTGCCGATGGAGGCAAATTCAAGTCGATAGCACAAAGTTATATACTTAGTCAGCTGCTCGAAAATGCCAACTACTATCTGCGCCGTTTCACCACGCAATACGAACTGACCACACAGCCCGGAAGTCTTGTCATCCTCATTACCGACAAGGCTGAAAACAATGTAACACGCCCGGTAAACACACTCTCGGGTGGCGAAAGTTTCATGGTCTCTTTGGCACTGGCCTTCGGTCTGTCGTCGCTCAACCACAACAAGTTTACACCCGACACACTGTTTATAGATGAAGGTTTCGGCACCCTTAGCGGCGATTATCTGAATACAGTAATCGAAACACTCGAAGTTCTCCACAGCATAGGTAACCGCCGTGTAGGAATTATAAGTCACGTCAATGAACTCTACGAAAGAATACCCACACGCATAGAGGTAAAGAAACAACGCGGAGCAAGCAGGGTAGAGGTAGTCGGATAAAAAATAGGTTCATCGGTCAGATAAACTGTGCCGATGAACCTATTTAATTTCTATAATTCAACTGCTTATTTCAGCATCTCATTAATCTGCTGTACCAATTCGTTGAACTCTGTCTCATTGAAAAGACGTGTCAATTTGACGATGCGTCCCTCGCGATCGATAAGAATATTGCGGGTAATTCCAGCCTTACGCTCGGCATACGAAGCAAATACATCGGCATTTGTGTCAAGAGCGATGGGGTAGGTGACCTTAGTAGTTTCCACAAATTTCAACACATCCTCGAGAGCCTCCTCACGATCGATACCCAAAAGCACAAAATCTTTGTTATCCTTGTGAGGCAACCATATATCGCGCTCGATGAAAGGCATCTCCTTGCGACAAACACCACACCAGCTTGCTGTGAATTGCAACATCACAACCTTGCCGCGGTTCTCGGACAAAGTAAATTTGCTGCCGTCTGTCAGCGATAAAGTAAAGTCGGGAGCAACATCACCAACCTTCACCAGATAATTGTTCTCGTATACAGTCACCTGATTCTCGGGTTGTTCGCTCTGTGCCTCTGTCGGTTGTTGCTGTTGTTCAGTGGCTTTCTGTCCCGAACCACCGCACGATGCAACTGCAAACATCAGAAGAATTGCAAAAAAAATTTTAATCTGTTTCATAGTCTTATAAAATCGTTAATTAATAAATAATTCTTATATCGGGAACCAAATAAATACCGCCACATCCCATAAAGCGTGAGAAATGATGATTGCTCCAAATTTCTCGGGGAAAAAGCGATAGAGAATACCCCATGCAAAACCGGCAACCATCGCTGCCATAGTGAGCATGAAATTGCAAGAACCGGCATGAACAATAGCATAGACGGAGGTGGTTACAAGAAAACCGACATTGGGATTCCAATGCTGCGAAAATCTCTTTTGAATATAACCTCTCCAGAAAATCTCCTCTGCGGGACCAATGAGGAAGAGCATCAGGAATGTAAGCAGCCATGGCGACTCACCATCCTTCATGCCATAGATGGTATCAACCTGCGGACGGGCAAAATCGAAAAGAATCTGAGAGAGTTTGTCGCCAACCCAGAAAACCGACCACAATAGAACCGCAATGATAATACCCAATGCTATGTTAGACACATCGATGCGGACTCCTTTCCACCAACCTGGATTGAAGAAGGTTGCCATAACCGACAAAGCGCATGCCGAAGCAGTCATCATCCACCAGAAATTGACGCTCGGCGCTGTCAACGGTGAGAACATTATGGTCCATAACACCGTGGCAATCAATAATGTGAATATAGCCTTTTTCATAGAAACAGTTTATCGGCAAAGAGTGACAAAGTGAGTAACAGACTGAAAATCAACTGAAGTTTGGCAGTTGCTTCGTCAATGCCCTTAAGTATTTTCCCGCCCTCGGCAGGAAAGCGCAATACCTTCAACGAATTGTCGATTGCCGGTTTCAAAGCCGGAATCACAAGAAGAGATAGGGTAGGAAAGACCCCAATAATGATACCTGTAACAATCCACACAAAAGGCAATATTACCTCCAAGCAGTAAATATATGCCGAAACCTTCTTTCCCACAATCATTGCAAAAGTCTTAATTCCTGCAACCTTGTCATGCTCTATGTCGCGTGCATTGTTTGAATGTAAAATACCTACGGTTATGAGTCCTATGGGCAACGACAACCATAGCGCATCAACATCAATAGCACCCGTAGCAACATAGGTTGTACCCAGAATAGGCAACAACGAATATGTCAAAAATATATCCAAGTCGCCAAGAGCATTATATTTAAGCCAGGGATAAAGAACAGTCAACAGCACACCAGCAATGCCAAAAAGCAATGTTGCAATACCAGTAACAGCAACCAATGCAATACCCGAAAGTGAAGCCACGACAAGCAGGAGCATTGCAAATCTCTTTATCTCCTTAGGGGTGAATTCTCCACTTGTAAGCGACGTCGCGCCAATTGTACCTTCACGGTCGACACCTTTCTTAAAATCATAATAATCGCTCCATACATTACCTGAAGCATGAAAAAGAATAATACTCAAAAGTGTCCATACGCCAATGGGCCAGTTAACATCAGAGCCCAACCAATACAAATATGCCAATGTTACCATAACCGGCATTGCCGATGCCGGGAACGACCAGGGGCGCGTAGCAATAAGCCACGCCTTAAAACCATGTTTTCTCATATCAAATAATTGTTTACAGTTACAAAGATAGTATATTCGCTAATAGTTTCAGATGAATTTCAATCAGAAATCCTTTTTCCCTATAATCGGGCAGAAATAACTCATCTGTTTATACCTTTTATTATATTATTCTTATTCCTATTAAACATAATATTTATTATCGTGCATCTAATACACTTAAAAGAAAATATATATCAGATAGCCACCTCAATGGTTTTTCCAAAAGGAAGAAGCGACAATTTAGCCATCTTGAAATGCTCCATTGCAAATGGTATTCCTATAATTGTCAAGCACAACAATATTCCGAAAAACAAATGCCCCAAACAAGTTGCCAAACCACCGAATATCAACCAAAAAATATTCATCACTAAAGACAAACATCCATTAGATTCCGGATTCTCCCTGACTTGAGAACCAAACGGCCACAAACAAAGTATTCCCAATTTGAATGTCTGAATTCCGAAAGGTATTCCTATAATTGTTATCATAAGAGCCAACGAACCGGCAAAGTACCCAAGTGCACATTCCAATCCACCGAGCAAGAGCCACAAAATATTTCCTAAAAGCTTCATAATTAAAGGATTAATAATTAATAATGCAAAGATACTGCAAACAAACGAGAAAACAAAAAGTAGAGGCAATATAAAAAAAATCACTGCGCCATCGAACAAAATACGGCGGCAATGTGTTATATATAAAATGTGGGAAAAATTTTGTTATATCTGACGCGAACCTTAACTTTGGCATAAAGATTAAATAACACTCCTACAACAATGGAAAAACAGGAAACCGGCATAAAAGAACGAGAAAATATTAACATAAAGGAACCTCGTCGATTCAAAGTTATAATTCACAACGACGACTTCACTACAATGGAATTTGTTGTAAAAGTGCTGACTACGGTATTCTACAAATCCCTTGCAGAAGCAGAAGCCCTGATGCTCAAGGTTCACAATTCCGAATCGGCCACTGTGGGAATATATTCATACGACATTGCTCGTTCAAAGACCCAAAAAGCAACAACCATGGCACGCAACGAAGGCTATCCGCTGCGTCTGACCATAAGTCCCGAAAATTAAATTAAAACGCAAAATGACATATACAGAATCATTTAACGAAGCACTCGCCGGCGCACTCGAGTCAGCAAAATGGTACCGCCACGAGTATGTAACACCTGAACACATACTTGGTGCAATGCTGAAGCAGGAACCATTCTGCATAGCCCTCGAACAATGTATGTGCAACAGTGGCGAGATGAAGAAGCGCGTTAATGAATACCTTGAAAATCAAATAGAAAAAGTGCCGACAGGCATCGAATACTCGCAGGAACTATCATTCCAGACAAACGAAATGATGGGTCACGCATACCAGATAATTCAAAACTCCGGCGCCGAACAAATGACAATTCCCCACGTCGTACAAGGCATACTGAACCTTCGCGAATCGTGGGCTGCCTCATTGTTGAAACAAACCATCCGCGAAAATCTTCCAGAATTTCTCAGCGAACTTGTTACCCAATACGAATGTTACGAAGAACTCGAAGAGATAGAAGGCGAAACCCAAACAGAGGTATGGCGCAACCTTGTTACTTGCTTGAACGACAAGGTTGAACAACACAATCCGCTGATTGGTCGTCACGAAGAACTTGAACGCACCATGCAGGTTCTCTGCCGCAAAGAAAAGAACAACCCCCTTCACATAGGTGAACCGGGAGTAGGAAAAACCTCTCTTGCATACGGTCTTGCTACCCTACTCAATTCAGGCGACGTTCCCAAAAGATTGCAAGGTTACAAAATATATGAAATGGATTTGGGAACCATGCTTGCAGGCACACAATTCCGCGGAGATTTTGAAAAACGCATAAAAAGTGTGATGGATGGAGTTTGCAACGAAGGCAAAGCCATTGTATACATCGACGAAATTCACAATCTGGTGGGAGCCGGACGAAGCGGCGAAGGCTCCATGGATGCCTCGAACATGTTAAAGCCATACCTCGAACGTGACGACATACGCTTCATGGGTTCAACCACATACGAGGAGTACAACAAATATTTCTCGCGCAGCAAAGGTATTGTCCGCCGTTTCCAGCAGATTGATATTCCAGAGCCAAGCATCGAGGAGACTATAAAAATTCTCAATGGACTTAAAAGTCAATACGAAAAATACCATAATGTTAAATACGACAAAGGAGTCATAGAGTATGCTGTAAATGCAAGTGCTAAATACATTAACGAGCGTCATCTACCCGACAAAGCCATAGACCTGATAGACGAAGCAGGCTCTTACCGCGAGCTTCATCCCGGTAAACGTCAGAGAAAATTAGTTGACAAAGAGCTGATTATGCAAGTGTTATCACACATTTGCAAGGTTGATTCCATGGCTATGAAAGAGGAAGATACTGCACAACTCGAAACACTGCGCCAACGAATTAGTTCGCAAATTTATGGTCAGGAAGAGGCTGTGCGACAGGTGGTGGAAGCTGTGCAGATGTCAAAGGCAGGACTGCTCGACGACAATCGCCCTCTTGCAAGCCTGCTGTTTGTAGGCCCCACCGGAGTCGGAAAAACCGAAGTGGCTAAAGTGCTTGCCAAAGAGCTGGGAATAAGCCTACAGCGTTTCGACATGAGCGAATACACAGAAAAACATACTGTTGCCAAGCTTATAGGCTCTCCTGCAGGATATGTCGGATACGAGGATGGCGGTCTGCTCACAGATGCCATACGAAAGACACCCAACTGTGTACTGCTGCTCGATGAAATTGAAAAGGCCCACCCCGATATCTTCAACATATTGCTACAGGTGATGGACTACGCAGTGCTTACAGACAACAAAGGGCGCAAATCGGATTTTCGCCATGTCATACTTATTATGACATCCAATGCAGGTGCGCAGCATGCACACCAGGCATCCATTGGTTTCGCAGGTGGAGTAAGTGCTGGAGAAGCTATGCTGAAACAGGTCAAAAAAACCTTCAAACCCGAATTTCTCAACCGACTATCAGGTAACGTCATATTCCGCGACATGGATACAGAGATGGCAACCCTCATCCTCGGAAAGAAGTTGGGCGAACTTGAAGAGAAACTCATCAAAAAGAGCGTCACAATGAAGCTGACCGAAGAGGCAAAAAACTGGTTGCTCGAAAAAGGATTCACCCGCGAATATGGCGCGCGCGAAATGGAGCGCGTCATAACATCCAACCTTAAACCGTTGTTGATGAAAGAGATACTCTTTGGTACGCTGAAAAACGGTGGCGAAGCAACCATCAGTGTAAAAGAGGGTAAACTTGCAATAATGTAGCACTATGGTATATCTGCTGAACGAACGAATAGCTTTCCCCGACCCGCATCTGGGCGAAGATGACGGACTAATAGCCATAGGTGGAGATTTGAGCATGGAGCGTCTGTTACTGGCATACAGCAACGGCATTTTTCCATGGTACTCCTTTCGCGAAGGGATAATACAGTGGTACTGCCCCATGAAACGCTTCGTCATTTTCCCTGACGAAATACACATTTCACACTCAATGCGTACCCTGTTGAACAAAGAGAAATACCATGTTACCATCAGCACTGCTTTTGGGGATGTCATACGCAATTGCAGCAAGCTTCGCATTGATGAACCCGGTGCATGGCTGGGCGAAGATATGATAGAAGCATACACAAAACTGCACGAAGAGGGATATGCCGAAAGCATCGAGGTTTGGGAAGGCGAAAAACTTGTCGGAGGACTCTACGGCATATACTTAAACGGTTGCTTCTTTGGAGAAAGCATGTTCTCTTTAGTCCCCAGCGCCTCTAAAATAGCTCTTATATACCTCGCCAAACTGCTCGAAACATATGACGGAAAAATCATAGATTGCCAGTTCGAAACACCACATCTTAAGTCGATGGGCGGAAGATATATCGACTACGAAGAGTATATGGACATATTGACTCAGACCGAACCGGAAGAATAAAGATAGACAGCCACTCGAAGGAGAGTTGATGAGCGTGGAAGATGTTTGCAAACTGCACAGTAAATCGAAATCTGCTGTGTACCGAACGGTGAGGTGTCACGACATTCCGTTTATCCGCCAGGGCAACAGGTTGTATTTTGATTGACCAACCATCAAGAAGTGGCTCGAGAAGAAACAAAATATCGAGTGTATCAGACAAATGGATGAGATACCGAAATCGAAGGTGGTAGATTGTTTTCACACCCAGACAAGGGAAAAACCTTGAGGTACATATGTATGTCAAGAATATTGTATTAACCTGGTCCAACTAAAACAAATCCTTCTGTTGGACTTTCTTACTCTCAGTATATTTAGGATATTGATGCACCTTCCTAATATAATGCTTGACATCTGGAACTCCGTTTGCTTTCTCTGTGATGATAGTTTCTATATCTGCTATAAGGATATCATTCTTTGCGAATGCAATTTTCTCCTTATCCATTTTATTTAGAAACTCTTCGTCGGTCATTATTGCACTAAAAGTTCGGTCATTTAATTTTACCTTCCAATATGCGGGAGTGCTATCTAAAACAGGAGAGACCACGACATGTCTAGCGTTAGACAATATGTGATTATCTCTATCATTTTCATCAATATCATCTACAACCAATGTACGCAAGACATCGTTTTTTAAAGTTCTTCTTTGAAGTTGTTTTCTTTCATCTGTGTACTCCAATGTCAATGCAGCAACTTCTTTGGAATTTACCGTAGTTTCAGCAATGGAACTAATTTCAGCAAAAAACAAAAAAAGCAAATGCCCCTATGCTGTAAAATGCAGCATAGGGGCATTCCTGCTTATCTTAAGTATTTTTTATTGCTCTGTTGTCAGAGAATAGGGCTTGTCTGACTTCGCTTTTCCACGGCCTTTGTTAGGCGAAGCGCTCATCACAAACTCCAATACACCGCCATCGGTTATATCCTTGTGTGTAATGTACATCTTGGTATAAGGCTTGCCATTCAAGCGTACCGACTTTACGTAACGCTTCTTGTCGCTTACACCCGGAGCCTTTATCTCGAAGGTATTTCCATTGGGCAAAGAGAGTTTGAGGTAAGGCAAATAAGGAGCGCCAAGCACATATTGGTCTGTTCCCGGACAAACAGGATAGAAGCCCATAGCTGTAAACAGATACCAGGCAGACATCTGGCCACAATCGTCGTTGCCGCTCAAACCGCGGATATGGTTCTTGTACATTCTGTTCATCACTTCGCGCACCCAGTACTGTGTCTTCCAGGGCTGCGAGGTCCACGCATAAAGATAGGGAATATGGTGGCTGGGCTCGTTGCCATGCACGTATCCGCCAATCAAGCATTCAGAGGTAATATCTTCGTTTGCCTCGTAATACTTCTCGGGCAAATTCATAGCAAAAAGTTCGTCAAGTTTGCGAACGAACTCTTTGTCGCCACCCATCTGCGCCATTACTCCGAATACATCGTGCGGCACATGGAAAGAGAAGTTCCATGAATTGCCTTCGATGAAGCCTTCGCCGTGAGTCTGCAACACATCAAACTCTTTTTTGAAACTGCCATCCTTGTAACGAGGACGTGCAAAGCCGATTGAAGGATCATAGATGCTACGATAATTCAACGCACGTTCCTTATATTCATTGGCAATGTCGTTGTTACCTGCCAACAAAGCTGTGTGATAGATTGTCCAATCGTCGTATGCATACTCCAAAGTGGTAGAGGCTGCCGTAGAGCTGATATCAAAAGGCACATATCCACGTTGTATATATTCGCCAAGGCCGTCCATATAAGGCACTTTCGAGGTAGTAACCATCGCCTTCAGGGCCTCATTCTTGTCAACATCGGCACCCTTGGCAATGGCATCGGCCAGTACAGAAGCTGCATGATAGCCGCTCATGCACCAGTTGTCGTTTGCCATGTGGCTCCAGATAGGAAGCAGACCGTGTACACTCTGCTGCTGGTGACGAATCATAGACATAACCATATTGCGGGCCTCGGCAGGCTTCATCAACATTAGGAAAGGATGCTCGGCACGATAGGTATCCCACAGAGAGAATACGGTATAGTTGGTGAAGTCATTTGCCTGATGGATATTCTGGTCCAATCCGCGATACTTGCCGTCTACATCCATATACACTGAGGGGTTGATGAGTGTATGATAATAAGATGTATAGAACATCGCCTTCTGGTCTTCTGTTCCTTCAACCTCAATCGATGCAAGCTGCTTGTTCCAGTTATCCGATGCCTCTTTGAGCAAAGTGTCGAAAGACTTGCCCATTGCCTCGGCTCTCAAATTCTTCACAGCTCCCTCTGTGCTTGTAGCAGAGAGTGCCACCTTTACAACAAGTTCGGGAGTTTCTTTCGTATCGAATTCAAAATAAGAGACCAGCTTGCGACCACCCATTTCGGGGAAATTGGTATTTACGGGGAACTTGCGCCAGAAACCATTGTACTTGATCTTTTCCATGTCCTTATAGCCGTAGTTCTTAATGGGTTTAGACAAGGAAATAGCAAAATAGGTGTAGTTGGTGCGTGCCCAGCCATTGGTTATACGGTAGCCAGTGAGCAGAGTGTCGTTCTCTACGCGTACCTGCGCCCAAAGGGTCTTTCCGTCGTAGTTATATATTCCATGATTCAAATCGAGAATAATACGCGCGTCCTGGCCTTTCGGGAAAGTATACTGGTGAACACCCACCCTGGGAGTAGCAGTAAGCTGCGCCTTTACTTTATAATCATCGAGCATCACTTCGTAATATCCGGGAACAGATTTTTCCGTGTCGTGCGAAAAACGTGAACGGTAACCGTTTTCGGGTTTGTCCGATGTACCCGGATTCAGTTTCAGTTCACCGGTAGTAGGCATGATAAGGATATCTCCCAGGTCGGAATGTCCCGTTCCACTCAAGTGTGTATGACTAAATCCAACTATCGTAGGATCGTTATAACAATAACCTGCACAATACTCATAAACCTTTTTTTGATAGACACCATTCACATTGTGAGGAATAGTATCCGTATCAGGGCTAAGCTGTACAATACCGAAAGGAACACAAGCACCGGGGAAGGTGTGGCCCATTCCATCTGTTCCGATAATGGGATTTACATACCCCACCTGAGCATAAGCTGAAAGTGCCGCCAGTGCTATTAATAAAAGAAAGGAATTAATACGTCTTCTCATTATTTATAAATTTATTTGCACAAAAATAATGCTAATTCTTATCTCTTCAATTATATGAAAAGAATATTTTCCAATAAAATTAACCTGCTTATCTGTAGCAATGTAGAAAAATTTAAAGGAAACAGACATAAAAAGATAAATGCAAATAGGATATAGGATAGACTACCTTGAAAAGAAAAATATTTACAGCTAATCGTTATGTACGATATTTTGGATTAAACAAGCAACAGTAAGTTTTATTTACATATATAACTGATAACTGTTCATCTGATGCAAGGAGGGAAATAAGTGTTTATATGAATTTATGAAGAAAAAGTATTAGCCCACATCTTCCATTAAGCATTATTGGCAATACTACCCAGATGATCGTCTTTACTGATGACCTGAATATTGAACTTACGTTATATTATATATAAGGTATAATTTGTTCTATAGAAAGGTAAAGTCTGAGATTTTAAAATTCCCTACCATTATGAGGAAAAGAGAAAAATATTCGATTCTCGCGAATTAGGGTAAAAAACGATATTTTAAAGAGAAATTGGTGGGCAACCAAATAAAAATCCTAAATTTGCAGAAGAAAGAACAATCACACAAAAAACCATCAATAAATTATGCGCGTAGACATACTGACAACATTTCCTGAAATGATGGAAAGCTTTTTCAGCACCTCTATACTCGGAAGAGCACAAAAAAAAGGGCATGCTGAAATTGTTTTACACAATTTAAGAGATTATACAACTGACAAACACCACAAGACTGATGACTATCCATTTGGTGGCTGCGCAGGCTTGGTGATGAAAATAGAGCCAATTGACCGCTGTATTTCTCATCTTAAGTCACAAAGAGAATACGACGAGGTGATTTACACATCACCTGACGGTGCAAAATTCGACCAGCCTATGGCAAATTCCCTTTCAATGACCCAGAATCTCATATTCTTGTGCGGACATTACAAGGGAGTCGACCACAGAATCCGCGAACATTTGATTACTAAGGAAATAAGTATTGGCGACTATGTATTGACGGGAGGCGAATTGGCTGTAATGACAATCTGCGATGCTGTTATTCGCCTAATTCCGGGGGTAATATCAGATGAAACATCGGCTCTTTCTGACTCTTTTCAGGATAATTTGCTTGCACCACCTGTCTACACACGTCCGGCAGAGTACAATGGATGGAAAGTTCCCGATGTTCTGCTGTCAGGACATGAGGCAAATATACGAAAATGGGAGTTCGAACAGTCGCTAGAGCGTACCAAACTGCTCCGTCCCGACCTGTTAGATAAGTAATAGATATTTACACTATCTATTTTTCTGCAAATTTATATACATTCGTAACATCAATTTGTTGCGAATGTATTTTTTTATACAATCGATTTACAAACATAACAAACACGCTGGAGCAAATTTGTTCAGTTTTGCTAAGCTTCTATGGTTTACAAAATTAAACCTCTTGTAATTCATTAATATACAATAAAAAAGTACCGCAAAAGCGGTACTTTTTTATTGTATATAGAGTGTTGTTACAATTGTAATCCACCTATAATTTCATCTACTGATGAGAAATTATGACGTTTAAGATAATCCTCGATATAATCTACAATTTCGCCTGTAACAGCAGGATTCATGAAATTGGCTGTTCCCACCTCAATAGCAGAAGCTCCTGCCAGCAAAAATTCGATTGCATCCTTTCCGGTTGTTATACCACCCATTCCAACTACGGGTATCTTAACGGCATTTGCAACCTGCCACACCATGCGTAAAGCAATGGGTTTCACCGCAGGACCACTCATTCCACCTGTTACAGTAGAGAGGATGGGACGTCTTTTTTCGGAATCGATGGCCATACCCAGCAAGGTATTAATAAGCGATACACTGTCAGCACCGGCACCTTCCACGGCACGTGCTATCTCTGTAATATCGGTAACATTGGGCGAGAGCTTAACAATCAAGGTCTTAGGATACACCTTGCGCACAGCCGACACAACCTCTGCGGCAGAAGCGGGCTGCACTCCAAATGCCATACCTCCCTGTTTCACATTGGGGCAGGAGATATTAAGCTCAATTCCGGGAATTGCATCAAGAGCAGCTACCTTTTCGGCAGTTGCCACATAATCCTCAATGCAAGCACCTGATACATTTACAATTACATTAGTATTTAAATCCTTGAGTTTAGGATAGATATTCTCAGCAAAATAGTCGACACCTTTATTCTGCAAACCGACAGCGTTGAGCATACCCATGGGGGTCTCAGCGCTACGAGGATAGGGATTACCCTCTCTGGCTTTCAGTGTCGTTCCCTTTACAACAAAGCCACCCAATTTCTCAAGATCTACAAAATCGGCGAACTCAAGACCGTAACCAAAAGTTCCCGACGCGGTCATCACCGGATTTTTAAGGTGCAGACCACCTATTTTTACATCTGTCTTTACCATTTCAGTTCATCTATTGAAAATACAGGACCCTCAGTACAAACACAACGATGTCCCTCTTTGGTATCCTCTACACAACAAAGGCAGGCACCAAGTCCGCATGCCATCTTGTTCTCCAGAGAAACCTCACAGGCAATATCATTCTGTTTAGCATAGCCGGCAACAGCCATCATCATAGGTTTAGGACCACAAGTGTATATCTTGTCAAATTTTTCGTTAAGCACCGAGTGATTGGTTACAAAACCCTTTTCACCGAGCGAACCATCCTCTGTTGTATATTCTACACGCGAAACAGCCTCAAATTCAGCCCTTCTGTACAAATCCTCCTTTTTGCGCGCACCGATGAGGAATGTCACATCACCACCCATCTTTTTAAGCTCTGCGCCCAAATGATAAAGAGGAGCGCTACCAACGCCACCACCAACAAGCAGCAGCTTTTTACCTTCGACACCATCGATGCCGAATCCATTACCCAAGGGGAAAAGGGTATTTACCTTATCTCCTTCTTTAACAGCGGCAAGCTTTGCAGTACCCTCACCAACCACTTGAACAAGGAAACCAATCTCATTTTTCTCTACATCGATGTAGTGGATGGAAATAGGTCTTCTTAAAATAATACCCTGAGTATCGTCTATACGCAATTCAGCGAACTGACCGGGCTTACAAGCGGGAAGAGGCTTGTCGTCTGTCATAACCAACAGTACACATGTGGCATTCACCTGCTGCACACATTTTACTGTCAAATCGGACAAATACTTCTTCATATTCCTAATAAATTATAAAATACATTCATTGGTTGCGAAGATAGCACAAAGCATTTAATATTAGCAAGACTTTTCGGGCAAAAAAGTCTCATATGTACCATTATCGTAAAAAACTTTTATCTCCTTAACCCGTCTGTCGCCACCAACCTTTAAAGAGAGTTGCGCAGCAGGCTCCGCAGGTTCCGGAGCAACAGTTTCCTTCTTAGCCGCCTCAGGGGCAGTATCCACCGAAACCGAAACATTTGTAATTTTCTCTTTTGGCTCCTCCTTTTTATTATTTACCTCCTGAGTTGCCACTACACTATTTTTAACGGGTATCTCATCCTCCATAAATGAAGGAAAAAGTGAAGGCGCAACCACATGAGGAGTCTCTGTTACAACAACATCATCTTCGCTATCAGCACTTTCGGCTTCAACATCAACCGAAGGCAACTCACCATCACCGGCAACCAGCCACTCTAAACTGACTCCTGGAAAGGCACGGTAAATCTTAAGCATAATCTCAAGACTCGGCTTATTTCTATTGCCCAAAATATGCGATACCGAAGCACGCTGAATTCCGGTTCTGTCCGCAAATTGCGAAGGAGTCAACTGATGTAAATTCATCAAATATTCAATTCTATCGCGGTCACTCATCTCTTTACATTATTAGTTTACAAATTAACTATACAAATGTAACGATAAAATTCAGAACAAACAAATGTATTTTGCAGAAACTTTTGTATATAGGTCGAATAAACAAATGTTTAGGCGTATTGAATTATGTGAAAAGCGATAATTCTTTATTAATTCAACAACCCCAGTTTAAAATCTACTTTAATAATTACATGAAATAAATTCATTAACAACCAATTATTTCAACATAAACACCCTTTGTTTCTTAATTATACACAACAATGACTGTTACTTGCCACAATACTTAATTCACAACTTCACAAAAAGACACCCACATATTTGATTTACAACACATTAATCAGTATATAAGACAAATGAATATTTATTGCATATAAAATATACAATAATTGGGCTGAAAAGCTTGCGGATTTACATTTTTATGCAGTATACAAGAATAACACACTACCCTACCACATAAACATGATATTAACATTATATACATTTGTAATAATGTCACCAAATTTAATAAAATCCTAAAAAGAAGAGTTTAAGAATTGAATTCTGAGCCATATTCCCCTACTGATAACAAGAAATAATCAAATTTTCAATTCTCAGAAAGCGATAAAGTACATAAGCAATTAAATAACAAAGAATTAGCACAGTATTTAATTACTTAAATATCAGATAAACTAGAAAAACAAAAGCAAAATAGAAATGAAAAAGGCTGCACTTCCGAAAAAACGGAAGCACAGCCAAATTTATGCTATATTAATCAATGCAAGATAAAAAAGAGCAACTCTCTCATCAGTTCCCCATCAGGAACAGCTGCACCATCAGCACCCTTCGATTTTGCATCTGCCAAACGAATTCTATGCAAAATCTCCATGACATGCGTGGCCCTATAATTTTTCATAGCTACAAGGTAGTCGCCAACACCCCAGGTGGACTTCAATCCAAGAAAAGCAGCAACTCCCCTTTCACTCTTGTCCGGTGCATAATATGCCATCATTACATTTGAGAAAAATCCGAACAAAATAGCCAGTGTCAACTGAATCGGATTTTTCTTGGGATTACTTGCAAAATAATTTACAATTTTATTTGCCTTATAGACATCTTTTACAACTAGAGCATTCTGAAGCTCAAAGTTGTTATACTCTTTGCTGATGCCAATATTCTCCTCCACCAGTTCAGGAGTGATAACGACATTTCCCTCAGGCAACGACAGCGACAATTTATCAATTTCTCCTGCAAGTCTGTTAAGGTCCGAACCAACCGACTCGCACAACAGTGACACACACTTGGCATCAGCAACCAGTCCCTTGCCACGCAGGTAATTGTTCACAAAAACCGGAAGATGCTCTTCCTTAACCTTCTTGAATTCAAGAACCACACCGACACGCTCCAGTTCGGCAGCAATCTTTTTACGCTTATCGAGAGAACCATTCTTGTGGGCAAAAACAAGCACCGTAGTTGGTTGAGGATGTTTAAGATATGGCGTCAGA
Organism: uncultured Bacteroidaceae bacterium; assembly: GCA_904502185.1. Taxonomy (GTDB): domain Bacteria; phylum Bacteroidota; class Bacteroidia; order Bacteroidales; family Bacteroidaceae; genus HGM04593. Next base: position 36,711 of record CAJGDX010000002.1, on the reverse strand, counting down.
TTTTCAATATTCTTTAAGAGCTGAGCCTCCTTGACAATGATTACCTGACGTTCGGACATCATCGGGAAACTCCTCGCTGCATTTATGATTGTATCTACCGTTGTATCCAAGCCATAAAAAAGAGTCTGGTTAAATCCTTTCTCCTCTTCGCTAAGCGCATTTTCGGCAATGTAATCTGTTAATTTGTCAATATAGTACGACTCCTCACCCATGAAATAATACACAGGTCGGAATACCCCTTTTTTAAGTTCCGAAAAAACAGACTCGTATGTATGTTTGGCCATAAATAAAACTGATAAAATTCAAAATAAATTTTGCAAAATAAAGTAACTTTGCAAAACCAACATTTGCAAAGATACAAAATGAAATCATTAAATCTCCCCCCATACGATGCAAAAATCTCAACCGAAGATGGAAAAACACGCATATTCGACAAACTCCGTCGCGCATATGTTGCATTAACACCCGAAGAGTGGGTACGTCAGAACTTTGTAAACTACCTGATAAACCACAAAGGTTACCCATCCTCGCTGATGGTAAACGAAACCGCAATAAATCTCAACAACATAAAACTGAGATGCGACACCGTTGTGTACGACAAGAGCCTGAGTCCACGTGCAATTGTCGAATACAAAGCACCCAATATAAAAATCGACCAGAATGTGTTCGCACAAATCGCAAGATACAATCTAGTGCTGAAAGTCGATTACCTCATTGTCAGCAACGGCATGAAACACTACTGCTGCAAAATGGACTATGCAGCAAACAGCTACACATTCCTTCAGGAAATTCCCGACTACGAAACAATTTTAACGCCATAAATCCACAAAAAAAAGGACCCATTTCAACAAATCGTCGAAACAGCGAAAAATAAATCAAAAAACATAACAAAAAATCAAAATAAAATCATACATTTGCCACTAGGGTTTTAATTGAACACAAAAGCCTAAAATAATATTAATCAAAACCAATATTTATGAAGAAACTTTTACTCTCGTTGTTGCTGTTAGCAGGAGCCATACTCCACGCATCAGCGCAACAAAGAACGGAAGCAGAAGCGAGGGCAATTGCCAATGCCTTCATGCAAAACAACGGTTATGACTTCAACATAACCAAGTCAGCAAAAATCAACAAAGTACGCACGGAAAAGGCTGGCGAAATCACACCCTACTACATCTTTAACGACACCCAGAAAGGTGGATTTGTCATTGTTGGAGGACAGGAGGCCATGAGTGACATTCTAGCCTATTCAAACGAAGATTGTTTCGACGTAGACGACATGCCTCCCGCAGCAAAATTCATCCTCGGCGCGTATGCCGAAGCTGCTGTCATGGCTGCCGACTATCCCGAGAAATCTATGGCCGAGAAGAAAGCTGCTGCAAAATCATTCAAAGCCAGCGGCTTTACACGTCGTCATAACGTAGCGCCCCTGCTCGGTGAAATCAAGTACAACCAGGGAAGACCCTACAACATCCTCTGCCCCAGAATCACTGAGACAACCATCCAGGGCGGTAAGAAAAGCGTGAAGACCGACTACCCCGCAACAGGATGTACCAACACCGCTATGGCAATGCTCATGCGTTACTGGAAATGGCCCATACGTCCTAATGGACAGAAAACATACACATTCAGTTACGAGACCGTCTTCAACAACGACAACAACACCAAGACATACGACTCAATGGAGATGAGTATCGACTATGACAAAGAGCCCGCATACGATTGGGACAACATGCTCCCCCGTTACGAGAGCCTCACATTCAGCACCACAGCCCATCAGGACTCTGTGGTTGCACGCCTGATGCTCCACTGCGGTATTTCTAACCAAGCAAGTTACGGTCTTGGCGGAACAGGTGCAGCTCTTCGTCCCGCAGGATTGGTAACCCACTTCGGTTATGCAAATGACTGGATCAGTGACAGCTACAATAACTACAAGACCAAAGGTTGGGACGCTTATCGCGCAATGTTCGCTGACGAGCTCAGTTCAGGCCGAGTTATCTGGGCTGCAGGTTCAGGCGAGAGCGCTGCTCACTCATACATCATCGATGGTTACGACCTCAACGGACTCTTCCACTTCAACCTCGGTTGGAATGGTGGTAGCAACGGATACTACGAAGTAGCTCCCAACCCCACAGCACCTTACGGATTGAGCATGTACTTCTATCGTCACATCCACCCCATAGGTCGTTTCACTCCCTCTGACCCCACACGTCGCATTGTTCTCGAAATTGGTTACGGCGACCACAACCCAAAGACCAAGTCAACAATCAGTGCTTTGAAAGCTCTTGACGTAGACGGCAAAATTGGCGACAGTATGATATGTATTGCAACAGCTGACACTGAAGAAGAGGCAGAAAGCCACCTTCCCGGACTCAGCAAGATTGAAGGAATCCTCTTCAACCGTTGCGACACCTTCACAGGTACAATGTCACAGAAACAGGTTACAAACGCATACCTCAGAAACTACAACAAGGTATCACCTGCAATGATTGACATCGACGCGATGTACTCATCAGACAGCACAATGGCTGTAACCGTATACACCGAGTTCCCCAATGCAGACACAAATGCCAACTACAGAATGGCATTCGTATACACCGAGGACGAAGTGAAAATCGACGGTACAACATACAACAGCATTGCAAGAGGCATGTACCCCAACAAGGATGGTTTCGAAAACTGTGTACCTTCAACAATCGAGCCCGACACAGAGTACATCTACGAGAACGAGATTCCCATTCCTGCATCAATCGACAAGACAAACAACACTACCCTCATTGTAATGCTTATCGATGGCAATACAGGTGAAATTGTAAATGCCAACACCGTTGACCTGAAGCAGATTGCAACCTGGAGAGCAAACCAGAAACCTGCGTTCTACGGCGAAGGCAATATCCTCAAAGACTCTGCAATAGTTGTAACATACAAGTTCGACGAAGAGAAGAGCCGCATGGCATTCCCCATACGCATCAACAACCCCTTGTACGAAAGAATGCCCGTTGAAATTTCAGTAGAGACCCTTGAGCTTGCTGAGAATGCACAGATTCAGTTGGGCGAGTCAGGAAACAGCACACAGAACTACCTTCTTAAATCAAATGCTGTTGACAGCACAATGATGCTCTACCTCAACATCAGCGACAAGTACACCGACTCTCAGTCATCAGCAAAACTCACACTCAAATACAACAACAACGTTGTTGCACAGCAGATTGTGAACTTCGACTTCTACAAGTCTGTACCTGGATTCAACTCATACACCGTACGTCAGACAGGTACATTGCACGAAATCATTTCAGATGTAGCACAAGACACACTGACAGTCCTCACACTCGGTGGTCGCATCTGCGGTAAGGACATCATCTACTTGCGCGACAGCCTTAAGCTGAAAGTTCTCGACATGAGCCAGGCACACATCGCAGCAGGTCCCGGTAACTACTACAGCGACTTCCTGACAGAGGATGACATCGTAGGCGTAAGACTCTTTGCCGGAATGAAGGCACAGACAATCATTCTCCCCGAAAGCGCAACAGAAATTGCCAACTACGTATTCTATCAGAACAAGCAGTTGACAAAAGCAGTCATCGGCAACAACGTTACTGCAATCGGCAACTATGCATTCAGCGGCTGTGACGCACTTGAGAGAATAACTATCCCTGCAAGCGTCAAGACCATCGAACGTCAGGCATTCAAAGATTGTCCCCTGGTATGTGTAATCTGCGAAAGCGAGACACCTGCATCTGTTGGTTCAAAAGCATTCGATTCAGATGCAATGCCCACAGCAACACTTGTTGTACCCACAGAGGCTGCTATTGCAGCATACAAGACAGCAAACGTATGGAAGAACTTCGGCAACATCATCAGCTACGACCAGTACCTCACAAACATTGAACCTGCAACAGAGACTGTAGCAGTGACAGTGAAAGATGGCAACATCATTGTAGCAGAGGATGCAGAGGTTGCAATCTACACATTTGCAGGTAAACTCGTAGTTAAGGGAGGCGCAGGCGAATATGCAGTTCCCGCCGGCAACTACATTGTAAAAGTTGGCAACAAAGCAGTAAAAGTACGACTCTAACAAACTGTCTGCTTACATAATTCAAAGGCGTTGTGTCCCTATGGGCACAACGCCTTTGAATTTATACAATTACCCAATTCAAGCCGAGAAAGTTTTAATATAAAAGATTCCACAGCGTCTCTCTTTTCCTTAAATAAATTTGTTTAACAGACAAAGAATTGTAACTTTGCAACAATAGAAACATTAAATAACCTAATTGTATATAATATGAAAAAATTTCTACTCCAGTTGTTACTGTTAGCAGGAGCCATCCTCCCGGCATCAGCACAACAAAGAACAGAAAGCGAAGCCCAGGCAATAGCCCAGGCATTCATGAAAAACAACGGTTATGAATTCAACATAACCAAGTCGGCAAAAATCAACAAAGTGCGCACAGCGAAAGGAGGCGACATCACCCCCTACTTCATCTTCAACGACACCCGTAACGGCGGTTTTGTCATCGTAGGTGGCCAGGAGGGCATGAGCGACATTCTCGCCTATTCCGATGATGAATGTTTCGACGTTAATGATCTTCCCCCTGCTGCACAAGGCTGGCTCGACACCTATGCCGAGTCTGCAAAAAAGGCTGCTGACGACCCCGAAGCAGCCATGGCAGAGAAAAAAGCAGCAGCCAAAGCCTTCAAAGCCAGCAATTTCTCAATGCGCAAGCATGTAGCACCCTTGCTCGGAGAAATCAACTACGCACAGAGTTCTCCCTACAACTGCCAGTGTCCCTTGCTCGACATATACAGTTCCTCAGCTGCGTCAGGCTACAAACAGTCGCGTTCCATCGTAGGATGTACATCCACAGCATTGGGTTCAATCATGCGATACTGGAAATGGCCCAAACACTCACGTGGCACAAAAACCCACACATTTGAATACACATTCAACAGCGCAACTAGCGAGAAAAGATCCATGACCCTTACAGTAGACTACGACTCTACCGGGCTCTACGATTGGGACAACATGCTTCCCACCTATAAAAGCGGAGTAACATACAGCGATGTCGAGGCAAATGCAGTTGGTAAACTGCTCTATCACATAGGTGTATCTCTTCAGGCAAAATATGGTACAGGTGCAACAGCAGCCTCACTCCGCGCCGAAGTCTTACCCACATATTTCGGATACGCCAGCGACTACATAGGCGATGCGAAGAGCAACTACGACGACGATATCGAATACATAACAATGATGGCTGATGAACTCAGTCAGGGTCGTCCCATCTGGGCAGCAGGCTCGGGAACCAATGCAGCCCACTCTTATGTCTGCGACGGTTACGACCTCAACGGTCTCTTCCACTTCAACATGGGATGGAACGGAAGCAGTAACGGATACTACGAAATTGCTCCCAAGCCCAATGTTCCCTATGGCGATGGTATATATTTCTTCCGCCACATACATCCCCAGGGAATACTTACTCCTGAGGCTCCCACACGCCGCGTAGTTATCGAAGCCGGCCTTGGCGACTGGAACTCAAAGTCCAACAGCATCATAGGTGCCTTTAACACACTCGACAAGAGCGGAAAATTCGGCGAGACAATCATCTGCATCGTCACAGCCGACGAAAGATCTGACGCTGAGGAACACCTCAAAGGCCTCGGCAAGACAGAGGGAATCATCCTTGACCGCTGTGACAAGCTCACAACCATCACCACCACACAGGTTACAAATTCCTATCAGGCACGCTACAAGGTAGACTCTCCCGCAAAAATAGACATTGAAGCAGGTTATGCATCAGACAGCTCAATGCTCGTCACCGTTTACACACAGTTCCCCGAAAACCACACAGAAGCCGACTATCGTCTTGCGTTCGTATACACCGAGAACGAAGTTGATGTAAACGGACTCAAATACAACAATCTGGCTCGTGGCACATACCCCAACAACGAAGGATTCGAGAACAGCATACCTTCTGAAATAGAGGCAGACATAGAGTATAAATTCGTAAAGGAGATTCCCTTCCCCTCAACCATCAAAAACAGCAGCAAAGCTACTCTCATTGCCCTGCTGCTCGATGGCAAAACACACCATATACTCAATGCCAACACCATTGCCATCGACCAGATCGACAGATGGAGAGAAAAACAAAAACCCTCGTTCAACTTCGAAGGCACACAGTTGAAAGACTCATCAGCAATTGATGTATACGACTTTGACGAAGAGAAGAGCCGCATGGCATTCCCCATCAGAATAAACAACCCCCTCTACGAAAAGATGCCCGTAGACATCATTGTCGAGGAAATTGCGACAGGCAGCAATGCAAGTTTCCAGATTGGAGAAAATAACGAAGTTGCAAACTTCAGCTACAGCCTGCAGCCCAACTGTGTAGACAGCACTCAGATGATATACCTCAACATCAGCGACAAACAGTTGAGTTCAGAGTCATCAATAAAGCTCACCCTCAAATACAGGGACAACGTCATTGCCAAGCAGTTGGTAAACTTCAACTACATCAAATGCGTCGAAGGTCTTAACGCCTACACCGTACGCATTAAAGGTCAGCTGGAAGAGCTCTTGTCAAACAACCTCAAAGACACCATCACCCATCTGACTATCGGTGGTCGCATCTCGGGTAAAGACATTGCCTTTATCCGCGACAAAATGAACCTCAAATCCCTTGACCTCAGTCAGGCAAGAATTGTAGAAGGTCCCGGAGAATACTACAACGACTACACAACACAGGACGACATTGTAGGTGTCAGAATGTTCAACGGCATGAAAATGCAGACAATCCTTCTGCCCAACAGTGCAAAGACAATCGACAACTATGCCATCTATCAGAATAAAAAGCTGACAAAGGTTGTCATTGGCAACAGCACCGAAACTATCGGCAGCTACACATTCAGCGGATGTAGCGCACTTGAGAGAGTCACAATCCCAGCAAGCGTAAAAGAGATTGGTCGTCAGGCCTTCAAGGAGTGTCCCGTTGTATGTGTCATCTGCGAGAGCGAAACACCTGCATCGGCAGCATCAAAAGCCTTCGACAGCAGTGCAACAACAAAAGCCACACTCGTAGTACCCAACGAAGCAGCCATTGCAGCATACAAAGCAGCAAGCGTTTGGAAAACCTTCGGCAACATCATCAGCTACGATCAGTACCTCACCAACATTGAACCTGCAACAGAGACTGTGGCAGTGACAGTGAAAGATGGTAACATCATTGTAGCAGAGGACGCAGAGGTTGCAATCTATACCTTCGCCGGCAAGCTCGTAACCAAAGGCGGCGCAGGCGAATATGCACTTCCCGCCGGCAACTACATTGTGAAAGTTGGAAACAAAGCAGTGAAAGTAAAACTCTAAACAACGGGGTATAACTCAATAACAATCAGCCACCGAAGCATTAAGTTTCGGTGGCTGATTACATATAACTCCTGTTTATTAAAACACCCATATCCATACAAACAACTAATACCTATCCTCTGGCTTTGTAGGGTCACTGATTATATGTAGAGGAACAAACTCAATGTAATCCAGATTAAAACTACAATTATACCGGCCTACGTAACGGAATCTTATTTTATGTCTGCCGGAATCGAAATACCTGCGCCCAACTATCTTTCTAAGATATCCCTTCTTATGTCGCGATGCGACTCCGTCAAAGGCACAAAAAGACAAAGGCCCCTTCATCCAACCCCTGTTACGCATCACCTTATCATTCTCAACACCATTGTCGTATGTTTCACTATCCGCCTCAAATCCTGTCGGTTCCTGAATATTCGGAGCAGTGTCGGTAAAGTAGGCATTAAAAGGCCTTCCTTCGGGTTTATTGTCTATATACATTTGAATTTGATACAGGGGCACAGGAATCAAAGAATGTAGAGTACCTGCTCTATATAACCCTAAACGGACTTCGTAGACGCGGGCAGGAAGAGGTGGCAGTGTGAATTCTACATCGAAAAGACCATCAAAATTAATTATATCACAATTGTATGCAGCATAATGTAGGAAATATCCGGTTGTTACATCACCTTTATCTATCTTGATGGCACTGCTATATTCGTCGGGAATGAGAAACTTCTCATTACTGTTATACCTGACTCCGTTGCACGAAAGTTCAGGAATCAGATTAAGTGCATCTATCCTGATACGCTCGTTCAGTATGTTGCCATACATCTCATTCTCGTTGTAAATAAGAATCTTGTCTATGGGATGTACTATTCCATTAGATGCCATTTGATTGAAAAGAGAATACTCAGGTTTCATACTGAGAAATTCGGTCAAAGGAATCACACGAACATCAAGATGTTTGTACATCTCATAGTTATACGGTGTTTCCAGTTTACTATAATTTATATATGTATCCCTGCCAATAGGCTTGCTCAAAGGCTTTACAACCTTCATCATTGTACCCAGCATTGTCTCGAAATAGTCGTAACGGTCGAATGTATTAGGCATCACCTTGTCAATATCAAGACCCATCAACTTGAAACCGTGCGGGACTATAGTATTATAGGACAATTCGCGTGGAACAAAGTGATAGGCAACAAACTTATGTAGAGCATTACGCGGACTTCTATAATTATCAGCATCCTCTGTGCCGTACCACTTTCTGGCAAGCGCCACAAGGTCGTTCAAGTCGTTTATGCCATTGCTTTTGAACACATCGTCACTCTCAACAAAAGCCGTATATTTATAGTATCGTGTTTGTGGAGAGTAAATATAGTTTCCAATTACATCCTGTATAGTATATTTATCCGGTCTGTAGTTTTTATCATTGTCCAACCTCAATGAGTCGCCGAAACCTGTCATACGCAATGCTGACGAAAATATCTTGAAGAAGTGACACGAATTTATCAGTTCCGGAACATTCTTCTGCGAGGGAGGTATTACCCTGTCGACAATGTGAATAATGCCATTCTCTACCTCATTGTCACCATCAACTATTGCGGAGTTGTTGTTGAGCATAATGTAATACCGCTCATCCTTAACCACATAATTGACACCCAGGAAATGGTTGTTGAAATTACGACTGGCAAGCGAGCCTTCGCCCATCTCAGCCATACGGCACATAGTTCCTATCACATGACTGCGAGCAATTACATTAACCATGGAATCGCTCAGTTCATCGACAAGCGGCGATGTTATTCCCGTCCACACCGGATTTTCACTATCCTTTGTTGCATGGTAGATGCTATCCTGCTCTTCTACAAATTTTTCAACTGCATAATTATCGGGTAGGAATAGTGTGAACCTGCCATAGGTGGACAAGAGATTGAGAAGCTTTGCCCGCTCCAGCAAAGTTGCAAAATGAGAGAAATCTTTACTTCTATTCAGTATGAAGTCTGCAACCGTTTCGCCCGTGAAAGTGTAACGGTTACTCTTGTCAATATCCTCGCGGCAGGCGACTATTGACAAGAATAATGCAAGTATGTATAGTATTCGTTTCATTTTGTGCATCTCGTATATGATGCCCTTGCGCAGGTAAATATACTAACTAAATTATAATTCATCAACATATTACAAAGAAAGGTAATTTTATATAAATATTGTGCAAACGAGTGAAAGAGGAAATTTGTTTCAGTATTCTATTCTAAAACGAGTCCAACCGATATTCGTTGCATCTATATACAAAATTATCTAAAATTTCCGCAAATGCAATACCCCCTATTTTTAAGAATTATTCACATTTTAAAATTCAACATTATTGCCGAGTTTTCACAATCATGCCACACTTGACGCAGTAAGAATAACCGACAAAAAACAGTAGACACAGAGATGAATCTGCAACAATGCAAAATTAGATATAATAGCAAGAGATGACGATTAATATGAATATATGTTGTAAAATTTCACCCCTATATAGCGGATTTAGTCCCAAGAACGATAAATATTGATATAATTTTCACTATTTCTATAATAATAGAGACGAATACGAATTTAATGACAAAATTTGGACATAAACATAGAACCTTGAATACCTCCGAATGAATAAGCAGCACTACGATAGGCCTCCCCCGGAAAGAGAGTTTTCTCGACTGTGATGTTTATGGTGAAGGTGGAATTTTAAAGTTAAGAATGCTATTTGATTGAAACTCCATCCGAGATTTTCCCAAGGAAATCTCTCGGCGCTCTTCATAATTTAACGTGAGTTCGATATAAGAATAACCATTGCTGTGATTGGAACTCCCTCCCCCTGGACCTCGCAAAACTCGGTACTCCACTGATTTTCCCAAAACTAAGGCAAGCGAGTGAATGGAAGTTTACTTACATTTACAACGAGCGCAGCATAGTTTCGATAATATCAAAGGAGTACTTGCAAGCCGTTAGGCGAGCAAGGACGTAGGAGTTCAAGGCACTTATGGAATATTATATTTCCATTATATCGAACTCACGTTAAATATCAGTAAATTTTTACATTTTACTGATTTTATTGATATAAACAACAAAAAAACTGTGCCATCTCGAAAAGATAACACAGTCTGAATATTTCAAAAAAAACACCACTTTATTCCTCAAGAGTGAACTCCTCGAAGCCCATCTCTGCAACTGATTTTTCTTTGGAAAGACAGAAGAAAGTAGCAACCGAACGACAACACAAATCCTTATTACCATCGTAAATGCAAGCCTCAATCTCAGCCAGATTGCGACGACGGCTCAACACACGTCCACGCACTTCAAGCATCTCCTCATTGGTAGAGATAGATTTTTTATACTGCAACTCCATCTTGGCAGTTACGGCAGCAGTCTGCAATTTGCGCGACACTACCCAACCGCTCGTTTCGTCAAGCAATAGTGCCTGAATACCACCATGAAGCACATCTATCCAACCTTGATATCTTGCCTGAGGTTTCCAAAAACAAACAATATCGTCGCCATCCTCGTAAAACTCCATTTTAAGTCCGGCATCATTAGTAGGGCAACAACCGATACACTGATACCCCTCTTTTCCTATCCATGGATTTTTAATTCTCTTCATTTTGCACATTTTTAAGATTTTGTGCAAAGATAGCCAAAAATAAATAAACGACCCACTATTGAGGTCGTTTATTTTCAGTTTGTACGGCAGAAGATTTTCTTTTACCGTAATATCTGCGCTTCTTTTTCTTTGCTGCATCCTTTTGGGGGGCTTCGGTAGAAGCAGTCGTATTCTCCTTTTTTTCAGAAGGTTTCTGCGACGGATGTTTCTTGCCTGAAGGCTTTGCAGCACGTTTGGCAGAGGAAGGTTTTCTACCCCCACGACCACCCTGCTGTCTGCTCTTTGCGCTTTTGGGGTTATATTCGGGAGCTTCACCCAGTCCCTCAGGCAAAGTCATTCGCTCGATTGTTTTTCCTATAAAATCCTCGATGCGCTTGAAAGCCGGCTGGTCGTTCACACTTACCAATGTAACACCACGCCCTTTGGTATTTGCACGTGCAGTACGTCCCACGCGATGTATATAATCGTCACAATCGCCCGGAACATCATAGTTTATCACAATGCGTATATCGTCAATGTCTATGCCTCGTGCAAGTATGTCGGTAGCCACAAGCAGGTCTATCTTTCGGCTCTTGTATTTGAACATTATCTCGTCGCGCTCGCTCTGTGAAAGGTCGCTGTGCATCTCGCCAACATTCAATCCCATGCGACGCAATGCAGTAGAAACCTCGCGCACCTTGCTCTTTTTCGAAACAAAAAGTATTACTCTTTCGGCACTTTCGCGCGAGAACATATCCTTGATAATTCCCATTTTCTGCGCCTCGTGACAAATATATGCCTGCTGTGTTATTCCATCGGCAGGCTTTGCAAGCGACAATGTCACATGTACAGGATTCTTCAAGATGTTGTTTGCCAGTTTGCGTATCTCTTCGGGCATTGTTGCCGAGAACATCATAGTCTGTCTGTTAGCAGGCAACTGCTTGGCAATGGTCATAATATCGTTGTAGAATCCCATATCGAGCATACGATCCGCTTCGTCAAGAATGAAGAATGATACCTTAGAGAGGTCTACGTTGCCCAATGTAATGTGGCTGATAAGTCGTCCCGGCGTTGCAACCAGAATATCGGCACCAAGCGACATACCCTTAAGTTCCTGTCCGTAGCGCACACCATCGTTACCGCCATATACGGCTACACTGGATACATCCATAAAGTATGTGAACCCTTCGAGCTGACGATCAATCTGCTGAGCAAGTTCGCGTGTGGGAGCCATGATAACACAGTTTATCGCCTTATCGGGATAACCACCGCGACACAATTTATTGAGCACAGGCAACAGATAGGCAGCAGTTTTTCCTGTACCCGTCTGCGCAACGCCAATAAGGTCGTGTCCCTCCATCAACGGAACAATAGTCTTTTCCTGAATGGGGGTACACTCTCTGAAATTCATGGCATCGATGGCATCGAGTACCTCATCTTCAAAATCAATATCGTAAAAATCCATCTGAGTCCCTTTTTATTTTGGAGCTTTCCAATAGAGATAAGCAGCTATGAAACTATAAAGTATATTGGGCAGCCAAACTGCAATCACCACAGGAGTATTGCCGTTAAGCGCAAAGGTCGAGGAGATTGTCTGGAAGAGTATATACGAAAAACTCAATCCCAATCCTATACCCAACGAGAGTCCCATTCCGCCTTTTGTCTTTTTCGACGACAGCGAAGCGCCGATAATTGTCAGGATAAATGCGGCGAAGGACATTGCTATTCGCTTGTGATACTCCACTTCGAACTCTTTTATATTAGCCATACCCCTCTCCTTCTGCTTGGTGATATACTCCATCAACTGAGGACTGGTCATTGTCTCCTGCATACCCAGCGTGATGAGGAAGTCGCTTGGTTCGAACTTGATTATCGTATCGAGCGGCTGAGTCCTGTGCGAGCGAATAACCTCCTTATCGTCATACAATTCCCTTATTGACCAGTTTTTAGCCGTCCACTTATATTTCTCCTCGGGATGATAGGTTATTGTACGGGCTGTCATGTGCGACACAAGGCGTTTGTCCTCGAACTTGTCGAGCGAGAAACGGTATCCGGTTTTATTGCGACTCTCGTAGCGTTCGATGTAAGCAATAGTGTTTGCATCAATCTCGAGCTGTATGTTACGGGCTGTTTCCACCTGATCCTTACCCTTATATTTCACTTCGAAGTCTATTCGGGTCTGACTGCTGAGAGGAATCACATATGCACCAAGCACATAGGTTAACGCAGCAATTATACCCGCTGAAATCATGTAGGGACGAAGAAGCCGCTTGAAACTGACACCCGATGCAAAGGCTGCTATTATCTCTGAATTGTCAGCCAGTTTCGATGTAAAATATATTACAGCGATAAATACGAACAATGCACTGAACATATTTGTTATATATGGCACAAAGTTCATGTAATAGTCGAAGATTATAGCCTTCAGCGGTACATTGTAGTTCGTAAAATCGTCGATATTCTCATTATAATCGAATACCACTACAATAGAAATAATCAACGCTATTGCAAAGAAGTATGTTCCCAGGAACTTCGAAATAATGTAAAGGTCGAGCCTTTTTATAAAAAGTCCTTTAAGATTCCTAATATCCATCTGCACTGTTTTTTTAGTATCTTCTTACAATCAAAGACGACGGGTAACTCTCTCTATCATACCCTTTTTCCACACAGCATAATCGTCAAGAAGTATATGTTTGCGTGCCTCACCCGTAAGCCATACGTAGAATGCCAGATTGTGCAACGAAGCTATCTGCAACGCCAGCAACTCGTCCGACACAAAAAGGTGACGCAAATAGGCGCGGCTGTACAAAGTGTCGACATACGAAGCACCATCCTCTTCAATTGGCGAGAAGTCGTGTTTCCACTTCTCGTTACGCATGTTCATTATACCATTCTTGGTGAACAACATTCCGTTGCGTCCGTTGCGGGTAGGCATAACACAGTCAAACATATCTACGCCTCTTTCGATGGCTTCGAGTATGTTTGCCGGTGTACCGACACCCATCAGATAGCGAGGTTTTTCGGTAGGAAGAATCTCGTTCACCACCTCTATCATTTCATACATTTTCTCAGTAGGCTCACCGACTGCAAGACCACCAATGGCATTTCCTGCACACTCTTTCGATGCTATATATTCAGCTGAACGGCGACGCAGTTCGGGGTATACACATCCCTGAACAATAGGGAAGAGAGCCTGCTCGTATCCATACATAGGCTCAGTCTCGGCAAGGCGTGCAATACACCTGTCAAGCCATCTGTGTGTCAATTCCATCGAGCGTTTTGCATAGTTATAGTCCGAATCGCCGGGAGGACACTCGTCAAAAGCCATCATGATATCCGCACCAATTGTACGCTCGATATCCATCACTCTCTCGGGCGAGAAGAAGTGCTTGGAGCCATCAATGTGCGAGCGGAACTCTACACCCTCTTCGCGCAACTTGCGTATATCCTTCAACGAAAACACCTGAAAGCCACCGCTGTCCGTCAGTATGGGTCTGTCCCAGCTGTTGAACTTATGTAATCCACCGGCATTTTTAAGCACGTCGAGTCCGGGACGCAAATAAAGGTGGTAAGTATTACCAAGAATTATCTGCGCCTTGATGTCGCTTTTCAGTTCGGGCATCTGAACGGCTTTAACCGAGCCGACAGTTCCAACAGGCATGAATATAGGTGTTTCAATGTCACCATGTGCCGTATGCAGTATGCCGGCGCGGGCCTTTGAGCCGCTATCTGTATGTAAGAGATCAAATTTCACTCTTTGTAAGGTTTAATGGGTTTGCTACTTTGCTTTTCAAAAGGGCTATGTCAAATACCTCGAATACATCGGTTACATAGTGGAACTTAAGTCCCTTGATATATTTCTCGGGGATAACCTCTATGTCGCGACGATTCTCGGCACACAGGATAATCTCTTTGATTCCGGCTCTTTTGGCAGCAAGAATCTTCTCTTTAATTCCACCTACGGGCAGCACCTTGCCTCTGAGTGTAATCTCGCCTGTCATGGCAAGGTTCTTTCTTACACTACGCTGGGTCAATGCCGATGCAATGGCTGTTGCCATTGTTATTCCGGCAGAAGGACCATCTTTGGGGATAGCGCCTTCGGGTACATGCAGATGTATATTCCAGTTGCTGAACACCTCGGGAGCAATATTCAGTTTATCGGCATGTGCCTTCACATACTCCAGTGCCAGCATTGACGACTCTTTCATCACATCGCCGAGGTTACCGGTAACAGTCAGTCTGCCACCCTCCTTGCCACGGCTGAGGCTTGTTTCAATGTAGAGAATTTCTCCACCTACGGCTGTCCACGCAAGACCAACCACAACACCGGCATACTCGTTACCCTGGTATTTTTCGCGTGAGAACTCCTGAGGTCCGAGAAGCCCTTTCAAATGCTCAGGCTCTATAACCGTATGTTCGAATTCATTTTCCGATGCACATTGGAATGCAATCTTGCGACACACTTTGCCAATTTTCTTTTTCAGACCACGCACACCCGATTCACGTGTATAGTCCTCGATGATTTTCTCCACAGCACTTTTACTGATACTTACCTGCTTATCGGCAACACCATTGTTTTTCATCTCCTCGGGGATAAGATGGCGAGTAGCAATCTCTACCTTTTCCTCTGTCAGATAGCCACTAACCTCTATCACCTCCAATCTGTCGAGCAGAGGTGTGGGAATAGTGTTCAGGCTGTTTGCAGTTGCTATGAACATGACATTTGACAAGTCGTAGTCGACGTCAAGGAAATTATCGTGGAAAGCGTTGTTCTGTTCAGGGTCGAGCACTTCGAGCAATGCAGAAGCGGGATTGCCATGCATTGAATCGTGACCAACCTTGTCTATTTCGTCAAGAACAAATACAGGGTTACCTGTACCGGCCTTCATCAATCCTTTGAGGATACGTCCGGGCATTGCACCAATATATGTTTTTCTGTGTCCGCGTATCTCAGACTCGTCGTGCAATCCTCCGAGTGACATTCTCACATATTTACGGTTGAGTGCATCTGCTATCGAACGGCCAAGCGAAGTCTTACCTACTCCGGGAGGGCCATAAAGGCAGATGATGGGAGATTTAAGGTCGCCACGCATCTTTATTACAGCAAGATGCTCAAGTATTCTCTCTTTTACCTTTTCAAGGCCATAGTGGTCTCTGTCAAGCACCTTTTTGGCATTGGTTATATCGAGATTGTCCTCGCTGTACTTCTCCCAAGGCAGGTTGAGCATTGTTTGCAGATAGTTCAACTGCACATTATAGTCGGGAGACTGTATATGTAAACGGGATAGTTTTGACACCTCTCTTTCAAATACATCTGCTGCCTCTTCGCCCCATAATTTGTTGCATGCCTGACGACGGAGTTCCATTGCATCCTGCTCCTGAGAACTTAACTCTCCAAGCTCTTCCTGAATATTCTTCAGTTGCTGCTGGAGATAATATTCGCGCTGCTGCTCATCCAGCTCTGCTCGTGTACGGTTTCTGACCTTTTCGTACAACTCAGCTACACGAAGTTCCTTTTTCAGGAAACGAAGAAGCATATAACCCTTTTCTATCAGATTGTCCTCGCACAGCATATCCATCTTCTCTTTTACAGAAAGAGTTGTATTCATGCAGAGGTGGTTAATCAGAACAAGCCCACTCTTTACATTTTTCAGAGTGAAAATAGACTCGGGAGCAGGTTGTTCGCCAAGTTCCAATATTCTGACAGCTGTCGAAAGACACTTATCAACAATGATTTTATATTCATCATTTTTATCATCGGGAATAGTTTCTACAATTGGCTCCACCGAACCGCGCAAATATGGCTCCTTGCGTGTGATCCTCTTTATTCTCACACGTCTGAAGCCTTGCAGCAGCGCCGTAGCATTTCCATCGGGGAATTTTATCAGTTTGATAATTTTTCCCACTGTACCAATCTCATAAATATCATTGATGGTGGGAGCCTCTATTTTAGGGTCTTTTTGACATACAACCGCAAAATATCCCTTAGTACGTTCAGCCTCTTCTATCAGTTCCAAAGAAGATTCACGTCCCACTGCAACAGGAAGAATCGCTGTTGGGAACAGCACCATGTTTCTCAGTGGCAGAATAGGAAGCACCTTGTTGACTTCTATTTTCAAAAGATTCTCTTCGTTGCCCTCAAATTCGGCAATCATAGAAAAACGGCTTGTTTCATCTGACGGGTTACTGTCAAAAATAGTAGGTCTAATCTTTTTACGTCGTTTCATATAGATAATAGTATGTATAATGTCTCTTAAACAAAGGAGAATTTACCCGTTTAAGACACACAATAGTCAAGGTGGTTCGCACCCATCCTACAAAAACATTTTTCAAATTGCAAAGATAGCACGAAATAACGAGTAAATAAAACCTTTTCTGTCTGTTTTTTGTTTATTTAAGCAAGCTCCAAGCAGAACTGTTTTCAATGCACAAAGATAACTCGCCCCACCACACATTTTGTGTCAGTTTTAACACAAAAACGAGCGTTGCAATCCTTGCCGCACTCAAACACAGAACTACAGGAATGACAGCAGCGACACCCTTGCATGAACATATTCACGCAAGCTATTAAAGATTAAAAAAAGGATTTGTGAAGCACAATTACAGAAAACAGAGCAATATATCTTAATTAAAATCGAACGATTTTTTATAATGCTCAAACAATTCATGGACTTCCATTTCATCGATTACCTTACGGCGTTCTCGCTCCTTACGTATCACTATACGAAATTTATCGATACAAATAAATACAAAACCAATCACAAACACAACAAAAATAACCGGCCAAATCATAATCAACAAATTTTAAAATTCCACAAATTATTATTAACCACTATATTGCGACAGGTTTGCGCACCACAGGCACATCTAATCGCAACTGATAATCGCTCGCCGTTTAACTGCATCGGTATCGAGCAATATATCTATAAATTCCTTTGCTGATGCTTTTTGATAAGCACCTTTTAGCGTCAGCATGGAAGCCTCCATCAAATTCCCCGGTTCGTCAAGCGGCACAGCCTTGAAGCGTTTACTTCCAAACACCGCAGATGCAGACAACACGGTTACATAATTCCCCGTTGCAACCAATTGTAAAAGAATATTAGTCTCATTAAGTTCCACCTGCGATGTCAAGACAAAATCCTTGCCCTCCATTAGCCTTTCTAGCATCATTCGTGCCTGTAATTCGCGAGAAGGAAGAACTAGAGAAGTCGTCTGCAACTCGGAAAGAGTAATCTTTTTTCTTTCGGCAAGCGGATGAGTAGATGAAACCACAGCCGACAGAGAATTTTCGAACAATGATATTGTATCTATCTCCGGCATTTCATTCACCGGCTTATACGAAAGCACAAAGTCAAGTTTACGGGCCTTAAGCAACACCAGCAGACTATTCACCGTTTCGTAGCAAATCTCAAGTTTGACATTGGGATACTGCTTCATAAAGCGCAGCAACCCCTCGGTAAGCACCGAACTGAGACTATATGTTACACCCACACGCAAAGTGCCGGTCTTTACATTCTGAAGATCGAAAAGACGCTGCACACCATCTTCGGCATCCTGAATGGTCTTTTGTGCGAAAGGCAGAAACTCCTCCCCTGCCTCTGTCAGAATAATATGACGGCTGTTGCGCAAGAAGAGAGGGAATCCAAGTTCATTTTCAAGTTGCTTAATCTGCTGCGACAAAGTACTCTGTGTAATATACAGATGTTTGGCAGCCTCTGAAAAATTCAGATACTCCGCACTCATTACAAAATATTTCAGTTGTCGCAATTCCATACAAAACTTCTGTTTTTGCGAATATATGAATTTTTCCTCAAAAAAAGAAACTTTTATACAAAAAAAATGTATAAATCCGTTTATTTTACAAAAATATTCACTTTAAACAAAAAAAGAGAGCAGCATGAGGCTGCTCTCTTAATACTTATATAATATGTAATTCTATTATCCGAAGAATCCGCTTGAACCAAGAACAATAAGCATTCCGTAGCCAAGTACAAGACCGAGAATACCCATAATAAGGCCTGTCTTAACCATATCTTTCTGCTCAATCATACCAGTAGAAGCCGCAATAGCATTGGGAGGTGTAGAGATGGGAAGTACCATACCCAATGATGAACCGATAGCCACACCTACGAGGAGTGTTGAAACACCACCGAGAGGCGCAAGGTTTCCTGCAATACTTGCTCCAACCACCGCAAGGATGGGAACAAGGAGAGATGCAGTCGCAGTATGAGAGATGAAGTTAGCCATTGCATAACAGATGAGTCCTGAGCCGATTACCATTACAAGTGCAGGCCATGAGCCGAAGGGGATAGCATCAATAAGAGTCTGTGCAAGACCGGTCTCCTGAAGGCCAACACCGAGAGCAAAACCTCCGGCAACCATCCACAGAACAGACCAGCTAATTTCCTCGAGGTCGCGCTTTGTGAGAACTCCAATGATAGCGCATACACCAACAGGAAGCATAGCAACTACGTTTGCATTGACACCTGTTGCCTTGTCAAGAACCCAAAGAAGCACAGTAAAGACAAATGTGATATAAACAACAATTGACCTCCAGTCTTTCTTAAGTTCACCTTCTATATTGAGATTAATCTCCTTAGCCTTAAAGGGGAAAAGCTTTATAAGCATGAGCCAAGCAAGGAAGAGAAGAAGAAGGGTAAAGGGAATCATAAATAACATCCACTGACCAAAACCAATCTCTATTCCGATTTCTGACATATACTTGAGAGCGATTGCATTGGGAGGTGTACCGATAGGTGTACCCATACCACCGACATTGGCTGCAATAGGAATAGCAAGTGCAAGAGCTGTCTTTCCCTTTCCGTCGGCAGGGAGTGCCTTAAGAACGGGACCGAGGAATGTAAGCATCATCGCAGCTGTTGCAGTATTCGAAAGGAACATTGAGAAGATACCTGTCACCATAAGGAATCCGAGAAGAACCATTGCAGGTTTCTTACCGAAAGGCTTGAGCATCACACGCGCAAGGAATAGGTCGAGACCGGTCTTCGATGCAGCAATCGCAAGCACGAATCCTCCAATGAAGAGCATGATGATGGGGTCGGCAAAGCAGTGAAGCAGAGATTTGTAGCTTGTCTGTGCACCAAGTACCTCAGGCGCTGCATTCTCGAAGAACACCAAACTGCTGTTAGAGGTCGTGAAGAGTAGAAGAACCACGACCAACACTGAAGTTGTCCAAGCAGGAACAGCTTCGAAAAGCCACATAAGGATAGCATAAATAAAAATAGCGAGTGTGCGTTTCTGGATGATAGTCATTCCGGGAATCCAGTTCTCTACAGGGAGACACCACACCAAGAGAGCTACCACAGCAGCCAGTACGAGCTTGACAGCTCTTGAAACAGTTTTGTCATCCACTCTGTGAGCCTTCTTCCACTCGTGGTAGGACTCGACAAGGTGATAACCGTGGAAAATTTTAAACATAGTTAGTGGTTTTTTATTATTAAATATATTTCACTTAAACGCGTGCAAAGTTACCAAGAATATTGCAATTTTTTCACACAAAATATTCACTTTTTACGATAGCATCTATCGAAAATAACGATAGATAGTAAAAAAATGCGCCACGACTGGCGCATTTTTTTACTATCAGAGAGTGGTTATCCATTTTACTTATCCATTCATCTGTTTATAAGTTACTTTCGGGAAACGGGCTGCAGTAGTTTCGTCAAGACGACGAACAGGTGTTGTGTGAGGAGCTGTCTTGACAATCTCGGGATTCTCAATTGCCTCTTTTGCAACAACTTTCATCACTGCAATAAACTCATCGAGAGTCTCCTTGCTCTCGGTTTCCGTAGGTTCAATCATTATGCTCTGATGAAATAGCAACGGAAAATAAATAGTAGGAGCATGATAACCATAATCAAGCAAACGCTTAGCTATATCAAGCGTAGTAACACCTGTTGATTTGTCGGCAAGGCCATCAAACACAAATTCATGTTTACAAACGCCCTCAATAGGCAAATAATATTCATTTTTTAAAGATTCTTTCACATAGTTGGCATTGAGTACTGCAAGCGGGCCTACCATCTTCACATTCTCACGTCCGAGAGTGAGGATATATGTGTATGCACGCATAATCACTCCGAAGTTGCCAAGATAGTTGGATACATAGCCCAAAGATGTATCATCTGTATCCAAATAGAATTTGCCATCGGCATCTTTCTTCACCTGGGGGTTAGGCAACAGATTCTCAAGACCGGCGCGTACACCAACAGGACCATCGCCGGGACCACCGCCACCATGGGGTGTAGAGAAGGTCTTGTGCAGGTTGATGTGCATGATGTCAAAGCCCATGTCACCGGGACGGCATTTACCAAGAAGAGCGTTGAGGTTGGCTCCATCGTAGTAAAGAAGACCGCCACATTCGTGTACAAGACGTGAAATTTCGGGAATCTCAGTCTCGAATATACCAAGCGTGTTGGGGTTGGTCATCATAATACCTGCAATGGTGTCATCAAGCAAAGGTTTCAAATCCTCAACATCCACGGTTCCATTTGCTGTAGATTTCACCTCTACAATTTCAAGACCGCAGACTGCCGCACTGGCAGGATTGGTGCCATGAGCGCTATCGGGAACTATCACTTTTGTACGCTTTAGGTCGCCACGCTGTATGTGATAAGAGCGCATTATCATCAGACCGGTAAGTTCGCCGTGTGCTCCTGCATACGGATTCAGAGTAAATGCAGAGAGTCCGCTAATCTCGGCAAGCGATGCCGCAAGGTTGTAATAAACCTCGAGCGCACCCTGCGCACACTCGGCAGGCTGTTCGGGGTGAAGTCCGGTAAAGGATGGCAGCGAACATATCTCTTCGTTGATGCGAGGGTTGTACTTCATTGTACAACTGCCAAGAGGATAGAAGCCTGTATCTACGCCGAAATTCTTGTTTGAGAGGTTTGTATAGTGACGAACAACATCAAACTCGGTAACTTCGGGAAGTTCGGGAGTCGATGTGCGCTGCAATTCAGCCGGCAACGAAGCTACGTTGTACTGCGACAATTCGTTTTTAGGAAGAGAATATCCTATGCGACCCTCTTTTGAGAGTTCAAATATCAATTTATCATAATTACGTATCATATTGCAATCCTCCTCACTTTAAATATTTTTTACAACTTCGACCAATGCATCGATTTCAGCCTTTGTACGCTGCTCGGTCACACAGAAGAGCAACATATCGTCGGCTATACGTACACCGCCAAGGATTCCCTTTTCGAGCAGAGCTGCCTGTATTTTCTTGGCACACACGTTTGTCTTTACAGCAAACTCATTGAGGAAAGGCTTGTCAAAGGCCATAGAACATTTACCGGTTGCCACAAGCTGTTCGGCAAGATAGTGGGCTCCACTGTACGAAAGTTCATTCACCTCTTTAAGACCTTTGTTACCCATAAGCGACATATATATTGTCACATAGAGCGCCATCAGCGACTGGTTCGAGCAGATGTTGCTGTTTGCTTTTTCGCGACGTATATGCTGCTCACGCGCCTGCAATGTAAGCACAAATGCACGTTTGCCATCGACGTCGGTTGTATATCCCACAATGCGTCCGGGAAGTTTACGCACAAGAGCGTTGCTACAAGCAAGGAAACCTACATAGGGGCCACCATACGACATTGGAATTCCCAACGACTGTCCATCGCCGCAAGCGATGTCAGCGCCCCACTCTGCCGGAGTCTTAAGCACGGCAAGCGACGAAGGATTCACATTCATCACCATAAGCGATTTTGCTGAGTGGCACACATCGGCAACACCCGAATAGTCCTCTATTATTCCATAGAAGTTGGGCTGCGCCAGAATAACTCCGGCGACATCACCTGACGACACCTTTTCAGCAAGCTGCTGCAAGTCGGTTACACCCTCTTTCTCGTCGATAAATTCAACCACTATTCCATTGTATTTTGCGTATGTCTCCACCACGCGTTTCACTTTGGGGTTAACGGTTGACGAAACAAGAACCTTGTTGCGTTTTTTGGCAGCAGCCACACACATCATCATAGCCTCGGCAGTTGCTGTACAGCCATCGTACATCGAAGCATTGGTAACATCCATGCCTGTAAGTTCGGTAATCATCGACTGATACTCGAAGATATACTGCAATGTTCCTTGCGAAATTTCGGGCTGATAGGGTGTGTATGCTGTAAGAAACTCGCCACGCGAAATTATGGGGTTTATTATGGAGGGTGCATAATGGTCCTCTACTCCCGCACCGGCAAAACAGGTCAGGTTGCTGTTTTTGCCACCGAGAGTTTCAAAGAATTTGCGAATCTCCACCTCGGACATAGCCTCGGGAAGTGCAAATTCACGATTGAACTGCAGTTGTTCGGGTATTTCGGCAAAAAGGTCGTCGAGCGATTTAAGGCCGGCTACCTGCAACATCTGTTCAATATCCTGTTGGGTATGTGGAAAATATTTCATTTCAATTGTAATATTTGAGGAGGAAGCGCCTTTAATATGCTCAAAGGACACCTCCTCCGCTATTCTCCATTAAAATTGTATTACTCTTTGATGAACTCTTTGTATGCAGCTGCATCCATCAGGTTCTCTGTCTCCGAAGCGTCAGAGAGCTGAACCTTTATGATCCAGTTTGCATAGGGGTCCTGATTGATGAGTTCGGGGCTGTCGGCAAGAGCTTCGTTTATCTCTACAACAGTACCGCTGACGGGAGAGATAAGGTCGCTGGCAGCCTTTACGCTCTCAACTGCACCGAAATCTTCGCCTGCAGAAACTTCGTCGTCCACTTCGGGCATATCCACATATACCACGTTGCCCAGCTCGTGCTGTGCATAGTCTGTGATACCTACATAACCGAATTCACCTTCAATCTTAACATACTCGTGTGACTCTGCGTAGAAGAGTCCTTCTATAATTTTGCTCATAGTATAAAATATTTAAATGTTGGAAATTTATTTTTTGTAATTCTTGTCGTAGAAACGTTTTTTGGTGACAACACCGGGGAACACCTTCTTGCGTATGCGCACTGCAACCTCGGTGCCAAGTTTAGAGTATTCTGCATCTATCAATGCCATACACACACTCTTGCCGGTGGAGATTGAATTGTAGCCGGTGGTTACTGTACCAATTACCTTGCCATCTGCTTCTACATCATATCCGTGACGGGGAATAGCCTTGTCGGCAAGTTCAATGCCCACAATCTTGCGTTTCAGTCCCTCAGCTTTCTGCTGTGCAAGAGCCTCTTTTCCTATAAACTCATCTTTCTCCAGTTTAACGAAGATACCGAGTCCCGCCTCCAAAGGTGTAATTTCGTCGGTAAGTTCATCGCCGTAGAGCGGCAATCCCACCTCGAAACGCAATGTGTCGCGGCAGCCTAGTCCACAGGGAAGAACCTCGCCACTACCTACCAGTTTATCCCAAACGGCATTTGTAAAGTCATGCGAACCATAAAGTTCGAATCCATCCTCGCCGGTGTAACCTGTGCGGCTTATAATAATTGTTTCGCCATCGTACTCCACCTCCTTACAGGTATAGAAGGTCATTTCGCTGCAAGGAATACCAAGTATTCTCTCTACAATCTCCTCGGTTTTGGGACCCTGCACGGCAACCTCGCCATACTTGTCGCTCTGATGCTCTACCACAACATCGAATTTTTCGGCGTGCTGCATTATCCATGCAACATCCTTGTCGATGTTTGCTGCATTTATAACAAGGAAGAAGCGTTTGTCGCCCATCTTATACACCAGAAGGTCGTCCACCACTCCGCCTGTAGGATGCAGCATCATGCCATAATAGATTTTTCCGTCGGGAGCATCGGTAATGTCATTTGTAAAAATGTAATTTACAAACTTCTCGCTCTCGGGACCGGTAACAAGAACCTCTCCCATGTGCGAAACGTCGAAGATGCCGCAAGCCTTGCGAACCGCATTATGCTCCTCGACAATGTTTGTATATTGTATAGGCATATCAAAACCACCAAACGGGCTTATCAGCGCACCCAGCGCCACATGTTTGTCATAA
Organism: uncultured Bacteroidaceae bacterium; assembly: GCA_904502185.1. GTDB lineage: Bacteria > Bacteroidota > Bacteroidia > Bacteroidales > Bacteroidaceae > HGM04593. The sequence goes on along the minus strand of CAJGDX010000002.1, from coordinate 11,776 downwards.
AGACAGGTTCTTTTATTTTCCATTATTTATCAAATAAGAAGTTTATAAATTGTTGTTTGGATAGATTCATTATTATATTCTCCATTTTTACGTCGGAGAGTCGTTCGGCAACCGCTTCGGGTGAAAAAGCCACCCCTATCAGAGGCTGAAGCAATGCAGTATCAATATCGCCGACAAGAAAATAGTCGCCTATGAGATTGAGTTTTTTCAGCACTCCGTCGCGCAACTCCATACGCGCCTCAAACTCGCCCACGCCCTCTATTCTGCGCTTCACCACAGCAGTGTAGGCAGGATTGTGTCCATAGATAAACTCATCGGTCAGGTAGGTACGTTCAATCTCTTTTATCTGCTGAATGGCTGTTTCGTCCAGCACCACTTCGCCATCGCACAAATCTTTGCGAACAAACTGTTTGAACTCTTCGATAGACAACGATATATAACGATTGAGCGTAGTTACATGCTGACGCACGGACTCAACACCCTTGCTCTTTAGTTTCGCATCCGAAGGGGTTGTGGAAAGTGCCATCCTCTCGACATCCGTATTGTAGAGCATTGTTCCATGAACTATGCTTCTGTCCGGCAAATGATAAAAAGCGTTACCTGAAATTTTCTTTCCGTCAACAAGAATATCGTTGCGTCCGGTGGTGCGGGCATCCACGCCCAATTTACGCAATGTATGCTCCACCATCAGCATATAGCGGTCGAAGGTGAAATTGACATTACTTGTAGGGGTTATGTATGAGAACATTATGTTGTCGAGGTCGGCATAGACACAACCGCCCCCACTCTTGCGACGATACATCTCAATGGAATTCCGGCGACAATACTCCACATCCACTTCTGTGTCAATAAGCTGATTGCGTCCAAAGATGACCGTAGGCCTCACCTGCCACATAAAAAAATAGTCGTCCGCCACAAGATGACGGGCCACGTACTCTTCCATTGCCAGATAGAATGACAATTTGCGAGATTCTTCGGTAGGCAAGGCTACATATTTCATGGGAAATATTTTTCTCAGTGGCAAATTTACAAAAAAATAGCAATCTTCCTAACGAAATTGGAATTATTAGCAAATATTATTGCAAAACGGCATACCTTAACATTTTTTAGACATAAAAAGCTATAATTCCTCATCCTTTAATATTTAATTTGTAGATTAAACAACTAAGGGATATGAAGAAGAAATTATTTTTTATCGCGCTTATCCTGCTCTCAGGCATCGGCATGAAAGCCCAGGATAACCCATACACACGTCTTAAAACTTTTGCAGCACACATCGCATCCTTCAACCAGAACTGCCCACAGGAGAAGGTCTTTCTGCATTTCGACAACAAAGCATACTATATTGGAGAGACCATCTGGTTCAGTGCCTACGTAGTAGATGCAGGAACACTGCTCCCCATTGCAAAAAGCCGTGTGCTGTATGTAGAACTGCTGACCCCCGAAGGAGATATTATAGCATACAAGAAGCTGAAACTCGTATCTGGACGATGCTACGGCAACTTAAACCTCATCAGCCGACGCGAGACATTCGAAGAGGGATTCTCCAACAAAATCAACGTTATAAACGCACTTCGTTCAGGTTTCTACGAGGTGAGAGCATACACTCGCGAAATGCAGAATTTCGGCGAGGGCTGCTACTTTTCACGAGTATTCCCCGTATACGATGCACCCGAAAAAGATGGCGACTATGCACAGATGCAGTTCACCACCACCAACACCCAACGCTCCACAGAGACGAGAAAATCGGCAAAAAAAGCAGATAAACTCAATATTGATTTCTACCCCGAAGGAGGTACACTGGTAGAAGGCATTGAATCGCGCATAGCCTTCAAAGCCACTGACGAATCAGGCATGCCCGTACAGCTCGACGAACCAATAAACATCAATGGCAAAAGCATACGCATACTGCACGAAGGAATGGGAAGCTTCACCCATACACCTTCCGACAACTCAAGCAACACTGCAGTAGTAACCTACAACGGAAAAGAGTATAAATTCAAACTGCCGAAAGCCGAAAAGAGCGGCTATACAATGCATGTCGACAATCAGAAGGATGACAGCATACGCGTATATATTAAACGCAGCAACGTCAAGGAGCAAACAATAGGCGCCACCCTTCTCTGCCGCGGAATACTCTCCCACTTCGACACTCTGAAATGGAACAATAACAGCGCGAACCTATCCATCAGCAAGGAGAAGCTGCTGCCCGGCGCACAACAGATAACCCTTTACACCGACAAGGGTAAAGTGGTTGCCGAGCGCATGCTGTTCGTACGCAACAACATGCCAACCGGAATAAACATAAATATCAATTTCGACAAAGAGAGTTACAAACCCTACGAAAAGGTCAAATTATCAGCAAAAGTCACCGACACGGCAGGCAGCCCTGTTGAAACCTTCATGAGCCTTGCCGTACGCGACGGCGACGTGGAAAACGGTGGCAACTACACCGACAACATCTGCACCGACCTGCTGCTATCAAGCGACCTGAAAGGATACATTGCCAACCCCGAATACTATTTCGAACAGGACGATGAGCAGCACAACACTGCGCTCGACCACTTGATGATGGTGCAAGGCTGGAGAAGATACGAGTGGCAGACAATGAGCGGTGTAAAACCCTTCAAAATAACCAATTACCTCGAAGATGGCATCACTATAGACGGACAGGTTCTCGCCCTTTCACACAACAAACCGCTCGACAACATAAAAGTGATAATGAGAGCCTATTCGCCCGATGGAGCTTCGGTGCAAAGCAACAGTGTCATCACAAACGAAAAAGGAGAGTTCAACTTCAAATTTGCAGATTTCGACGAAGACTGGAACCTCATACTCTTCCTTGCCAAAGACGAAACACGACTGAAAAAAGATGCCCGAATAAAAATAAACAGAGCGCCTATGTCCCATCTGCGCGTATATGACAAATGGGAGACAAATACTCCAAAGCCCATTGTGCACTATCCCACTTCGGAAGTTGCAATCCCTAATGCCGTACAGGTAGAGGATTACCTTTTACTCCCCGGCATAACCATAAAAGAACAGGAGAACTATCTCGACTGTGAAGTATTCCATGTACAGAACGAAAGTGAAGATTTCTACGACAAGGGCGAACTATTGGGAAACATCAACAGCTACCTGCTGCAAAAAGCCCCACGCCACATGAACGCGGATGGGTCGACAGACATACTTTCATACAAAAACACAGCAGTAACCTTTATTCCAATGCGAAGAGAAGGAAGCGTATGGGGTTCAACAATTCCGGCAATATATGCGGGACACATCAACCTCGAAGAGGTGGAATACATTCTCTTCTTCAATAACCCATACGCCCATGAACATCTGCGTCTGTCACACAAAAACATGTATCCCAACAGCCCGCTGATAGACCTTAGCAATCAAAAGCACTACCTTGCGCTCATCTATCCACGCAAAAGAGCTGCCACCCCCTACGATGTAAAAGGTCAACGTGTAACCTATGTCGAAGGTTACTCAACAGTGAGAGAGTTCTACTCACCCGACTACAAGAAGTCACCCCTCCCCGGCGAAACAGACTACCGCCGCACACTCTACTGGAATCCATTGCTGCGCACCGACAAAAGCGGAACTGCCGAAGTGATATTCTACAACAATGGACGTTGCCACATTATGGAGAGCGATGCTGCAACCATCACCCCTCAAGGTAAGATAGGAAGCGGAAAAGCCGGAATCTCAAGAAAATAACAGAATTTCAGATTACTTTAAATAGCGTCGGTGCTGCATAGAAACTTATTCTACGCAGCACCGACGCTTTATATTATATACAACTCCTACTATATAAATGGAGTCAATATATTGGCAAACCATCCACTAAGCTTTTTAAACCAGGAACGTTTCTTCCACACCTCGCGGGTAAGTTTATAGCTCTCACGTTTATCAGCATTGTAACACTCATTCAGACGCGCGGTAGCCTCCTTGTCGAAAATAAAAAGATTCTCCTCGTAGTCGTAGAAAAGACTGCGACTGTTCAAGTTTGTCGAACCAACTGTGCAGAAACTGCCATCAACACTCATCACCTTCGAGTGGTTGAAGCCACCATTGTAAAGATAGACATCTGCACCAAGCTTTGCCAGTTTGTTTCCCACATGATACGATGCATCAGGGGTAAAAGGAATATCAGACTTTGCAGAGATCATAATTTCAACCTTCACTCCATCGGCAACAGCCTTTTTCAAAGCCTTGCGTATGATAGGTGTAGGGACGAAATATGGATTGATAATTTGAACACTGTCCTTAGCCAGATTTATGGCATTTGCATAGATGCGGCGCATCTGTTTGGGATTTTTTCCTGGCCAACGGTCAACTACAGCAATATCAACATCTTTCACATTTTCAGAGAGTGGCGAATAGTAGCACTCGCCCGACACAGTCTGCCCGGTCGCCCCATTCCACATAGCAAGGAAAATATCTTGAAGTTTAGCCACACTTTCGCCCTCGACCCTTGCGTGCATATCGCGCCATTTGCCTATACCCTCAAGGCCATCGACATAGTAATCTGCCACATTTATTCCACCCGTGTAACCTATCTTGCCGTCAATCACAACTATCTTGCGATGGTCGCGGGCAAAGGCATAATCAATCCACGGGAAGCTCATAGGGTCGAACTTGACAATTTCAATACCATTTGAACGTATCTCCTCAAGATGACGCTTTTTCAGCGGCTTGTTATTCGAAGCATTTCCGAAAGCATCGAAAAGGGCACGAACCTCGACCCCCTCCTTTGCCTTTTCGGCAAGCAGAGAAATAAGAATCTCGTTCAACGAATCGTTTCTGAAATTAAAATACTCAAGATGAATATGATGTTTTGCATTGCGCACATCCTCGAAGAGACGGGGGAACTTCTCCACACCTCCATTCAGAAAATCAATACTGTTTCTATCAGTAACCTCTATTCCCTCGTTGTTCAGGTAAGCAACAAGGGCCGAATCGGAGCGCTGGAACTCCGAACGTTCAAGTGGTACAAAACTGCTGCACGAACATACGGCAAGCAGCAAAAAATATAAAAAGAATTTACCGAGATTCGACATATATTACAACAATAAAAACAGAGACGGAAAAATGAGAAAACAGTCACGCCCCCAAATTCGAATGGCAAAATTACAAAAAATAGCAATAGAACAACCTCATAGAATAAAAAAAACATGATAAATTGTCATATTTAAGGTTATATACTTGCAAAGTTCAACAAAACACACTATCTTTAACACTTCAAAACAAATTATAAAAATACACCCATAAAATCATATGCAAATGAAACTTAACCTACTGACAAAATTTTTCGTTTTACTAGCAACTGCATCTGTTGCCCTTTCCTCATGTACCGAGGAGATTGACCAAAGAAACAGATACACTTTCACAGGCGAAACAATTGCCGATTATCTGCAAAACAGAGAGGATATTTTTTCAAGTTTCACATACATCCTCAAACGAGGAAGAGTAGGCAAAAACTCAACAGGCAACATACTCTCTCTGCTGTCCACATACGGCAGCTACACCTGCTTTGCGCCCACCAACGAGGCCATTGAAAGATTCCTCTTCGAGCAGGACTCGATCTATTGGGAAAATGTCAGAGCGCTTGAAGCCGGCGAAATAAGCAAAAAAGAATTTTTCGACACAGGTATCCACTCACCACGTCTCGAAGACCTCAGCGACTCTATGGCAAGCGAAATTGCCAAGAACCACCTGATAAGCAAAGGATTTCTGACTATAGACCTCAACGAGGGTGCTTTCCCCCAGTCGAACTTCAACGACCGCTTCATGACCATCAACTGGCAAGTTGACGAGGTAGGAAAGGTTTACCCGGTAATCAACAACAACTCAAAAATCATCATATCAGACACAGAAGTCGAAAACGGCGTTGTTCAGACAATCGACAGAGCATTGAACCCCTCAACCGAGCTTCTACCCGACCTTTTGAAGAGCCAGCCCGAATTCAGCCTCTATTCAGAGGCTCTTGCACTCACTGGACTCGAAGATTCGCTTCGCAGACATTTTGACCCCACATACGACCTCGGCGGCAAAAAGGAGAAAGCCCTGTTCAGCGACAACATGGTTCCCTACCCCGACACGAAATACTACAAAAACACCCTGCTTGTTCTCCCCAACAAGATGCTCGAAGAGAAGTACGATATAAAGAGCATCGAGGACCTTATAGAACTTGCAAACAAATGGTACGGAAAGGATTTCTACGACGTAGTTGAAGAAAATGACTATACAAGTCGTAACAACCCCCTCAACCGTTTCATCTCATACCACATCATCGACAGACAGTTGCAGTATGCCAGCGGAAGCGGCACCGGCGGATTTGTCATGGAGAACTACAAATGTAACTTCTCAGGTTTCGATTCAGAAGTAAACCTGCCAAACGTACACGACAGATACGACTATTTCGAGACAATGATGCCCTATACCACCCTTAAGGTGACAAAGCCATTCACAAACCCCGAACTGACAGGCGAAATAGTACTGAACTATGCACAGGACAAAGGCAAGCGTTTCCATAACCCCGACATGCGCCAGCACATGAACGCCATTGTCTACCCCGCAAGTCGCGTTATCAGCGAATTGGGAATCACCGACTTCGACCAGAATGCGCTTAATGGTATTATCCACATCATCGACCGCCCCATCATTTACAACAAAGTTGAAATGCAGGGCAACATTCTGAACGAGCGCATGCGTTGGGACTACCTCTCATTCTGGCCCGAGCTTACCAACAACAATGTACGCTGGCGTCAGAAAGATGGCGACAACCAGCAGGTAATGATTCCCGACAACTATTGCGAACGCCTCAAATTTTACACCCCTGACGGCAAGATTGCAATGTATCCTCCCACAGGAAACGGCCCCGGAACATATCAGGGTGACGAGCTTGAGCTGATTGGAAACTACGACTTCGCACACCGTTTGCCTTATGTACCCGAAGGCACATACGAACTCCGATTCGGTTACCAGATGTGGAGCAACCGAGGAATCGGACAGTTCTACGTAGACGGAAAGGTAACAGGACTCCCCATAGACATGCGTAACGATTCATACACTTCAATCACACGCGTAGCATGGTTGGCAGACACCGGCGACGCAGAGGCCGATTACGAGAACGACAAGGCTATGCGCAACCGTGGCTTCATGAAAGCTCCCGCATCCATTGTCAGACTACCGGGACAGACCATCCGCGACTGGGAGCTCACAGTACGTGCCATCCTTGCAACAGTACACCTGAGCGAAGGAACCGACCACTGGGTACGACTTAAGAACGTAAGTACACCCTACGACAATGTAGGACTTATGCTCGACTATTTCGAGATTGTCCCCAAAGGTGTAATCACCGACCCCTCAAAACCTGAAGACAAATACTAAAAATCACCAATAAATTCAAATAAGCCTAATGCAGCGTCGCTGTATTAGGCTTATTTAGTAATAAAAAAAGGTACAAAAATATTTTTTTTAGTAAGTTTGCAAAAAAAATGCAAGAGCCAACGATAATGAAGAGATTTCTGTTCCTTATCCTTATTATATTACTCGTCACACCCGCAAATTCACAAAAAGTAGGATTGGTCATGAGCGGAGGTGGCGCTCGAGGACTTGCACACATTGGTGTGATAAAAGCCCTTGAGGAAAACAACATACCCATAGACTACGTATCCGGCACATCTATGGGCGCCATCATTGCAGCCCTTTATTCCATGGGATACAGTCCCGAAGAGATGGAAGCCATCATAGCATCCGAGGAATTCAAACGTTGGTACAGCGGAAAAATGGACAAAAACGATATTTTCTATTTCCGTCGCAACGAATCACGCCCCGACATACTTAACCTACGCATAGACACAAGAGACTCACTGCGTCTGGTAATGCCGTCGATAACACTTGTCGACCCCACACAAATGAACCTCGGCTTCCTCGAAATATTCACAGAAGCAAATGCCGCCTGCAAAAGCAATTTCGACAGTCTGATGGTACCATTCAGATGCGTAGCCTCAGATGTATACAACAAGAAACAGGTAATATACAACAACGGCGACCTCAGCGATGCTGTACGAGCTTCGATGACCTTTCCCTTTGTCTTTAAACCCATTAAAAAAGACAGTATACTCATGTACGACGGTGGTATATACAACAACTTCCCTGCCGACGTCATGCAAAGCGAGTTCAACCCTGACTACATAATAGGTAGTGTAGTCAGCAAAAACCCACCGCTTCCCAAAGAAGGCGACCTCATGAGCCAGGTCGAGAATCTTGTAATGGACAAAAGTAATTACACCATACCCGAATCGGAAGGAATTGTCGTAAACATGAAACTCGACGAAATATCTCTGCTTCAATTCGACAAGCTAAACACCTTATCCGCATTAGGATACACCAACACCATTGCACTCATCGACAGCATCAAACAGCGCGTACCCAGACGAACCAGCGCCACCGAACTGAAAGCGAAACGAGAGGCATTCAAATCGAAAATGCCACCAATCCGTTTCAAAAAGATTGAAATTAGCGGAGTACCCAAAGAGGAGCAAAAGTACATCAAGAGCGAATTTCACAAAAAAGAGAATGATATATTCACATACGAGGAGTGCAAGAAGGCCTACTTCCGACTTCTGTCTGGAAATACCATTGCATCCATCATTCCACATGCCAAATTCAACGACAAAGACAGCACCTACACGCTCCACCTCGACATAGAGATGCGCGAACCAATCGCCCTGCACATTGGTGGCGCAATCTCCACAAGTACATCCAACCAGATATATTTTGGAATCAACTATCACGGACTCAAGCCACAGGTAAAGGCACTGACGCTTGACGGACAGGTGGGTAACGCATACAACAACATACAGATAAGCGGAAGACAAGACTTCATGCTGGACATTCCCGTATCGACAAAGTTTGTAGCAAGCCATTCCCTTATCAACTACTACAACAAATACTACATGTTTGCAGAAGAGAACAACATTGTCCTCAACAGAGAACGAGAGAGTTTTGTAAAGGTAAAGATAGCGCTACCCTTCCTCATGCGCCACAAGGCTGAGTTCGGCGTAGGAGTTGCACAAATAAAGGATGAATACATTCCGTCCAACAACATCGACCTCGACACCCCACACAAAGACGAGAATAAATTGACACTCATCGGCGGAGTAATGAAATTCGAGGGCAACACTCTTGATTCCAAGGCATACCCAACCAATGGAGAGTATGAATCACTTGTTGCACAAGTATTCACAGGAGAGGAAAAACACCACAGCCACAAAAACATACCCATACAAAAACACCACCAATCGTGGCTGCAAATGAGCTACACACGTATAGACTACCACAATCTGTCAAAAAAATTCACAGTTGGTACATACCTGAAAGGCTATTACTCCACACGAGGTCTCTCCGAAACATACCAGGCTTCGATGATGCAGGCGGGAGCTTTCACTCCAACCATGAACAGCATCTTCAACTACGACCCTGCCTATCGCGCTTATCAGTATGGTGCCATCGGTCTTATACCTATATATAAAATAAGCGACATGCTGCAATTGCGAGGAGAGGCATACAGTTTCATCCCATACAAAACCATTAAGGAGGACAGCAATGGCGGCTCATACTACGCAAAACACTTCAGCGGCATCGAATACATAGGCGAATTAACACTGGCATGTAAATTTTCCACACTGACATTAGCAGCATGGGCCGACTACTACAGTTCGCACAAAAGCCGCGTAAACGTCGGATTAACATTGGGTTGGTTCATGTTCAACGAAAGATTCATAGAATAACACCCCAGGACGCAAAGAAAAAAATTAAAGTTTTTCGTAAAAAAAAGACAAAATTCTTTGCAGCATTAAAAAAAAGACGTACCTTTGCAGCGTCAAACGAAAAGGGTCTCGTAGCTCAACTGAATAGAGCATCTGACTACGGATCAGAAGGTTGCAGGTTTGAATCCTGCCGGGATCACAAAAGAGAAGCATTTTGCTTCTCTTTTGTATTAAAAGCCCCTCCCTTTTTGCGAGTAAATTAAAACATTCAAAGAAAAAGAGGGCGAAAAGTAATACTACGTTAAAAATAATCATTATCTTTGCAGCCTACAAAGTTTGGATAAGCAATTAAAAAGAAATCCACACAAGGAAAACAAAAAACACAATATAATGGGATTACTTAAAGAAAAATATGCTTCATACGACCTGCCTCAGCAGTTTATGGCAAAAGGTGTATACCCCTATTTCCGTTGCATCGACAGCGAACAGGACACCGAGGTTACAATGAATGGCAAAAAAGTCTTGATGTTCGGTTCTAACTCATATCTGGGTTTGACCAATCATCCCAAAATCAAGGAGGCTGCCATTGAAGCAGTAAAAAAATACGGAACAGGATGTGCCGGTTCACGTTTCCTCAACGGAACACTCGACATCCACATCCAGTTGGAGAACGAACTTGCCGAATTCGTAGGTAAAGACGAAGCACTCGTCTACTCTACCGGCTTTCAGGTAAACCTTGGAGTCCTCTCATGCGTAACAGGCAGACGCGACACAATACTTTGCGACGAGCTCGACCACGCATCTATCGTAGACGGACGCCGCCTCTCATTCTCTACTACACGCAAGTTCCGTCACAACGACATGGAGTCGCTTGAGAACGAACTTAAGAAATGCGCACCCGAAACAATCAAACTCATTGTAGTAGACGGCGTATTCAGCATGGAGGGCGATGTAGCCAACCTGCCTGAGATTGTTCGACTCAAAGAGAAATACAACGCAAGCATAATGGTAGACGAGGCACACGGCCTTGGAGTACTCGGAAAAGAGGGCCGCGGTACATGCGACCACTTCGGATTGACCAAAGATGTGGACATCATAATGGGTACATTCAGTAAGTCACTCGCAACCATCGGAGGCTTCGTTGCAGCAGACAAAGAGGTCATCAACTACATACGTCACAACGCGCGTTCATACATATTCAGTGCCAGCAACACGCCTGCAGCAACTGCGGCAGCAATTGAAGCACTGCACATAATGAAGGCCGAGCCCGAAAGACTTACAAACCTTTGGGACGTAACAAATTACGCGTTGAAAAACTTCCGCGACCTCGGTTTTGAAATTGGAAACACATCAACACCTATCATACCTCTCTACATCCGCGACACCGACAAAACTTTCATGGTGACAAAGATGTTATGGGATGCAGGAATATTTATAAACCCTGTGGTTCCCCCTGCATGTTCACCGCAGGACACACTCATCAGATTCTCACTGATGGCTACTCACACAAGAGAGCAGGTTGACCGCGCATTGGAGAAAATGGTGGAAGTATTTAAGGCATTAGACCTTTTGAAATAATATAGGTCTACTCGGGGTGTAGCGCAGTCCGGTAGCGCACCTGGTTTGGGACCAGGTGGTCGCAGGTTCGAATCCTGTCGCCCCGACAGAAAAGTCTGTAGTTTTATTAAGCTACAGGCTTTTTTGTTTACGCACAAGCTAAATTACAAAATATAGACGGTAACGTCATCAACTTTTTGTTTGGGAACAGGTGGTCGCAGGTTCGAATCCTGTCGCCCCGACAGAAAAGTCTGTAGTTTTCTTAAGCTACAGGCTTTTTTGTTTACGCACAAGCTAAATTACAAAATATAGACGGTAGCGTCATCAACTTTTTGTTTGGGACCAGGTGGTCGCAGGTTCGAATCCTGTCGCCCCGACAGAAAAGTCTGTAGTTTTCTTAAGCTACAGGCTTTTTTGTTTACGCACAAGCTAAATTA
>CAJGDX010000001.1 GCA_904502185.1 uncultured Bacteroidaceae bacterium | reverse complement strand
GCAACTTCTGAACAAAGGCAGAGCCGCCTGATGCGTCCCGTGTGCCGGGGCTTTTGCTTCTTTTGCCCGGCAAAAGAAGAGAATAGATATTATTACCTTAAATGATTGCAACCAAAGATTAAGGGTAAAATAAACCTTGAAGGTTTTACTTCCTCCATCAATAAATAAAAGAAGGATCTTATATAGAACTTACTTTATATTATGTTTCTTTATAAGCCAAGAGGTTTCGTTGCAAATGTGCAACGAAACCTCTTGGCTTATAATACTTTGCTTAGAACTCGAAGCGTTCGATTTTCATCTGTCCCAGCTCTGACAATTTTGGTACAAGGCTTGTGAAGTGGGGTGCAGCTTCGTGGGCTGCAAGTGCTGCCTGGTCGGTCCATGTTTCGCAGAACATCAACACTTCGGGGCGAGTGCTGCTTTCGAATATGTCATATGCGATGCATCCTGCATCCTTCTGCGATGCGGCTACAAGCTCTTTTGCAATTTCAAGATATGCAGCGCGGTTCTCGCTGCTAACAGTGATAAATACATTTAATCTGATCATAATTGTTTCTGTTTTTAAGGGTTAGTATTTCTTTGAAGCTGACAGCTTGTTGAGTCCGTTGCGGAACTCCTCTGTCATTCTTTCGCTTTCGTCGGCAATCTTGTTAATATCCAGAATTTCAAGCAGTTTGTTCAACTTCTTCTGCATGCTCCTGTCGTTGCGGCTCTTTGCGTCGTTCATCATGATGTGCCACTTTTCGAACGACTCTATTCCCTCTACCAATCTCTCCCAGCGTATCGAGCTTGTGTTTCCGGGGTAGATGATATATGTGTCGCCGGCAGGCCAGGATATGAAGCGGCTGTCCTTTTCGGGATCTGCTGTCCAACTGTTGTAAGCCCAGCGCAGATAGCCGTCAACGTCTATCTTAAGGCTGTGAAGGGCAATATATTCGCAGTCGGCGGGGTCGGTGAATGTAAACACGTTGGGGTATTGTGCCGAGCAGCATGTGTAGTAGGTCGATTTTTTGCCTTCGCTGCGGCGGCGTTCAACCACTCCCTCGGGGAATCCTTCGTCGCCATGGTTGTTTACGCTGTAGTCCCAAAGGTCTTTCTCAATTTCGGGGTGATAGTTTCCGGCAAGTGATATTTTCAGGCCGGGGGCGTAGTCGTGAATTACCTTTATGGCAGCCTGCATCTGTTTCATGCTGCGCTCGTCCATTGAGATAAATGTCTTGTCGAGCCATCCTTTTTCCACAAGGTGTGCGCGGAAGGCTTTCAGCATACCACCCCAGTGTTCGGTGTATTCTTTCTGTCCGGGTGCGCATTTTATCTCTTTGTGGCTGTCCGTCGCCTGATCATAGTAGCGGAACGACAAGCGCCAGGGTATCATCGAGAAGCAGGTAATCTCTTCGCTGATTCCGCAGTCGTACATAAACTCAACCCAACGGTCGAAGATTGTAAAGTCGTATATCCAGCGGCCATCTGCCAGCTTTATCCATGTTACCATGCTGCCGAAGGGGTCGAGTGTCTGACCGTTCCAGGGCTTGTCGATGAGTGTCGCGGTGATGGCTTTCTGTCCGCCTGCTGCAAGCTTCTCCATATATGGGCGCAGAACAGCAAAATGCTCCTCTGACCATGGGGTTACATTGTGGTAACGGGCTACGGCATAGGGGTTCTGCCACAGGTCGAGATGGAAATTCCACTCTTTGGGTTCGGGAAGCGCCGATTCGAGAACCTTTACTTTATATTCGCGCACGCTCTTCTTCTCGCCTGCCGTTACTGTTACTTTGCCGTTGTATGTGCCGGCTTTTACATCGCGTGGCACCTGAAGGGTCATCCACAATCCTCGCATAGCCTTTTCTGCAATTTTTGCAGTTTCTGTCATTGTTATGCGGTCTGCTGTCGGATAGTTTCCGTGTGCATCTATCTCGTGTCGGCTGCAACCGGTGAAGGTGTCTGCTATGACAGGTTCAACAATACCTCCTCTGATGTTTGCGGCAGGAATAATGTTGCCTTTGCCGTCGGTAAGGTCATCGAAGTTTATTGAAATTTCCTGTTCGGCTCCGGTGTTGGCAACAACCAGCTGCATGTTTACTCTTTCGCCTTTCCAGGCTGTGAGTGAGGGGTTCTTTACCGGCTTGATTTCTGCTGTTACCTCAACGGGGTATCGTTTGTTGATTGTTCCCCACGATACTGTCACCTGTGCCATCGCCGATACGCCGATGAGCAGCAATGACAGCAGTGTGCTTAGTCTGTTCCTTTTCATGGTATATGTTTTATTTGTTGATATTTTCCTGGAATGTACTTGCAGGCAGCGAGTCGCTGTTTATAAGGTTGGCTGTGGTGTAGGGCTGCCAGCCGTAGCGTACGCGCGACGGATTCTTTACCTCCTTGCACTTCAGATAAATGCAGTTGCCCCTGATGGCTGCCGTGGCAGGGTAGAATAGTCCTGTCTCTGCAGCAAGTTCAAATGTGCGTGGCTCTTTGCCATCGCCGGTGGTCAGCCCCTGTGCATTGTCGAACTTAAGACAGACGGTACCATGTTTGTCACATTCGGCCTCTTTTATGGTGGGTCCTTCGGGGGTGACACTCTTGTAGCCGTATGTGTTGTTCAGCGCCTGGCGTGCAAGACGCTCTCCTATTGGCTGTTTCTCTTTGGGGTGTACATCGTACGGGTCGCCGTGGTCGGAGGATACAGCCATTGCGCAATTTTCGGCAGCGAGGGCAAGGCGGCGCTGTGCATCGCGGAAGTATGTCCACGATGGGCGGTTAAGGCTCGACAGCTGCACAAAGTAGAATGGCATCTTTTCGTCCTGCCATGCGTTTCGCCAGCTGCTCAGCATTGCGTTGAAGAGTGCTTCGTAGGCTTCGATGTTGTGGGCATTGGATTCTCCCTGGTACCATATTGCACCTCGCAACGGATAGCCCGAAATAGGCGCAATTCCTGTTTCGAACAGGTAACAGGGTTCGTAGGGGTGGCGCTGCAGCGGGTTTTTGCTGTTGGCAACATTCTGCGAAGAGCGTTGCCTTACCCAGGGCTGTACAAAGTCGTTCGAACGCCAGTTGTAGAGAATATCCACAAGGTAAGGGTGGTATTCGAGTGTTCGTCTGTCTATGAATGACTCGGCAGTTGCACCTCCTACAGCGTTGCATATAAGTCCGATGGGTACTTGCAGTGTGTCGGCGAGCATTGCTCCGAAGTGATAGGCTACAGCTGAAAAGTCGGCCGCATTTTCGGGTGACAGCTCTTTCCACTCTGTGGGTATGTAGTAGTCGTGGCGGTTAAGCCCTTCAAGTGCTGCCGAGTCCCATGCTACGGGGTTTGTTATTACGCGGGGTTTCATGTCGTAGATGCGTATTCCGCGTCCCTTTGACGATGCTATGTGTTTTTTTGCAAAAGTTCCCTCTTTCAGCATGAATGCCATGTTCGACTGTCCCGAACAGAGCCAAACCTCGCCAACCGCGATGTTGCTGAAAGTTATCTCTTTATCTTTGCATTTTACCTCTAACTTCAACCCTTCGCCACTGCTCAGTGGTTCGAATTCCATTTGCCATTTACCGTTGCCGTTAACCTTTGCGGTTTTTTTCTCTTTTCCCAGACGGGCTGTAACCTTGTCGCCGGCATTGGCAGTACCCTTCAGCGTAAAGGGTTTGTTGCGTTGTATAACCATATTGTCGCCATAGATGGCAGGCAACGACAGACCTCCATAGTCGCCGGTGATAGCGCTGTAAACGCTCTTTGCTATTATGCCTGCTCCCTCTTCGTTGGGGTGTAGTGCGTCGGCAAAAAGGTCGGGGCGGTTGTAGAGTGGGGTGTAAAGGTCGATGAGTGCTGCATCTGCTATCTGTGCTATCTCCTCAATGGTGTTCTGTATCTGTGCGTGCCAGTCGCGTGTGCCCGACTTGAAGCGTGGATGGCGGTTGAAAATGGGGGTCATGCGACACACGAAAATCTCTACTTTGGGGTTGATGGCACGCAGTGTGTCTATCAGTGCAAGGTAGTCGGGGATAAACTCGTCGCGGTGGTCGGGCCAGTTGCGCGGGTCTGTGTCGTTAAGCCCCAGATGTATTACTGCAATATCGGGAGCGAAAGCCAGTGCAGCCGTGTATTCCTGCTGCTTGTTGTAGGGACGATGGCCTTTACGGAGCAATGTGGCTCCCGATTTACCGAAGTTGCCAACTTCGTATCTCTCGCCCAACATGGTTGCAAGCTGTGACGGGTAGGAACTCTTTTCGGGTGAACGGTGTCCGTATCCGTATGTTACGCTGTTGCCGATACATGCCACTTTTCTCTTGCCGTTGTCGGCAAATGTAACCATGACTGTCAACAATACAGCCATTGCCAATGTGAGTAGTCGTTTCATATTTTCGTTTTATGTTTTTCAAAGATATTCCGAAACGGACGAAATAATATCAAGCAGGCTTGAATATTTCGCAACGAATGCAGACAATCTTTAAGGTCTGACCTCAAAGATACAACAAAGAAACGAAAATGTACGTAAAAATGGGTTAAGAATATTGCCAGCTTTTCTCTCTTCCCCTTCAGGATGGCCCGGAGCGGGTGTTCGGCTCTGTCAGATGTTTTCTTTGGAGTCGTTGCTGCCTGCAAGCAGTCTGCCGGTAAGGTATCTTACGGGTAACCCCATGGCAATAAGCCCGACAGCAATGACCGTTGCAAATACTACTGCAATGTCGCTTGCCACAATGTCTACCGGGTAACGGTCTATGACAAAGCCGCTTGCAGCATCGCCAAAGGTGATTATACCGAATTCCTGCTGAATGTAGCAGAGCAGCACTCCCAGCAGAATACCTGCAAAGGCGCCCAGTACGGATATTATGGAGCCTTCGATGATGAATATGTTTGCAATGAGTTTGTCGCTTGCGCCAAGGCTGCGGAGTGTCTCCATATCTCTCTTCTTGTCGATGATGAGCATCGACAGGGAACCGATGACGTTGAAGCATGCAATCAGCAAAATGAATGACAGGAACAGATAGGAGATGAATTTCTCAATTGTCATTATCTTGAAAATATCGGCCTGTTGTTCGAAGCGGTCCTCCACGCAGAAGTCCTCGCCAAGGAGCGTCTGCAGGCGGCTCTTCAAGGCATCTGTGTTTGTGCCGTCTATGGTCTTAAGTTCAAAGGATGTTACATCGCTGCTGTCGCGTCCGAATATTTCGCGTGCAAAATCTATGGAGGTCAGTATGTAGTTGCCGTCATATTTGGGCTGATTGACAATAAATGTCTTTCCCGATGCGTAGAGATAGCCTTTGCGGAAATTCGATGCAGGGTTTGCCATGCTCACCTTGCGCCCGCGTTTGGGGGCGTAAATCTCCAGTGGGGCAGTGTGGTAAAGACCACAGTTCAACTGTCCCGTAAGTTCTATGCCTGGCGTTGCGTAGTCTACTGTGTTGTCGTGAAGTTTGAATGTGCCGTTGCCTATAAGCACCTTCTCTATGTCGGTCAGTTGCGAGAAGTTGTCCTCTACACCTTTGATGGTGGCCATCACCTGACGTCCACCGTACTGCACCATCACCTTGTCCTCGAAACATTCGGTGGAAACGGCAATTTCCGGCATCTCCTTTACCATCTGCAATGCCGATGCGTCGAATGTTTTTCCTTTTCGCGCGGTGATTTTTATCTGTGGGTCGAAGGCTGTGAACTGTTCCGCAACCAACATCCTGAAGCCATTGAACACCGACAGTGTACACACCATGGCTATTGTTGCAAGCGTGACGCCGGCAACAGCTACTCCCGAAATTATATTTATCGCCTGATGGCTCTTTTTCGAGAACAGGTAACGCTTGGCAATGTAGAACGATACGTTCATGGCCTTATGGGCAACTGCTATTTCAACAGGTTGTCAATGTGCTCAATGTAGTCGAGCGAGTCGTCGATGTAGAATCGAAGTTCGGGGATTATGCGCAACTGGTGGCGTACGCGGTTGCCAAGCTCGAAACGGATGCTCTTTGTGTTTTTGTTGAGCATTTCAACAACCTCTGCACCTTTTGCCGAGGGAAAGACACTCAGGTAGGCCTTTGCAATGCCAAGGTCGGGGCTGACTCTGACGATGCTTACAGAGACCATCACTCCGCGTGTCTCCTTTGTCATTTTAAGAAAAATATCGCCCAGTTCCTTCTGAATCAGTCGGGCAATCTTGCTTTGTCTTGTACTATCCATTTGATGTTTTTTTATTCGATTTTTCTAATAATTGTCAGTCCGTCACGCAAAGGGAGAATAACCTCCTCCACTCGTGGGTCGTCCTTGACAAGTTTGTTGAAGCGTCGCACACTCTCGGTCTGTGCATCTTTGCGGTCGGCCTCAATTACATGACCATCCCACAGAGTGTTGTCTGCCAATATCCATCCGCCGGGGTTCAGATGCTGCAATGCCATTTCGTAATATTCGGCATATTCGCGTTTGTCGCCATCGATAAACACCAGGTCGAACATAACACCCAGGTTTGGAACTTCGTCCAGTGCGCTGCCAATCTTGTAGACAATCTTGTCGGCGACGGGGGAGTTTTCTATCCATTTTCGTGTAAAATCCTCCATTTCATCGTCGATGTCGAATGTGTAAAGCTTGCCGCCATCCTGCAACCCCTCTGCCATGCATATTGCAGAGTAGCCCGTGAATGTCCCAATTTCGAGAATGTTTCTGGGGCGCATCATCTCCACAAGCATCTTCAGCAGTCGGCCCTGTATGTGCCCCGAAGCCATCTGGGGGTTGACAGTCTCGACATTTGTCGCCCTGAAAAGACGATAAAGATAATCGCCTTCGGGGCTTATGTGTTCCATGATATACTCCTCTATGGGTGTCGCAATTCTCATTACTCGTCGGTGAAAGTGTGTGTTTCAACGTGCGAAGATACGCAAAAAACTGAAATTTTGGAAATTCAGTAGCCAATGGATGCATAAAAGAGTGATAAAAAGGGTAACTTTGCACACAATTCTCCAATCTCCCTGAATTCATGTGTGCTAAAGAACGAAAAACGCCCATCGAACGCTATCGAATGTATTTGCAACTGGAAAAATCTTTGTCTGCCAATACATTGGATGCATATATGGGTGATGTTGCGAAGTTGGAGAAATATCTGAACGAAGAGCAGAAAGAGAGTCTGAAGGCAACGGCAGAGGATATTCAGGGCTTTTTTGTGTCGCTTGCCGACGTTGGTATTCATGCCCGTTCAAGGGCTCGTATATTGTCATCGTTGCGTTCATACTATTCATTCCTGAAACTCGACGATTATATAAGCGCCGACCCTACGGAGCAGATAGGCTCTCCCAAGATAGGTCGTCACCTGCCCGATGTGCTTACCCTCGATGAGATAGATTCCATGATGAATGCGATAGACCTGTCGATGGTGGAGGGGCAGCGCAACAGAGCAATAATAGAACTGATGTATAGCTGTGGGTTGCGTGTTTCGGAATTGTGCGGTCTTCGTTTCAGCGATATATACATCACCGAAGAGTTCGTCAGGGTGCAGGGCAAGGGCGGCAAGCAGAGGCTTGTTCCCATTTCCCAGCGTGCCATTGCCGAACTTCAGGCTTATATGGCCGACCGTGCAACTATAAATATCCGTCCCGGGTACGAGGATTTTGTTTTTCTCAGTGCCAGACGTGGTAAGCCTCTGTCGCGCATAACCGTGTTTCACATAATCAAGGAACTCGCCGAGGCTGTGGGAATAGAGAAGAATGTCAGCCCCCACACATTCCGTCATTCGTTTGCTACCCATCTGCTCGAAGGAGGTGCCAATCTGCGTGTCATTCAGTCGATGCTGGGTCACGAGAGTATATCTACAACCGAGATATATACACACATCGACCGCGCCCGTTTACGGCAGGAAATAATAGAACACCACCCAAGAAACAGAAAAAACCACTTAAAACCCACAGAATAAGCAAAAAAATAAATGCAATAATTTTATTAAAAACAGCGTTTGCATTATCTTTGCAAAAATTTTGCGGAAGCACCTCGCTGTATACCCTAAAAGCATGGTGCATCTACTATTACACAGCATATAAAAGTCAAACTATAAACAATTAATTTTAACCTAAAAAATGATTAAAAAAATTTCATTCCTGCTCTCTTTAGTAGCAGTGATCCTTTGCACATCATGCGGTTCAAAGATGAAAGGTCTCTCTTCAGAGTATTTCACAGTAACTCCGCAAGTTCTCGAGGTTGTAGGTGGTAAGGTACCTGTAACCATCGACGGCAAATTCCCCGAGAAATTCTTTGCAAAGAAAGCCGTACTTACAGTAACTCCTGTATTGAAATGGGACGGTGGTGAACTTGCAGCCGAATCAATGACCTTCCAGGGCGAGAAAGTACAGGGTAACAACCGTACAATCGCATACAAAGAGGGTGGTAACTTCACAATGAAGGCAAGCTATGATTATGCTCCCGAGATGGCAAAATCAGCTCTTTACCTTAAGTTTGAGGTAACAAAAGGCAAGAAGTCATACACATTGCCCGAAGTTAAGGTTGCAGACGGTTGCATCGCAACATCTGAACTTTACCGTTCAACAATCACAAAGTCAAACATCGCTATTGGCGAGGATGCTTTCCAGCGTGTAATCAAGCAGGCTAAGCAGGCTAACATCATGTTCCTCATCCAGCAGACAAACCTTCGCAACAGCGAAACAAAGTCTGAGAGCATCAAGGAATTGCAGGCTTCAATGAAGGACGTTGCAACTGACACAAAGAGCAAGGTTCTTGACAACGTAGAGGTTGCAGCATACGCTTCACCTGACGGTGGTATGACACTCAACGTAGACGTTGCAGGTGGCCGTGAGAAGAACACAGCTAAATTCGTTGAGCAGCAGATGAAGAAAGCCGAGCTCAACGGTAACCTCGACACAGACTACACAGCTGAGGACTGGGAAGGCTTCCAGGAACTTGTTTCTAAGTCAAACCTCCCCGACAAAGATGTTATCCTCCGCGTACTTTCTATGTACAAAGAGCCCGAAGAGCGTGAGGCACAGATCAAGAACATCTCTTCTGTATACAAAGATCTTGCTGACGAGATTCTTCCCCAGTTGCGTCGTGCACGTATCACATTGAACTATCAGCTTATCGGTCGTTCAGACGAGGAGATCCAGGAGCAGTTTGCCAAAGATCCCAAACAGCTCTCTCTCGAGGAAATTCTTTACTCTTCAATCCTTACAGAGGATACAAAGGAGCAGGAGAAGATCTTCACAACAGCAGCAAACCTCTTCCCCAACGACTACCGTTCATACAACAACCTTGCAGCTATCGCTTACAACAACGGTGACTACAAGACTGCAGCAAGCTACCTTGCAAAGGCAGCTAAGGCTAACCCCACAGCCTCTGAGGTAAACGTTAACCTCGGTTACCTTTCATTGCTCGAGGGTGATGTAGCAGCAGCTGAGTCATACATGGCTAAGGGCGCAAGCGCTAAGGCTGGTGACGAGGCTCTCGGTAACCTCTACATCGCACAGGGACAGTACCAGCGTGCAGCTGAGCTTCTTGGCAAGGAGGTTACAAACAGCACAGCTCTTGCACAGTTGCTCAACAAGGACTACAATCTTGCAAAGACAACTCTTACAAAGATTGAGAACCCCGATGCAAACACACACTACATCAGAGCTATCCTCGGTGCTCGTACCGACAATGCATCACTCATCTACGATGGTTTGAAGAACGCTATCAAGCTCGATCCCTCAATGGCTGCTAAGGCTGTTAACGACCTCGAGTTCTCGAAGTATGTTACAAACGAAGCATTCCAGAAAATCATTAAATAATAATTCCTCCGCTTAACCGTGAAGGGAAAAAACTATAAAGAACGGCTTTCAATGCTTGCACTTACACAGGTGCAAGGATTGGAAGCCGCTCTCTTTCGTAATATAATAGAGGTGACCGGCAGTGCTTCTGCCATCTTCGACAATCTCTCCTCGCTCGGCGACATACTGCCCGGTGCCACACCTCGTCTTAAAGCCCTCTTTGCCGACCCCAAAGCTTTTGAAAAGGCCGAGAAAGAGATGGAGTTTGCCGAAACGCATGGCATCGACATCCTCTGTTACAACGATAAAAACTATCCTCGTCGTCTGCGTGAGTGTGACGACGCTCCCATCGTACTATATAAAAAAGGTAACGTCAACCTTAATGCACGCCGCATAGTTTCGGTGGTCGGTACCCGCCGTGCAACCGAATATGGTAAAGATATCTGCGAAAAGTTTGTGAGGGAACTGTCGCAACTGATACCCGACACTCTTGTTGTCAGTGGTCTTGCCTACGGAATAGACATTTGTGCCCACAAGGCTGCAATGGCAACATCTCTGCCCACCGTTGGAGTGCTGGCGCACGGACTCGACCGTATATATCCCCAACCTCATCGTAATGCAGCCAAGGAGATGCTCGAGAATGGCGGACTGTTGACAGAATTCATGAGTGGTACAGAGTCGTTACCTGCCTACTTTGTCCGTCGCAACCGCATAGTGGCAGGAATGTCCGATGCAACGGTGGTGGTTGAATCCGCGTCCAAGGGTGGCTCGCTGATAACGGCCTCTATCGCTTACAGCTATTCGCGCGACTGCTTTGCCTTTCCGGGTCGTGTAAATGACGAAAATTCCAAAGGCTGCAACGAACTTATAAGCAGAAATCGTGCGGCTCTTATTACCTCTGCCACAGATTTTGTTTCTGCAATGAACTGGCGGCCTTCGCGAAAAACCCCCAAGGATAATCCGGCGCAGATGCAACTTTTCAATTTTACACCCGAAGAGGAGATTGTTATGCAGCAGCTTGCCCGTTTCCCCGAAGGTGTACAGATAAACAGGCTGGTGGTGGAGACAAACATTCCCGTGAACCGTCTGATGCCCCTGCTCTTTGAACTTGAAATGAAAGAGCATGTAAAGACTCTTGCAGGCGGAAGATACAAAGCAAATAACATCGAGTAACAATGGCGATGCTTCTCAAACGATTTATATTTCTGCCGGCGCTGCTGCTGGTGGCGCTTCTCTCCTGCTCGTCGCATGATGGCCGTCCCTACACTGCAATCGAGGGCGACCCCTACGCAACGCGCCTTTATCGACTGCCCCGTGGCGTGAAAGTCTTTGTCACGCACAACGATGTCCTGCCGCGCGCCACAGTTGCCTTATGTCTTCCGTCGGTAGCTTGCGACACCCTCGAAAGGCTGCTTGCTCCGTCTACCCGTTCGCAGAAGTATCGTTCGCTCTTTGCCTCAATAGGAACAGATGTTTGTGACGTGACGGAAATTCATGGTTCAACCATTGTCAGCAACGATATTCCCTGCAACGAAATAGAAAATTGGGCGCACATCCTCAGTGGCAGTTTCCTGTCGCTGCCCGACAGTGCTTTTTTTGTTGTATCAGGTGCCGTAGAGGCCGAAACGACTGTTGCGGCTATCGAAAAACAGATATCTGCAACCCAACTGACCCCTACGCTTGCGATTGCCATTGATGCAGCGACGGCAGACATGCAGGTTGCGCAGTTGCTCTCTCCTTCAAATGCTACACCCACAGAACTTGCTAAGGCATATAATCAAAAATTGCTTTTTGGCGAAAAAGATAACGGCTTCCGCACCTTTGCCATTGCCGAGGCGGTGATACGTGGCGCAGTGTGGAACGATGTCTATCTCCGCCGCGAGCGTCTGAAAATCCTTGACGCAGCACAGCTTGCCGACAGCCGCAGGCTGCCCTCCATCTATCGCTGTGGCAGAATGCCCGAGGCAACAGCCGCTGCCGAGAATAATATAACATTGCTTCCTTCGCTGCCTGCACCGGTAATATTCCCCGATGCCGATGGGCTGGAAATATCATCCATCAACGGCACCAAACTTATTTGCGGCGAAGCCGGCGACACTCTTTTTACCCTTGCATTGCGCTATTCGATGCCGCAACTCTCGCCGTCGTTCATCGGCCATTTTGCTGTCTGGCTTGACGAAAAACTGGGTGGCAGGGCAATTGTGCAGGCCGATGGTGCAGCGTTGCAACTGAACATCGAGGGCATTGCAAGCAATCAACAGGGTTCTATAAAGACTCTTTTCGCAGCCCTTGATACAATACTGAATAACAAAAATCTGTATAAGCAGCTATGTGCCGACAATGACGCAGTTGCTGCCACAAAAAAGCCGCTGGATAATATTGCCGAACAATTTGCCCGTTATATGTATGGCGGTCAATCTTTGCAGGGAACTTACGAAGCAGCAGCGCATTGCGTGGCAGCTATGCTTGCCCCACCTTCCGAAATACTATACAGCGGCAGAGATACCGAAAATATTCTTGCTGCAATCTCTAAACGAATGCCTGCCAACGAAAAACCGATGCAGAGTGCCGCTCCCGGCGATACGGTTGCTGCCATCTCTCTGCTGCCGATGGATACAGAGGAATTTATAAGCATTGTTGCAGTTCCTGCTGCAATCAGCGTTGCCGACCATGCGTCAGTCCTGCTTTTCAATAAGGCTGCATCGCTAGCCGGTGCTTCTGAAAAACATTATCCCTCAGGCGCGTATCTCTTCCCGGGTGTAGTGCCAGGGCAATTCCCCTTTACGCGCGAGGAATTTGATGCAGCCAAACTGTATCTTCTTTACGAATGTTCCACACAAAAGGTTGGCGGTTATTCGCTTGCCGAGGAGTATCTCGCTGCATGCGAACGTGGATATACAGCCGCCGAGCTTTACGATGCCTTGAATTCTCTTGACTACTACGATGTAAAAGAGTTCCATCAGCGTCAGACGGAGAGCCGCTCGCCACAGCTCATCATAGGCCGTCAGAGCAGCATCAGAAAACTGGACATTGCTCAACAACATACGATAATACATTTGACGAGTGACGAACTTTTCGGATACTGACAAATAGTTTGTATATGACGTCAAAAACAACTATCTTCGCGTAAGAAATAGAGAAAAACAGAGATGAAAGAATTCATAATATCCGAGTCAAAGGCGGAAACCGCAATACTTATAGGTCTTATAACCTCGTATCAGGACGAGCGCAAGACCAATGAATACCTCGACGAACTTGACTTCCTGGCAAGCACTGCCGGAGCTGTTGTTGTCAAGCGCTTCACCCAGAGAATAGATCGTCCTCACCCGGTAACATACGTGGGTAGCGGTAAACTTGTTGAAATAGGCGCATATATCGAAGAACGCAAGGACAGCGACGAGCAGGTAGGTATGGTTATATTCGACGACGAACTCTCTGCCAAGCAGTTGCGCAACATCGAGAAGGAACTGAAGGTGAAGATTCTCGACCGAACTTCGCTCATCCTCGATATATTTGCAATGCGCGCACAGACAGCACATGCCAAGGTGCAGGTAGAACTTGCACAATACAAATATATGCTTCCCCGTCTGCAACGTCTGTGGACTCACCTCGAACGTCAGGGTGGTGGTTCCGGCAGCGGTAAGGGCGGTAGCGTAGGTCTTCGTGGTCCCGGTGAAACACAGCTCGAAATGGACCGTCGAATAATCCTCGGCAGAATGTCGCTGCTCAAGGAGCAATTGCAGCAGATTGACCGTCAGAAGGCCACCCAGCGCAAGAACCGCGGCCGTCTGATACGTGTGGCGCTTGTAGGATACACCAACGTGGGAAAATCCACACTGATGAACCTGCTTGCCAAGAGCGAGGTCTTTGCCGAGAATAAGCTCTTTGCCACACTCGACACAACTGTACGCAAGGTGATAATCGAGAACCTCCCGTTCCTGCTCTCCGACACGGTAGGATTCATACGTAAGCTGCCCACCGACCTTGTAGAGTCGTTCAAGTCTACTCTCGACGAGGTTCGCGAGGCCGACCTTCTGTTGCATGTGGTGGATATTTCGCACCCCGACTTCGAAGAGCAGATAGAGGTTGTAAACAAGACACTTGCCGACCTTAACTGTGGCGATAAACCTATGATGGTCATCTTCAACAAGGTCGATGCATACAAGAATGTGCCCAAAGAGGAGGACGATCTCACTCCCAAGACCCGCGAGAACCTTACACTCGACGAACTGAAGTCTACATGGATGGCAAAACTGGCAGACAACTGTCTGTTCATCTCGGCACGCGAACGTACCAATATCGACAACTTGAAGGATGTTATCTACAAGCGTGTCTGCGAACTTCACGTACAGAAATATCCCTATAACGATTTTCTCTATCCTACATACGACGAGGAGTAACCATGAAAGTATTTGCAGCACCTTTACAGGGCTTTACCGAAGCGACATGGCGCAACATCCACAGCCAGGTGTTCGGAGGCATCGACAGCTACGTAACACCCTTTCTCAGAATAGAGAAGGGTGAGATACGCAGCAAGGATGTGCGCGACATTGAAAAGAAGAACAACAGTGTTGCTCATCTTATTCCACAGCTGATAGCAGCCTCGCCCGAAGAACTTATCCCCATAGTGGAATTCATTGCCGGCGAGGGTTACAAAGAGATTGATATAAATATGGGCTGTTCCTTTGCCTTGCAGGTGCGTAAAATGCACGGTGCAGGGCTGTTGCCTCATCCCGATAAGATTGCTGCACTGATGCGTGCTACCGAGAAGTTCCCCGAAATAACCTTTTCTGTGAAGATGCGTTTGGGATGGGATAGCAAGGATGAGTGGCGCGAGGTGTTGCCTATACTCAACGAGACATCTCTTGCACGCATAACACTACATCCACGCACGGGACGCGAACAGTATCGTGAACCGGCAGATACAGAGGCTTTTGCGCTTTTCTACGAGGAGTGCCGCCATCCGCTTGTCTACAATGGCGACCTCACCAC
The DNA here is from genome assembly GCA_904502185.1 of uncultured Bacteroidaceae bacterium. Lineage (GTDB taxonomy): Bacteria > Bacteroidota > Bacteroidia > Bacteroidales > Bacteroidaceae > HGM04593. The sequence continues at coordinate 46,078 of CAJGDX010000001.1, read as the reverse complement.
CCGTGAATCCATTGACAATATTGCAGAGCGCTTCCCTGCCCTCGAGGGTATTATGGTAGGTCGCGGCCTATTGGCAAACCCTGCATTGGGTGTCGAATTCAAGGAGCAGAGAACCATGTCGCATGGCGAAAAGGCATCGCTGGTGGCCACCTTCCACCGTAAATTCTACGATGCAATCTCTCCTCGTCTGCAGGGAAATACCCAGTTGTTGAGTAAATTAAAACCCTATTGGGAATACCTGTTGCCCGATATGGAAAAACGTGATAGAAAGGCTATAGTAAAGGCTAATACTGCCGAGAAATATCTGATGGCAGTGAATAATGCCATTGCTCACTACTAAAATGATGCAGTAAATAGCATTGCTTTTAGTCAATCATAAATGGTAACTGCAATAAATATAATGGGGTGGTGTCTATCGTTTGACCCACCCCATTTTACATGCAAACTCCCAGATAACCATTCCTGCCGTCACAGAAACATTCAGCGAGTGTTTGGTGCCGAACTGCGGAATCTCTATTGAGCCATCGCAGGCATCCACCACCTGCTGCTGTACCCCTTTGACCTCATTGCCCAGAATTACAGCATATTTTTCACCCTCTTTCACAGGGAAATCCTGAAGGGCAATGCTCTCTTCCACCTGTTCTATTGCATATACCTTGTAGCCGTCGGAACGCAATTTTTCGACAGCCTCCATTGTCTCTTTCTCATATATCCACTCCACAACATCTTCCGCGCCCAAGGCTGTCTTGTGTATTTCGGCATGTGGGGGTGTTGCTGTTATTCCGCACAACACTATGCGTTCTACGCGGAAAGCGTCGGAGGTGCGGAAAATGGAACCAACATTGTGCAGGCTGCGTACATTATCGACAACTACCGTCAAAGGGAGTTTGTCGGCATCGACAAACTCCTGACGGCAGATGCGCCCCATTTCTGTTACAAGCTTTTTTTTCATCCTATGAACTTGTTGTAGTCGGTAAGGCGCATGTCACCTTCACGCTCGAAAGTAGTGTGCAGGGCAAGTGCAGCTGCTACATTGTGGCTGATGTGCGCCTTTTTGCTTATCTTCAGGTAGTCCCACAACAGTTCGCGGTAGTCGGGGTGTGCGCAGTTCTCAATGAGAGTCTTTGCACGTTCGTCGGGACCTTTGCCGCGCAGGTCGGCAACACCATATTCTGTGACTACGATTCTTACGTCGTGTTCCGAGTGGTCGGGGTGTGCCACCATGGGTACGATGGCGCTTATCTTGCCGTCTTTCAGTGTCGACGGGCAGGTGAAGATTGAAATGTATGCGTTGCGTGCGAAGTCGCCTGAACCGCCGATACCGTTCATAAGTCGTGTACCGCCAATGTGTGACGAGTTTACGCAACCGTAGAGGTCAACTTCGATGGCTGTGTTTATGGCAATAACTCCCAGACGGCGTATAACCTCAGGGCTGTTCGAAATTTCCGAAGGACGAAGCACCAGTTTGTCGCGGAAGAAGTCGAGGTTGTCGTATACACGCTGCAGACCCTCCTGGCTCAATGAGAGTGAACAGGTACTTCCCGATTTTACGCGTCCAAGCTCCATCAGGTCAATCACGGTGTCCTGCAATACCTCAGAATAGAGGTCAAGAGCAGGCATCTCTGTGCTTGTTTCAAGTGCTTTAAGCACTGCGTTGGCCACGTTGCCGATACCGCTCTGTATGGGCAGTCCTGATGCAGGGATAATGCCTCGTTTGATGTCGCCCAGCAGGAAGTTCGCCACATTCTCGCCGATACGGCGTGTCACGTCGTCAAGCTCCTTGAATACTACAGGCTCGTTGGGCAGATTCACCTCCACAATACCAACAACCTTTTTGGGGTCGACCTGTACGTAGGGCTTACCGATTCTGTCCGATGCCTTGTAGATGGGAATCTCTCTTCTGTAGGGGGGATTCTCGGGCTCGTAAACGTCGTGCAGTCCCTCTGTGTGGTGGAAACTGTTGCGCTCAATTATTATTTTGTCGGCGAGGTTGGCAACGGTCTGTCCTATACCTCCTGCTGTTGTCAGATATACCTTTCCGTCGGGTGTGATGTCTATTGCTTCGAGGATGGCAACATCTACCTTGCCCATAAAACCATAGCGCAGATCCTGTGCCATGAGCGAGAGGTGAAGGTCGGTGTATGTCAACTCCTTGTTGTTTACGGCTGTTCTCACAGTGGGGTTCGACAGGAAGGGCGCTCTGAAATTGAGTGCATTGGCACGTGTCAGTGCTCCGTCGATGGCATCACCGGTAGAAGCTCCTGTGTAGAGGTTTATTTTAAAGGGCTTGCCGGCTGCATGCTCCTCTTCTGCTATCTTGGCAACTTCGGGGAGTACGGTTTTTGGGGTTCCCGAAAGGGTGAATCCGCTGATTCCTACACCATAGCCGTCTTTAATGTATGTTGCAGCCTCGGCTGCTGTTATTATGGGATAATTCATTGTTGTGCTTATTTTTTGTGTCAATTATACTTCTTGTTGAATATTTCAGAATAGATAAATGCCTTTTTTGCATCTGACTTGCTGTTGATAGCCACTTTGCAACCGCGCTTCTCGCTTGTATTGTTTTCCGGGGTGGTGCCAACTGAAACGTCAGCAACTGTCGACACCTTCTTTCTAGCAGGTGTTGTCAGCGTTTTAGGCTCAGGTATCTCCGGCTGAAGTATCTCCATTTGCGGAAAAACTTCGCCGAAGGTTCTTGTAGGCTGTTTGTCACCTCCTGCTTTGTTCGCGGTTTTTGCAATGTTGCGAACAACCGAGATTATCATTACGATGATGAAAATGAGAATAGGTAATAAATCTTCCATCTCTTCGTTTTTATTGTTCGTTGTTGAGGTATTGTGCAAACATGCGGTCGAATATCTCTCCTCGCGTAAGTCGTCCATTTTGCAGGCAGATGGTTTCCACGCGTCCTTTAGTGCATAATTTGCCGTCGCTCATGCGGTAGATGTCCTGAATAAAAATCAGCTTCGCACCTTGACGCTTTATGTTTATGCCGACTGTGAACTTGTCGCCACTGATGAGCGGCAGTTTGTACTCAATCTCTATCTTTGCCACCATGGCGTCTATGCCCTCGTCGTGAAGCTTGCCGAAATTTTCGCCGTGACTTTCGAGAAATTCGTGGCGGGCATGTTCCATATAATGTTGGTAGTTTGCATTGTTGACTACTCCCTGAAGGTCACATTCGTAGTCGCGTACTTTCATGTCCAGACAGTATATGTATTTATTCTTGTCCATTTTCGTTTATTGGTAAAATATTTTAAACTTGCTCGGCATTGTCTCAAATGCAGTTGCGCTGTTCTTTTATGGTGCTAAGATACCTAAAAAATCCCACTCTGCAAATTCGGTGGGCGAAAATCGCCAATTGTATCCCGGCTGCCTCAACTCTTCTTTTTCCAGGCTTCTATGTTACGCATCAGTTGGGTGTATCCGCAACGTTGTACAGCACTCTCGCCGAAGAGTTCATCGAAGCGCTCTTGTGTGAGCCCCTCCCAGTCGCCTGTCTCCATTGCAAGCAGTGCCTCGCTTGGGTTGAACAGCTTTTCATCCGTGGGTGTTGCGTGTCTGTTGTGCGGACATACACTCTGACATCTGTCGCAACCGTAGAAACATTCTCCCATATTCGCTCCTATGTCCCGGGGCAGTGTGTCGCGATGTTCTATTGTCAGATACGACAGACATCGGCGTGCATCAAGCCCTTTGTCGCTGAGTGCCTGTGCAGGGCAGTTTTCTATACAGGCATTGCACAGGCCACAGTGTGTGGCTGTGTAAGGCGCGTCGTATGCAACCTCTGTGTCTATGAACAGCTCTCCCAGAAAGAAGTGTGTGCCGGCGTGCGGAATCACCAACTGCCGGTTCTTGCCGCACCAACCGAGTCCTGCCTGTACGGCCCAATAGCGTTCAAGTACAGGTGCCGAGTCGCAAAAGGCGCGACCTTTTGTGGGGGTAAGACGGTTGATGTATTGCAGCAGCAGGAAAAGTTTGTCTTTTACAACTTTATGGTAATCTTTGCCTTGTGCATATCGTGACAGGTAGGGCGAAGCGTTGCTTGTGTAGTAGTTTTGTGCAACGACTATTATGCTGCGGCAGCCTTCGACCAGCATAGTGGGGTTCATCCTTTTCCCGAAGTTGCCGGTCATGTAGTTCATTCCGCCGTGTGCGCCCAATGCAATCCACTCGTCAAACTGTCGGCGAACCTCTTCGGACACTGCTGTTGCGCGGGTTATTCCGCAGGCAGTGAAGCCCAGTTCCTTGGCACGTTGCTTTATAAGTGTTGACAATTCCTGCGGTTCCATCATTCAAATACTTTGAAACTGTATCCCTGTTCCAACAACCACTCGATGGAGCGGGGAAGGGCATACTTTAGGTTCGAATAGGAGCGCAGTGAGTCGTGGAATGTGATGATGGAACCGTTTCTTACATAGCGTTTTATGTTTGCAAGAACATCCTCGCCGTACAGGCGGAAACTGTAATCGCGTGTAACAAGGTCCCACATTATTATTTTGTAACGCTTGCTCAGTTCGTAGTACTGATGGCTGCGTATGATGCCGTGTGGCGGACGGAAAAGATTGCTGTGCAGGAATGCATCGGCACGGTCGACATTGTCGATGTACCTTTTAGTGCTTGTGAACAATCCCTGCAGATGGTTGAATGTATGGTTGCCGATGCGGTGACCACCCTCGACAACCATACGATATTCGTCGGGGAACTTGTGAACATTGTCCCCCACCATAAAAAATGTAGCTTTAATATTGTATCTTTCAAGATGTCCCAGTACCCAGGGTGTAACCTCGGGTATGGGTCCATCGTCAAAGGTCAGGTACACAGCTTTCTCATCCGGATTCATTCTCCAGATAGCCTTCGGGTATAGCTTGCGGAATAGTGGTGGTACCTGTTCTATGAACATACTCTCTTGGTTTTATACGTGACGTGAGCGCAGATTCTGGAAGTGTGTGTTGAACGCCTTCTGGAATTTCGAGATTTCTGCTTTGTAGGGCTCGCCTCCATCTTCAAGAATGCCGATGATGTTCTTGAGCAGCTGCAGATTAATCGAATAGTCGCTTGAAATTGCAACATAGTCTTTCTTGTCGAGACTGTCGTACCATCTGAGGTATTCGATAAGCTCGTCGCCAACAGCGCCAAGTATTTTGATTGCTTTCTCTTTCTCTCCGAGCTTTATGTATGTCTCGCCCAGTACAAGAGCACCCAATTGAGCCTGCTGGGGAACAAGGCTGCTGGGGATTACCTGCTCGGCATAGTCGAGTACCTTCAGTGCCTTATCAAGTGCTGTTATCGCTTCTTTCTCCTTGCCTTCGTCGGCCAGGTTCTTACCTTCGTCTACAAGGCTCTCGGCAAGTGATGCAAGCAGCACGCGGTGTGTGTAGACCATGCGTGATGTTGTCTCGTCCAGATAGTAATCGGGATTCTCGGCAAGACCACCGAACTTGAAGCGGTTCATCACATTGTCGTACATCTTTTCGGTATCGATGATTGTCTCATACTTGTTGCTGTATCCAAGCTCTTTCCAGTTGAAGGGTGTGATGCGGTGTGCAAGTCCCTCTGTGATAAAGAAGTCGGAAAGTGACGGGAGGTAGTTCTCGGTGCCTACTGTACGTGACATATACATGGGACGCTCCCAGTTTGCCTCGGCAAGCATTTCCAGCATCATCAGGTCGCCACGTGTCAGCTGTTTGCGTCCTTTGAGCGAGATTACCATGTATTCGGGCATGCTGTCACTGTATTCGGTTGGTATTCCCATTCCCGAACGGTACACAGCCTCGCGGTCGATGGGGATGTATACTGTGTCTGTGGGTATTATGTGCAGTGACTCCTCTTTTGAACGTACCCAGTTCTTGATGATATTTTTCAGTTCGAAGGGGTTCTCACCAAGAATCTTCTTGTACTTCTCGGGGTTCTGAGCATACATGTTCTTGATTTTCTCCTTGAACTCGGGTTTCACCTCAATAGCCTCGTTTGTGTTACCTGCATAGTCTATGCGCTCCCAGTTGATAGGCAACGAAGGCGAGTCGTATGCGGGACGGCGCATCTGGTCGATGTACCAGGGGGTATTAAGGTAAGAAAGGTTGCAGACACGTGCGTCGGTGCGTACTCCCTCTACCTCCTGGTTGTACCACAAGGGGAATGTGTCGTTGTCGCCGCAGGTGAAGATAATGGGGTTCTTGTCCTGAGAAATCGAATTCAGATAGTTCTGTCCGAAGTCGCGGCATGCGTAGCGTCCGCTGCGGTTATGGTCGTCCCATGTCTGTGATACCATTTGCAGGGGTACGAGCAGACACACTACACTTACAGCAATGCTTACTGCAATGTTCTTTTTCTTCAACCACTCTGTGATGGCAGCAACGCCCATTCCAATCCAGATGGCAAAGGCGTAGAACGAACCTGCATATGCGTAGTCACGTTCGCGCGGCTGGTAAGGTGTCTGGTTCAGATAAAGCACGATGGCTATACCTGTCATGAAGAAGAGGAAGAATACCACCCAGAATTGTCTTACTCCTGCGTCTCCTTTTTTGCATTGCCATAAAAGGCCGAGGATTCCCAAAATCAGGGGTAGGGCAAAGAATACGTTGCGGCCCTTGTTCTCTTTCAATGCTTTGGGGAGCAAATCCTGATTACCTACAAGTATGTTGTCGATGAAGTTGATACCTGTAATCCAGTTGCCTTTGTCAAGGTCGCCATGTCCTTGAAGGTCGTTCTGGCGTCCTACGAAGTTCCAGAAGAAGTATCTCCAGTACATGTAGTTCAACTGATAGTTGAGGAAGAAGCAGATGTTGTCCCACTGTGTAGGCATATTAACGCTCAGGTCGTGGCCTGCTACACTGTACGCAACCTTATGACCTTTGATTTTTCTGCCAATCCATTTCTCGTACACATTTGTATTGTTGTAGCCGAATGAGGCAAATCGCTGGTCATACATTCTGGGGAAGAGCATATTCTGTGCATATACAACTTCTCTTCTGTGTCCAAGCAATTCGTATGAATCCTTTTCCTCGGCTGTTGCCTTCTCTTTTCTGCCATACTGGGGTGCGCCCTCTTTGATGACAGCCATCCAGTTGCCGTTGCCGGCCTTCTCATATTTTACCTCTGAGCAGTATGCGGGGCCGTAGAAGAGCGGACGTGTTCCATACTGTTCACGACCAAGGTACTCGCCCAGTGTGAAGATGTCCTCGGGTGAGTTCTGGTCCATGGGAGTGTTTGCAGCCGAACGTATGACAATGAGTGCATACGACGAGTATCCGATCATTATCAGCAGCATGCACAGAAGTGATGTATTCAAGGTGCGTACGTTTACAAGATATTTGTTTTCGCGCTCCCAGAACAGAACTATAGCAAGCACGGCGAGTGCAACAGCTCCAATGACGATACTGCTGAATCCATGACCATAGAAGGGAATACCCAGCAGGCCCACTGTTGTGAGGAATGCTATTGCCAGGCGTTTACGGCTTTTGTTTGTTTCGCTCTCGTAGATGCTCCATATAAGTGCAGCCAGCATCAGTACAAGATATATGATAACTCCTGTGTTGAACGGCATGCCAAGTGTGTTCACAAAGAACAGTTCGAACCAGCCGCCTACTTTTACCACTCCGGGGACAATACCATAGAGTACTGCGGCTACAAGAACCATTGATAACGCAAGTGCCACGAGTGAACCTTTGAGGTTGGCATTGGGGGCTTTGCGGTAGTATGCAACAAGCACAATAGCAGGGATACAGAGCAGGTTAAGCAAGTGAACTCCGATAGAGAGTCCCACAAGGTAGGCAATGAGTATGAGCCATCTGTCGCTGTGAGGGTCGTCTGCGTTGTCTTCCCATTTGAGTATCAACCAGAAAACTACAGCCGTGAACAGCGATGAGTATCCATAAACCTCACCTTCGACAGCGCTGAACCAATATGTGTCGCTCCATGTGTATGCAAGCGCTCCGACAACACCTGAACCAATGATGGTTATCATCTGCGAGGTTGTCATCTCTGTGGTGTTGCCAACCAGCAGTTTGCGTACAAGGTGGGTGATGCTCCAGAATAGGAACATTATACCTGCTGCGCTGAGGATGGCTGACATTATGTTTACCATGAGTGCCGCATCTTCGGGGTCGGCGAACAGCGAGAAGAAGTTTGCTGTCAGCATGAAGAAGGGTGCGCCGGGCGGGTGGCCTATTTCCAACTTGTAGCCCGATAGGATGAATTCCGGACAATCCCAGAAACTGGCTGTCGGCTCTACTGTCAGACAGTAGGTTGCTGCTGCTATGAAGAAGCAGAGCCAGCCGAAAAGGTTGTTTACTTTTTTGTAGTTGTTCATATTCTTTTTTGATGATTTTTACTTGTGTGGCTTTTGTGTTGCGCTCCTTGCTTTTTTGCAGTCTGCGCAGACTATGCAAAATTTCGGCAAATTTACCTAATTGTGTGCAGATGAGCAAATATTGTGTATTAAAATAACTTTAGCTGGCTGCGGGAACTCTCGATAATTCAGAATGATTCTCCTTTATCGGGTGATTGAGGAATTTGTTTCTACAATTTGTATTCTTTCAATCCCTGAAAACACAAGAGAGTGCATCGATGCACTCTCTTGATACTTGTTTGTCCAGCTTGTAAACTATCTGCTTTTAAATTTTCCCTTCTGCTTTAATGCTTTCGGTCAATTCGGCAATGGTTTTATGAAAAATCGGATGTACGAGCTGCGGAGATATTTCATTCAACGGCTCAAGGACGAAATGCCTTTCGTGCAGTCGGGGGTGGGGGATAGTCAAGCGCTTGCTCTCAATCACGCGGTTGTCGTACAGCAGAATGTCAATGTCTATCGGGCGGTCTTTGTATATTCCACTCGACGATTTTGTTGTACGTCCCAACTCCTTCTCTGTCTTTTCGGTAAGGTCGAGCAGTTCGGTGGGTTGAAGCGGGCATTTGAAGCAGACGACCATGTTCAGGAATGGGGTGTCCGATTCGAACCCCCATGGTTCTGTCTCTATTATGCTTGACTGCAGTACAGGTGCGCCAAGAGCAACTGACAGATGCTCAATGGCTTTCTCTATCAGTTGCTCCCGGTTACCTTGGTTGCTGCCCAGTCCGATGTATATCTCTACGGATTCGGGCATCTGTTTAGTCTATTATGAGCATTGCGTCGCCGTAGATACCGAAACGGTAGCCGCTCTTCAGTGCCTCGTCATATGCGTTCATGATAAGCTCGTATCCGCCAAAGGCGCTTGTTAGCATAAGCATGGTCGAGTAGGGGTTGTAGAAGTTGGCAATCATGCAGTTGGCTACCTGGAAATTGTATTCGGGGAAGATGAACTTGCTGGTCCAACCGTCATACTCTTTCAACATGCCTCCTGTGAGGGTGGCTGTTTCGAGTACGCGCTGTACCGATGTACCTACTGCGCAGATTCTGCGACCTTCTGCCTTTGCCTTGTTGATAAGTGCAACTGCTTCGCTGTCGACGTTAATAAGGTCGCTTGCCATCTTGTGCTTGGTAAGGTCCTCGACATCAATTTCGCGGAAGCAGCCAAGACCGATGTGCATTGTTACGTATGCGGTGTCTATGCCCTTGATTTCCATGCGCTTCATCAGCTCACGGGTAAAGTGCAGGCTCGATACGGGCGCAGTCACTGAACCCTCTTTCTTTGCGAAATAGGTCTGGAAGTTTTCAAGGTCCTCGGGCTCCTCTTTACGCAACTGCTTGAAGTCCTCGGGCAGTGGGGCTACACCCAGTGAGAAGAGGGCTTTCTTGAATTCGTCGTGGGGACCGTCGTAGAGGAATCGCAGTGTTCTTCCGCGTGAGGTGGTGTTGTCGATAACTTCGGCAACCATTGAGTTGTCCTCGCCAAAGTAGAGCTTGTTGCCGATGCGTATCTTACGGGCAGGTTCTACAAGTACGTCCCACAGACGGAACTCTTCGTTGAGCTCGCGCAGCAGGAATACCTCAATCTTGGCATTTGTTTTTTCTTTGTTTCCGTAAAGACGTGCGGGGAAGACCTTGCTGTCGTTCAGGACGAAGAGGTCTTTCTCGTCGAAGTAGTTTATCACGTCTTTGAATGTACAGTGCTCAATCTCGCCGCTTTTGCGATGGACTACCATCAGGCGCGATTCGTCGCGACAAGACGCAGGATAGAGGGCTATGCGGTCTGTCGGGAGCCTGAACTTGAACTGGGAAAGCTTCATGTCTGTCACTTTTCTCTATATTTTAGGGGTTTATATTCGGGGTTATGTGTTTGTCCAACCATTCGGCAAAGTCATCGGGGTGGATGCACTCTTCTATTCTGTGTTCTCCCACGCGGGTTCGTGTGAGCCGTGTCAGATAGGCGCCGCTGCCGAGTGCTTCGCCAATGTCCCTTGCCAACGAACGTATGTATGTGCCTTTGCCGCATACCACGCGGATTGTTGCCTGTGGCGGGTTGAATGCCAGCAGCTCAATCTCGTCTATGGTTATCTGTTTGGGTGCAAGCTGCATGTCGCTGCCCTGCCTTGCCAGATTGTATGCGCGCTCGCCATCTACCTTGCATGCCGAGTAGAGTGGTGGACGTTGGTCTATTGTGCCGATGAACTGTTTCAGTGTCTCCTTGAACAACTCCTCTGTTATGTGTTCGTAGGGGAATGTGGCATTCACCGGGTGCTCTTTGTCGTATGAGGCTGTGGTAGCTCCCAGCATCAGGTCGGCTTCATACTCTTTTGTATGGTGTTGAAGTTCCTCGATGCGTTTGGTTGCCTTGCCTGTGCAGATGATAAGCACACCGGTAGCCAATGGGTCGAGTGTGCCGGCGTGTCCCACCTTGAAACGCTTTATTTTATAGCGTTTCGACAGATGGTAGCGCACCTTGTTCACCAGATGGAACGATGTCCATGTGTAGGGCTTGAACAGGGCTAATATTTCTCCTTCTTTGAAGTCCATTGTTATACTATTGTCAGGTTGTGTCCGGTAAGCAGCATGATGAGAATTATGCCTCCTACGATTATTCTGTACCAGCCGAATGCCTTAAAGCCATATTTGCTCACAAAGCTTATAAAGAATTTTATAGCGAGCATTGCCACAATGAATGCGACAAGATTACCTACGATAAGCGTAGTCATGTTGTCCATTATCATTTCGGTGCCTCCGGTCTTTAGAATCTTGTACATTTTGTACAGTGTGGCTGCGAACATGGTTGGGACAGCCAGGAAGAATGAGAACTCCGCGGCTGCCTTGCGTGTGAGCTTCTGTGCCATACCTCCGACGATGGTAGCCATCGAACGCGATACTCCGGGTATCATGGAGATGCACTGGAACATACCTATCCAGAATGCTCGTTTCTCGGTGAGCTGTGTGTCATCGCTTCCTTTGTTGAATATCTTGTCGCAGAAAAGCATGAAGATACCGCCGAGTATAAGTGTGATTGCTACCACGGTTACGCTCTCCAGCATGGCATCTATCATGTCGCTGAACAACAGTCCCAATACTGCTGCGGGTATGAATGCAACGAGCAGTTTCCAGTAGAAATCATATTTGTGCAGCAGACGTTTCAGTGCAGAGGCACCTTCGGGCGCAGGGGTACGGTTGAACTGGAAAAAACGTTTCCAGTAGAGTACCACCACCGAGAGGATGGCGCCGAACTGTATGATGAAGGTGAAGGCCTTTACAAATTCAGTACTCTCTATGCCCAGCAAATTCTGCGTTATTATCATGTGACCGGTAGAGGAAACTGGAAGAAACTCAGTAAGTCCCTCTACTATCGCTATGATGATTGTTTCGAATATGTTCATGATTTCTTGGGCTTACGCATTATTGCATAGATGATGAACAGGAACCCTGCGAAGCAGATTGTGGGTGCCAGTTTTATGCGACGGAAACTGAATATGTCCGGCTCGAATGTTGTTTCTGTGGAGCCGGGGCCTGTCATCAGCAGAAAACCGATGACGATTATCGCAAAGCCTGCTGCAAGCAGCATGTAGTTGACTTTGTCGAATGCGAATTTTTCTTTGTTCATATTTGATGTTTTTATTGTTCGGTGTATTGGGTTCTACAGGAAATAAAGGTCGTTGCCTCGCATGCGCAGGAATCTGGTCACCGACAAATAGGCGCATGTTACGGTCATCAGTATGCCGAAAAGTATTACCGCTGAACCAATTATGACAAGGCTTGTCGGAGGCAGTATGGTTATCATTGCCGGCTCTTCCTGCAGCAGCAGATAAAATACTCCTCCCAGCAAAATGTCGGCAACTATTCCTGAGAACAATCCTATGCGCAGATTGTGCATGATGAACGGGCGTCGAATGAATTCCCATGTTGCACCTACAAGTTTCATGGTGTGCAGCAGGAAACGCTTAGAGTAGATCGATAGTCTGACTGCATTTCCAATGAGTGACCACGAAATTATTGTCAGTACAGCCATGAAAGCCAGCAACGCTACTGCAATCTTGCGGATATTGTCGTTAACGCTCTCTATTATTTCACGGTGGTATACCACCTGTGTGACGCGCTCGTCCTTGAGCAACTGCTTCTCAAGCAGTGCCATGCTGTCAGGGCGTGCGTAGTCGCTCTTCAGTGTCAGGTCTATTGAGGGGTCGTAAGGGTTGTAGCCCAGGAATTCAACAGGGTCTGTGCCCAGTTCTATCTTCTGCTCTTCAAGAATCTTTTCGCTTGAAATATATTTGCTACTGATGACGCAAGGCAGTTTTTCCAATCGTTGCTGGAATTTCAAAATATCCTGTTTGCTCATCTTGCCGCTGACCACTACCGACATTGTCATGTTGCGGCGAATGTGTTCCGAGAGTGAGTTTGCCGACAAGAGCAATGCACACATCGCCCCCAGCAACAGCAGAACAAGTGTGGTGCTGATGTACACGCTGAGTGTCTGTATTTTTATTTTGGGTTTGCTCATTTCCCTCTCTTATTTTGCTTTTCTGAATATGTAAATAATTGAACTGCTTGCACTTTTTCTGCTCCACGATGACAGCCATCCTATAAGCCCGTTCCATGCTCCGCGCAGTGCTGCCAATGACGAACCTTTGTAGCGTTCGCTCAGCATAGATATGTAGAATCCATCGAAGGGCATGGTGTACTGACGTTCAAGAATGAATCCGTGTTTGCGTCCGAATTTCATGATTGTGGTGGGCGAAAAGTGCCACAGGTGGCGAGGTACGTCGTATGCAGCCCAGTTCTCGCGGTAGTACTGTGCATCGTACGAAGCGCTGTTGGGCAGTGCTATCACTGCTATTCCTTCGTCGTCGAGTATGTGGTGCAACTTGTCCCAAAAGTCGTTCAACTCCTGTATGTGCTCCATTACGTGCCACATGGTCACGACATCAAAGTATCCTTTTTCGTATTTGTCGAGTGCCTCCACCGGATACATTTCAAAGCCAAATTTCTCTTTGGAGTATTGTCGTGCCTGAGGGCTTTTTTCTATTGCTGTCACCTCCCAGTCCTGTTTCTGCATTGCGCGTGCAAAATATCCTGTACCTGCTCCGTAGTCCAGCAGTCGTGTCTTGCTTTTGTCTACCAATGAGTTGACAAGCTCGGCCTTGCGACGCAGCATGATGTCCCTGACTATGTGGTAGCAACGGTTTATGAATCCTTTGTCGGTGTCGCTGTGCGAAATATATGTGGGCGATTCATAGTAGCGGCCAATCTCCTTTTCGTCGGGGATGTTCTGTGTGAAGGTAAAGCTGCACTCTTCGCATCTGTATATTGCGAACTCCTCGCCGGTGGCGAACCGGTCTGTGCAGGAGAACTGTGGTTGCATCTTTGTGCTTCCGCATAGAGGACATTCCTTGTGGGTTATCTGTGCCATTGAGATGGTCGGTTTTTGTTGTTTCTAAACGTATTTTCCCTAAACTGGCTACAAAAATACATTATTTATAGCGAAAATAGTTCTTTTTTATGAAGTTTTACGAAAAAATTTTGTCTATAACCGTTTTTTTTGCAATTTTGCCGTTCAGTGTCTGCCGGAATTGGCTCTTTGCCTCCATATTTCGGCAAATTGTTGTATAATATAAAACCAAACAAATAAAACTATGGCAAGACTTATTCGTTCAAACAATAAAGTGATAGCAGGTGTCTGCGCCGGATTGGCTGAAAATTTTCGTATTGATGTCAAATTGTTGCGTCTGATATTTGTGATTTTATTTTTCGTTACATTTTCGGCAATGGCTGTCGCTTACCTGATTCTCTGGGTGCTGATGCCTGTCGATGCCCGTTCGCGTAACTACAAAGAGCGTATGCAGGACCGATTGGGCCGATAATCGTGTTGAATGGTTTTGAAAGATACTTAACATATGAAAAACAATAAAAAGACAAATGTAAATGTGCCTAAGGAAAAGAGTGCCAAGCGTTTCTCCATTACCGAAGGTTTCCTGAATAAGTCGGTTCTGCTGTTCTTTGCAGTAGTGTGGCTGATGTTCGTGCTTTTCGAAAATGTTCAGCTGCAGCGAATCCAGGAACTCTCGACATTCCTCTGCACTGAAATGTACTTCGATGAAATGATGACTGCTCCGGCAGGATTCTTGTCGTATGTGGCAACATTCCTGATGCAGTTCTTCTACTATCCGGCATTGGGTATAACGATATACATGGCGCTGATGTACGTTGCATATCTGCTTGTGCGCAAAGTGTTTGCAATTCCTCAGCGCTGGTCACTGCTGGCTCTTGTGCCGGTTGTGCTGTTGCTGTGGACCAACGTCTATATGGGCTACTGGATATTCTACAGCAAACTGTCGGGCTATTTCTATGTGGCTCTGTTGGGTGTAATGGCCATTCTTTTGGCTATGCTTGCATACAAGAGACTCCCCCGATGGGCAAAATATCTGTTTGTCGCTGTGTGGACAATTGCAGGTTATCCCCTTATCGGTGTATATGCTCTTGCAGGTGCCATCCTGATGGGCGCATATTCCATTGCGACTGACGAGAAGGCTCTCTCACGCATATTGTTGCCTATCTTGTCGTTGGCACTTGTGGGTGCTGTGCCTGCTCTCTATTACTACAACTTCTACACCTCTGTGGCTTTCCCGCTGATGTACGGTGCAGGAACTCATGCCTACCAGTGGTCATTGTTCGGCGATGCCAATTTTGCGATTCATGTGTGGGCAATGTGGCTGCCCTTTGCGCTTCTGTTCCTTTTCCTCCTTGTCGCTACAATGCTCTCGGACAAGATGAAAGAGGGTGAAAAGGTGAAAAAATACTACTCACACATACAGATTTCCTTGATAGTGGCATTGCCCTGTGTGTTGTGGCTCTCGTGGTTCACTGACGAGAACTACCGTGCCGAACTGGCGCAGAATAAGGCAATGTGGGAAGAGGACTGGAACCGCGTGGCCGACCTCGGAAGAGTGAGCTGCGAGCCTACCCGTCTTGTTGTGATAAACAAGAATATAGGACTGCTGCGTTCGGGACGTGCAGGCGAGGAGATGTTCCGCTTCCCCGATGGCTCGTCTACCATGAAGTCAGGCATTAATGTCCGTTTGTCGCAGACAGGTGGCAAGATGATGTATTATCAGTATGGCCGATTCAGCTTCTGCTACCGCTGGTGTGTGGAGGATGCAGTGGAGTTTGGCTGGAGAATAGAATACATCAAACATGCCGTGCGTTCGTTGATAGCCTCGGGACAATACAAATTGGCTCACCGCTATACAGATATGCTCAAACACACAATCTTCCACAGGTCGTGGGCTGAGCGTTACGAGAAGATGATTGAAAACCCGTTGCTTGTCGAAAAGGCTACTGATATAACAATACCTCGTCAACTCTATTGCTACAAGAATACTCTCGACGTCGACGAATCGTTTGTCGAGGCCTATCTGATGAATGTGATGGTGTCCAACCTCTACGTCAATCCTTCGCCTCTCTGTACCGAAGCATCGTTGATGTTCGCACTCATCCGCAAGGATATTCAGCTCTACTGGAACACGATGGTTGCATATCTCGGTAACCATGCTCAGCTGCGCATACCTACTCACTATCAGGAGGCACTGCTGTTGTATGCTAACCTTGACCGCCGCGCCGATATTTCCAAGTTCAAACTCGATAATCGTGTGACCGAGCGTTTCAGAAAATTCGGCCAATTGAGTGCAAAGTACAAAGGCATGTCAGAGGATCAGATGGCGCCATATTTCAAGGATGAATTTGGCGACACATATTGGTACTTCTACTTCTTTGTACGCGACATACGAACCAACTAACCCATCTATCGAACGATTATGAAAATACGCATATATTCCCTGTTTGCAGCTTTGACTGCAATATTGATGGTTGCCTCATGCACGCCATCAGTTCCCACTTCGCCGACAGCATCCGGTAAATCTCCCAAGATATACCCCGATTACAAAGAGGTCACAATCCCATGCAACATTGCTCCCCTGACCTTCGAAATTATTGAACCTAAGGCTGATGAGGTGGTTACACGCTTCAGCGCCAACGGCAAGGAGCTGCTGCTGTCGGGCAAGAATGTTACTCCCGACCTCGACGATTGGCGCGACCTGCTCTCCACTTTCAAAACTACGGGACGCTTGCAGGTAGAAACATTCTATCAGCAGGATGGTAAATGGTATGGTAACAAGGCCTTTGGAATAACCGTGTCATCAGACCCCATCGACCCCTACCTCTCCTATCGTCTGATACCCCCTTCGTATGTGGCATACGAAAAGCTCGATATTGTTCAGCGCGACCTTACCTCTTACGACGAGAAGGTTATCTACAGCAATATGATGTTGAGCAACGACCAGAGTGGACAGTGCATCAACTGCCACTCCTACAAGAACTTCAAGACTGACAACATGCAGTTTCATGCACGTCAGCATCTTGGTGGAACGGTGTTTGTGCATAATGGCGAAATGCGTAAGATTGACCTGAAGACCGACTCAACAATCTCTGCCGGCGTTTATCCTGCCTTCAATCCCATCTACGACGTGGTTGCCTACTCGGTGAACAAGACCGGACAGGTGTTCCACACAGTACACCCCGACAAGGTCGAGGTGCAGGACACAGAGAGCGACCTTATCCTCTACAATCCCGCGAAGAACACCGTTTCTCACATCTTCAACGGGAAAAACGACCTTGAGGTCTTCCCCACATGGTCGCCCGATGGCCGCACTCTCTACTTCTGTTCGGCGCATTTCGAAATAAAGGACTCTGTGAACACCATCACCAAAGAGGAAATCCTTCGTTATAAGGATATTAAATACAACCTTCTGCGCGCACGATGGAATCCCGATACATACGAATTCAGCGAGCCCGACACGCTTGTCAATGCTGCATCGTTCGGCAAGAGCATCACGCTTCCGCGCGTATCACCCGATGGACGTTACGTTCTTTTTGCAATGGGTGAATACGGCTGTTTCCACGTATGGCACAGCGATGCGGATATCTGCATGCTCGACCTTCAGACCGGAAAATTGAACAAACTCGAAAATACCAACTCCAACGATGCCGAGAGCTACCCCTCGTGGAGCAGCAATGGCAAATGGATAATGTTCTCCAGCCGTCGCGACGATACAAACTACACCCGTGTATATCTGGCGCATGTTGAAAACAGTGGCCGTACATCCAAGGCCTTCCTGCTGCCTCAGAGTTTCCCCGACTATTACAACCAGTTTGGAAAGTCATACAACCGCCCCGAATTTATGGTGGAGCCTGTAAAATTCGCTCCTGCCGATGCAGCCGAAGTTCTAAGCGGCGAGGCTCAGAAAGCCACCTATACACAAAATTGTAAATAGTTTCTGATATTTATATGGCTAAAAAAGTTTTTGTTTCGGGGTGCTACGACATGCTCCACTCGGGACATGTTGCCTTCTTCGAAGAGGCATCCACACATGGCGACCTTTATGTGGGCATAGGTTCCGACAGAACCATCCGCGACCTGAAAAACCGAAAAACCATCAACACCGAACGCGAACGCCTTTACATGGTCAAGGCGATACGCTACGTCAAGGATGCCTTTGTCAATTCAGGCAGCGGCATTATGGACTTTGCCGATGATGTGAAGCGTCTGAAACCCGACATTTTCTTTGTCAACAGCGACGGCTACACTCCCGAAAAGCGCCGTTTCTGCGAAGAAAACTCCATAGAACTCATTGTGAGCCAGCGCGAACCGGCGGCGGGCCTTCCGCGCCGTTCCACTACTGCTCTTCGTCAGGAGTGTAACATCCCCTATCGCATAGACCTTGCCGGTGGATGGCACGACCAGTTGAGTGTGAACCGTTTCTGTCCCGGTGCGGTAATAACCATCTGCATAGAACCCGACTACGAATTCAATAACCGCAGCGGAATGAGTACCTCTTCGCGCCGCGCAGCCATCGAAATGTGGCACGTCGACATTCCCGAGGGCGACCGCGAAACGCTTGCCAAGATGGTCTTCCGTTACGAGAATCCTCCCGGCAGCGCATATATCAGCGGTTCGCAGGATGCGCTGGGCATTGTAATGCCCGGACTCAATCGTCTCGACTACGACAATGACTACTGGCCTGTAAACATAGAGAGCGTGCTTGATGCCAAGGTGCTCGAATTCATAGAGAACAACCTGTGGCTGATACCTCTGTCGCCCCGTATGAGCAGCTATAATGTACTCGAAAATACCAACATCACCGAACAGGGTGCCATGCGCCTTGCGGCGGCTACCGACAGCTGCTGGCAGGCTCTGCTTGCATGTGACGTCGACGCATGGGGAAAGGCGTCGGTCGAGTCGTTCCGGGCGCAGATAGCAATGTTCCCCAATATGGCACCTCAAGAGGTTCTCGACACCATCGACCTCTACAAAGACAAAGTAAAAGGCTACAAAATAACAGGAGCAGGCGGTGGCGGCTACCTGGTGCTTATAAGCGACACTCCCATAGATAACGGATTGAAAATCAGAATCAGAAAATACTAATGAAGAAAATCTCACTATTTGTTCTTGCGCTGTTGGCGACACTTGCCGGCGCAGCGCAAAGTTGGACTGCGGCTGTCGAAAAGGCCGACGCCGACAAGAATTTTTCATCGGCTGCCGTTGCTGTACTGCTGGATAGTACAGGTGTAAGCGTTACCGATAATGGCTCGGGCAGTTTCACCATACACAAGGTGATGCGCATACAGAACGAGCGTGGAGCATTGTCCCATCGTGTGCTTGTCTACGACTACGACCCTCTGACCGCCTCGGCGCGTTTCGACAATGTGACCATTTATGGCAGCGATGGCTCGGTGCGTCAGATTGACCCATCTACTACATGTGACTATGCTGCGCCTGCCCGTGCAATCTATTGGGGCGCACGTCAGATAATGATAGAGCTTGGCGCTCTGCAACCCGGTGATATTGTTGACTATACAATAGCCAAGAAGGGCTTCACCTATGCGCTGCTTGCCGACATCCCTTCCGATGACGATGAACGTTTCGTTCCGCCTATGCGTGGCGAGTTCTACGACATTGTGCCTTTCTGGGTTGACTATCCCACTGTAAAGAAGGTTTACAGCGTCAGTGTTCCCGACAACAAGCCCGTGCAATACGAATTTTATCAGGGTGAGTGCCGCTCGTCAATTCGCAAGGTCGATGGACGCAAACTGCTGACATTTTCCGTTTCAATGGCAATGCCTTTCAAGAGCGAGAAAAATATGGTGGCTCTCTACGACGTTGCACCCAAACTGATGCTCTCTTCCACAGACAAATGGCAGGATAAATCCTTGTGGTTCTACAATGTAAACGAGGATTACGGCAGCTTCGAACCTCTGCCCGAGGCACAGAAAAAGGTCGATGCACTGCTCAAGGGCGTCAAGGACGACATGCAGAAAATCTCTATCCTCACCCACTGGGTAGCCGACAATATGCGCTATTCGGGAATCCCCATGGGCAAGGGCGAGGGTTACACCCTGCACAATACAAAAATGAACTTTACCGACCGTTGCGGTGTCTGCAAAGACAAGGCGGCGCTCCTTATATCAATGTTGCGCATGGCAGGCTTCGAGGCCTACCCGGCAATGACTATGGCAGGTTCGCGAATAGAGACAATACCCGCCGACCACTTCAACCACTGCGTGACAGTTGTCAAGCTGAAGGATGGTACATATATGCCCCTCGACCCCACATGGGTGCCCTTCAAACGCGAACTGTGGTCAAGTGCCGAGCAGCAGCAGAACTATCTCCCGGGAATCCCCGAAGGCTCAGACCTCTGCCTGACACCTGTTTCCGATCCTATGAACCACTATCTTAAAATCAGTGCCGAGAGCAAACTGTCAGCAGACGGCACACTCACAGGCTCGTTTGTTGTCAGGGCCGAGGGACAGTCCGACGGCTCGGTACGTGCGCCCTTCCTGCAAGGATACGCCGACCGCATCTATCGTTCACTCGAAAGCCAGTTGCTTGCAGTTTCGCCTCTTGCAACGCTCGAATCATACAGCTGCAAAGAGCCTAAAAACTATCAGAAGGCGCCCATTGAGCTGAAGATGACCTTCACCATTCCCCAGTATGCTACCGTTGGCGATGGCGTAATGATGTGCAAGCCTCTTGTCTTCTCAGGTCTGTATAGCGGAGTATGCAGCTTCCTTCGCGTCGACACAAAGGCCGAGGAGCGCAAACATGCCTTCAAGGATGCCTGCTCGCGCTATGTAGAGCTTAAGGAGGCTATGACTCTGCCCAAGGGCTACAAGATGTTGCAGCAGCCCAAAAGCGTTTCTGTCGAGGGCAACGTGGCAAAGGCCGCCGGCACTCTTGAACAAAAGGGCAACAAGCTCTGCGCCGAACAGTATATTTCGCTCGGCAAGCGTGTTTACGAAGCGGCAGAGTGGGGTGAGTTCCGCGCAGCTGTGAACGCATTCAAGGAGATGACAAACTCAATGTTGGTATTAGAGAAAAAGTAACGATGAAAAGAAATATAATCATTATAATGGCAATGATGATGGCAATGCAGCTCTTTGCCACTGCCGACGGTACATACAAGAGCATCATCAGCGAATATACACTCTCGCCCGACGGAGGTATTACCCAGAAGGTGAGCAAGGTGCTGAAATACAATACACACTACTCATTTTTTACCCTTTTTGGCGAAACATTTGTGGTCTATAATTCCGAGTATCAGAGTGTGAAGATTGATACATCGTACACAGTGCAGGCCGACGGAACAATAATCCGTACTCCCGAAAACGCCTTCAACTATGTTCTTCCCTCTGTGGCTGCAAAGGCTCCCGACTACAACAAACTCACCGAGCTTGTAATTTCTCATACAGGTCTTGAACTTGGCGCAACAACCTATCTTGAATACACCGTCACCACTCAGCCCGGTGTTTACAACAGTCTTGATGTAGAAGAGATTATAGGCGTTGCCGGTGTCGATATTGACAAATATCAGGTGATTGTAAATGTTCCCGAGGGTACAGCTCTTCGCTGGAGTCTTACCGACTCCAATGTGAAGCCCGTAGTCAAGGGCGGCAAGTATACCTGGACATTTACCAACGTGCAGAGTGCCAAAGGCGAGGCAAATACCCCGTACGGCTACGGTGGCGTGCCCCATCTTGCGGTAACAACTGCTCCCACGCTTGCCGACAATCTGATGCCCCTTACCATCGAAACACGCGACCTTCGTCGCGCTCCGCGCGAATATCTTGCAGAGGCTCAGAATGATGAGCAGCGTGCCGATGCAATTCAGAAATATGTTGTCAGCGGATTGGGCAGTTGTGCCGTTCAACCTTACCTTACAGGTAACAGCGTGCGTCAGTGTGGTCGTGTGATGGAGACTGCTTACGGCACCGAGGCCGAAAAGGCGCTGGCTATGGCAAAACTGATGCGTGCCGAGGGCTTGCAGGCACAGGCCGTGGTGGCATTCCCTGCAACGCAGGAGGTAAAGACCATTCGCAATGTTGCTGAATACATGGTTCAGTGCAATGGCAGATTCTACTCTGTGAAAACCCTGGGCGATTCACCGCTCGGCAAGCAGACTGCACACTATTCACTCTACGACCTTGCCGGAAACAAGATAGAACTTCCCGAATCAATTGCAGAGTGTAATTCGTTGAGTAGAATAAATGTTACGGCAAATGAAATAGAATGTAGCACAGAGTACACTATTCCATCTGAAAGCAAGGCAAATGCTGATAATGTTACAGTAAAGAATGAACCACAATGGCTCGACGGATATGCAATGATTGCCTTGCCTGAGAAACCTTCCATGCATAATGCAGCACAGAGGCTAAAACTCGACAAGTTGAGTAAAGAGCGTTACGCGCCTGTTGCAATTCCCTGCAAGTTAAGAGAAACCGATGACTATGTGATATCTTTGACAGGTGTGACATCTGTTACAAAGAATGTGCAGAAGACTCTCGTGAACTCTGTGGGCAGCGTAAATATCTCCATCGTCAATGAGCCGGGCAAAATATTTGTAAAGCGCACAATGGAGCTGAAGATGCCTGTAATCCCTGTTTCCAAGTACAAGGAATTTCTTGCCATTATGCGCCTTTGGAACACCGATAACTATCGCAAAGTGCTGATAAAAAAATAAAAAGCCTCTTCGGCGCTTGTCATTTAAGGAAAATTATCTATCTTTGCACCCGCTTTCGGCGTAATCGCTGTCAAGGAAGAGTAACTTGATATGTTGCGCTGGAGAGGTGAACAATTTTTTAATACCAATACAATGGATTTACTTAAAATTGCTAAAGAAGCATTTGCAACAGACGTTAAACGTGAGTTGGATTTTCATCCCGGTGACACAATCACAGTAGCTTACAAGATCATCGAGGGTACAAAAGAGCGTATTCAGCTCTACCGCGGTGTAGTTATCCGCATCTGCGGTCACGGTGACGAGAAACGTTTCACCGTTCGTAAGATGTCAGGAACAGTAGGCGTAGAGCGTATCTTCCCCTTGAACTCACCTTCTATCGACAGCATCACTGTCAACAAGTATGGTCGTGTTCGTCGCGCAAAACTTTACTATCTCCGCTCACTTACAGGAAAGAAAGCTCGTATCAAAGAGCTCAAGAAGTAATTTGTTGTCGCAAAAACATAAAAGGCTGCCTCTTTCGGGGCAGCCTTTTATGTTAGAAACAGTTATGAACTTTTTGCGCTACGCTTTGTTTGGACTATTGTCAATAAATTCAAACTGCTTTTTTAGTTATAGGGTACGGACGAAAGTGAATTTGTCGATATTAACCTTGTAGCCGAATCCTTATCTTTCATATCAACAAGAACGAATACCTCGCCGCCCAGTGTGGCGTATGGCGATGTTACAGCCGACAGGGTGTCGTTCTCCAACATGCTGGCGATGTGGTTCGCCTCGAGCAAGCCTTGAATAATCTGTGCCTGCCACAGGTTTCCGCTGAAAACCTTTACCAATTTGTGTTGCTCTCCTTTGCCTGACATAATCTACCTCCTTTTCTTAGATGTAAACAATAAATAGGGCGATATGTTGCCTCTGCAGTGTTAAAGGTTACACATTGCAGCAGACTGCCTTGTGCGAATATATGTATATAATCGCGTCTTTACCAATTTTATCTCCTTTTTTGTGATATTTTAGACAATCTTTGCTAAATAACCCAAAGATTGTCCGCCCTTGCTTTAAAAAAATAAAGCAAGCTTTATCCTTTTTTGCTTGTTTGTTGTATCTTTGCAGTATTAGGTGGTAATTTACCCCATTCAAATATAAATATAAACCTAAAAACGTAATATTATGTTAGATGTAAAAGCTTGTTTGAACGATTGCGAAGAGATGATGGAAATGGCAGTAATGCACCTCGAAGAGGAGTTTTCACACATTCGTGCAGGAAAGGCCAATGTTCACATCCTCGATTGTGTACGCGTACATTCATACGGTTCGGAAGTGCCCCTTAACAACGTGGCAACAGTTACAACTCCCGACATGAGAACCATTGCCATCAAGCCTTGGGACAAGAGCATGTTCAGCGCCATCGAGAAGGCAATCATCGACTCGCCCGTAGGTATTATGCCCGCTAACAATGGCGAGGTAATCATCATTGCTATTCCCCCTCTCACAGGTGAGCGCCGTCAGCAGTTGGTAAAGCAGTGCGCCAAAGAGATGGAAACTGCAAAAATCAGCATCCGCAATGCTCGTCGCGACGGCATCGACACACTCAAGAAGGGTATCAAGGATGGTCTGCCCGAGGATATGGAGAAAGATGGCGAGGAGAGCTTGCAGCGCATCCACGATAAGTACATCAAGAAGGCCGAAGAGCTTTTTGCTGCAAAGGAAAAAGAGATAATGACCGTGTAAAACCGTTTCTGTGCAGGGTACAGTAATAAAAAATACAGGCAACATCTACACAGTCAAGACCGACACAGGGGTGGTGGAGTGTCGTGTGAAGGGCAATTTCCGCCTGAAAGATATCAAAAGCACCAACCCTGTTGCTGTCGGCGACTGCGTAGAAATCTCCATGCGCGAGGATAATACCGCATACATCAGCGATATTCTTCCTCGTCGCAACTACATCGTGCGCAAGGCGTCCAACCTCTCCAAGCAGTCGCACATCCTTGCTGCCAATGTCGACATCTGTCTGCTTGTGGTGACGGTGAACTATCCGGCAACCTCCACCACCTTCATCGACCGTTTCCTTGCCTCTGCCGAGGCTTACCGCGTGCCGGTGGTGCTTGTCTTTAACAAGGTCGACCTCTACGCCGAGGCGGAACTTGCGCTCGTTGCCGAACTCGAGGCACTTTATGGCAGGATAGGCTACCGTTGCATACGTACGTCGGCAACCACAGGCGAGGGCATCGACGAACTTAAAGAGATTATCTCTGGGCAGATATCGCTGCTTGCAGGAAACTCGGGAGTGGGAAAATCGAGCCTTGTCAATGCAGTGTCGCCCGAAACTGCTGCGCGCATAGGCGAAATATCCCGCATACACAACAAGGGTATGCACACCACCACCTACTCCGAAATGTTCGAACTCATGCCCGGCAGCTATCTTGTCGATACCCCGGGAGTGAAGGGTTTTGGTACCTACGACATGGAAATAGAGGAGATTGCCGACTATTTCCTTGAAATATTCGAATGTTCCAAAGGGTGCCGTTTCGGTAACTGTACGCATATACACGAACCGGGTTGTGCGGTGCTTGCCGCCGTCGAGAGTGGCGAGATTGCCCTTTCGCGCTACTCCTCGTATCTCAGCATGATTGAAGAGAAGAAAGAGGGCAAGTATCGTGCCTCTGAATAACTCGATTAAAAACATTGTAAGATTCTTATGAAAAACAAACTCATACTCCTATCGCTGTTTGCAATTCTTCTCGGATGCGGCAGCGATAAGTGTTTAACCGCGGATGGCGATGCTGTCTACTATGGTGAAACCCTTATCGGCGCCTTTCAGCCGATTGCTGCCGATGCGGTCGAATACAGCGACAAAATAGAGCAGTTCGATGCTAACACGTTGAAAATCACCCGTACTTTTACTGCTCTTGGTGATATCGATTCGGTGCGTCTGACACTCGATTTTCGCACTGCTTGCCGGTCGGTGTCTGCAATGATACCCTCTGTCTGCTACAATGGCAACCACTGGGGACGCGGCAAAGAGCCTAAGGGCTTCCGCACCGATGGTGTGTGGCACACATATTCCTATCGTCGCACCCCCATTCCCGGCGCAACATACTCCGAAAGCAATGATTTTGCAGTGGCAATGTGGAGCCTTGCCCCCACAGACGAGGCTGATGCCTTTTCGTGTTCGTTGCAGCCCGATACAGCGGATGTTGTTCATTCTCTGATATTTCCCGAGGAGGAACGTCCCTTTGTTTATATCGACAAGAATGGCTATGCCGACGGTGCTGCCCGTAAACTCTCCATGCGTAAAGGCGAGACTAAAGTGGTTGAGGCCTATCTCTTTGTGGCAGCCAAGGGTGGCGAAGTCACTCCTCTTGTTTCTTTCCTCGATAAGGCGTGGTCGCTTGCCGACAAGGAGTATGCCCGCGTAATTCCTGCCGAAAAGGTGTGGGAGTATGGCGTGCGCTATGCCAAAGAGTCGCTTTGGGCAGAAGAGGGCGACTACAAAGGATTCAGCATAGGCTTGGTGCCCGATGGCGCAGGTGGCTGGAAACAGCGCCCCTTTATCAAATACGAGATAGGGTGGTGCGGTCAGAACTCATCGTATATCAATACGTTGCTGACAGACTATCTGAAGTGCGGCGACGAGTCGTCGCGCGACAAGGCTCTTACCGCCCTCGACACATGGACTGCGCCTGTGACACAGCGCGAAAATGGCTTTTACATAATAAGTTACGACAATATACTCTCTGGTCGTGAAAAGGTAGTGTCCGATGCCTGCAACCTCGGTACAGCAGCCTATAACTTCTTCGAAACTATTGAGTTGCTTCAAAAATGCAACCTTCCTGATCGCATAGAACGTGTGAAAAGCGTTGCCCTCGGCATCTGCGATTTTGTGAAGAACGACCAGCAGCCTTCGGGAGTCTATGGCAAAGGCTGGAACTCCGATGGCGAGTGTCTTTACAGGGATGGAACCGTTGGCGCGTTTATGGTGGCACCCATGCTTCGCGCATATCAGGTGACCGGCGACAGCAGCTACTATCACTCCGCCCGTAAAGCCTATGACTACTACTATTCCGAGTTTGAATGTTCGGGCTACACGACAGCCGGAGCGCTCGACACCTGGTGCATCGATAAAGAGTCCTCGATGCCCATGCTGCGTGCATCACTGATGTTCTACGACGCTACAGGCGACCGCAAATATATTGCCCATGCCGAACGCATATCTTATTATCTGTCAACATGGTTGTGGCACTACAAGGCCTCCTATGGAGCCGACTCCGATGTTACGTTGCATGGTTACAGCACCTTTGGCGCAACCTCGGTATCTGTGCAGCACCACCACCTCGATGTCTACGCTCTCCTGTGGGTGGGCGAGTGGCTGCGCCTTGCAGAGCTTAGCGGCAACGATGTATGGCGTCAAAAGGCACTTGCAGTCTGGACCAACGGCTGTCAGTTGATTTCCGATGGTTCGCTCGAAGTCAATGGTCTTGTGCGTCCCGTAGGCGGACAGAATGAGGCATTCTTCAACTGCAGCTGGGGACACTCCTGGGGCAACTCCGACAAGTCGCGTATGAACAACTGGCTTGTGGCGTGGCCGGGTGCTTTCCGCCTCGAAACACTGCGCAAACTTTCCGACTGGAAGGTGCTTGATTCGTATACCGAATAACACTTTTACTACTGAATTTTCTCGGGTTTTATACCCTTTTTCGACTGAATTCCGCCCGTTTTTTGCTTGAGAAAACAGCAAAAAACGGGCGGAATTTCTCTGTTTTTGTAGCCGAAAATGTAACTTTTTTTTCGGCAAAATATACCTGGAAAAGGTTCACTGCCCCTCTTTTTTTTAAAGTGTTAAATGTTAAATCGTCGTTAAATTTTAACAGTCAAATGTTAATGTTAAAAACACGCTAAAATGCAAGGTTTAATAGGTGAAGGGTGCTTTTTTTGATAAAAAATCAAATTTAAGTGTGAAAATATCCCCTGCGTAGTGATTTTTTCTCGAATTTATTTGAACATTACTATAAAAGAGTTATTTTTGCACGTTACATAGACTATGCTCTAAAGTGTAGCTTAATGAAAACGTATGTAGAAAAATTTTAATTATTTATAAAATTTATATTTATGTTTAAACACTGCTTAAGTAAATTTAGCCGCGCACTTGTTTTTATGTGTGCGCTTGTTACAGGCGGCTTGCTGCATTCTTGTTTTGACGAATTGGACGAATACAAGTATGACGACAGCGAACCGACGTGGCTGGGTGCCAGTATCTATGATCGCCTCAAAGAGGGAACTGGAGACCACACCTATCAGAACTACGTGAACATCATTGAGGACCTTGGCCTCAAGGAAGTACTTGCACGTACCGGTAGTAAAACACTCTTTATTGCCGATGACGTTGCCTTCGAAGAGTTCTATGCTGATAACACATGGGGCGTTAGCAGCTACGCAGACCTCTCTTTGGCACAGAAGAAAGTAATTCTCTACAACTCTATGCTCGACAATGCATATCTTCTCGATATGTTGTCAAGCCGTCAGGGTAACCCCCCCATCGAGGGAAGCTGCTTGCGCCGTACAACATCAGCTTCTATGATGGACACAGTGGCTTATTTCTACGAGGACGCTCCCGGCGGATTCCACCTCCCCAAACACAACGCATTCTTCGATCCCTTCCGTCCCGACAGCTTGTTCGGTAACGGTTTGCGCGTTGTAGTAGGTGCATCAGATCCCATGATGGTACACTTCCTCGGCGAGTACTTGAGCAACAACCATGTTGAAAACTCAGACTTCGACGTCTTCTTCAACAATCAGAAGGGCCGTACAGACGAGGGTAACGAGTCATTCATCTTCGACAAAGAGGTAGTTCCCAGTGGTATCGACCTTGGTGAATACTCTGATGACGACCGCACCATCATCTGTAAGAACGGTTACATGTATCGTCTGGACGGTGTGCTTGTTCCTCCCTCAGATATGGCACAGGAGCTTCGCAAACACCCCGATACACAGCTCTTCAGCCGCATGCTCGACCGTTTCGCATATCCTCTCTGGGGTGGCGACTCTAAGTCAGTGAAGACAACTGAAGGCGATTTCCTTCAGGATGCATACGACAAAGTTCTCAATCAGGACAAGAACACTCCCGACAGACAGTACGTACACACAATCAAGTACTCTACTGAGACTGAGAACGAGTTCAACGCATATACAGACTTCCAGAACAACGTTTCTGAGAAAAAGAACTTCAACGGTGTATACCTCCCCTACGACCCCGGATTCACACAGTATGCGGGTTCAAACGGCAAAGAGGCTGACATGGCAGCAATGCTCGTTCCTAACGACGAGATGATCTACCGCTTCTTCGCTCCCGAGGAGTACCAGGATGCTTCTGTTATCGCAGCCAACAACGCTCTTCCCGAGGATGAGAAACGTCCCTACGCTGTAGGTGCAGCCATCGTTGAGCGTTACGGTAAGGACGCAGTTCAGAACTTGACAGAGAGCGACTATATGTCAATCGCTGCATGTCTCGACAGCATCCCCTTGAACATCGTTCAGGCATTCATCGCCAACCTTATGAAGGCTTCGTTCCTCGGAACACTTCCCAGCAACTTCGACAAGGTTACAAACGACGCCCGCGACCCCATGGGTATCACACCTGCCGATGTTGAAGAGTGTGTAGTTGCAAACAACGGTGTTATATATATATTAAATAATGTATTCGGTCCTGCAAAATATCAGGCGGTAATGACACCTCCCCTCATCATGCAGAACATGCGTATCATGAACAAGGTTATCAACGACCTTACCTACGACGCATACCTGCTTGCTATGGACTCATACTTCAGCTTCATCGTACCCGATGACGAATACTTCATCTACTACGATCCCGTATCTTTGAGCAGTACACAGCCCCTTGCTTGGAAGTTCCGTTACGGCAAACGCACCGAGAAGGACAAGGACGACTACCTCTGGGCTGACACATACAAGTTCGACCCCGTGACATACGCATTGGGCGACTCAGTAGGTATCGCAGCCAAGAAACAGTACAAGGCCAGCGATAAGATAAAGGAGACCGAAGACATCGGTAACCGTCTGCACGACCTCATGGAGTACCTTATTATAGTAGACAACATCGAGGACGGCAACCAGTACTACTTGACAAAGGGTTACGGTACAGTAAAATGTGCAGTTAAGGGTAATGTAGCTGACAACACACTCGAGGTTAAATTCTACGGTGGTGAGCAGGTTGAGCTCGGTTCAGACTTCCCCGGTGTTGACGTTAAACAGCGCTTCACAGAGAAGAACGGTGTAACATACTGTACACACACAACCGACGCTAATACACACGGTTACAAGTCAGGTGTTGTATCACCTCCCACAAAATCAGTTAACTCATACGTTAGCAAAAACGCAAACTTCAGCGAGTTCTACAACGTATGTAACATTGTATCAGCTGACCTTCTCAAACAGGTCTTCCCCTTGGCTGATGCTACAAAGGTAGAGAAGGACTCTTTGAAGAAATACTCAATCTTCTACCAGCACAAGACAACAAAAGAGTGTGTATCTGACCTCGTAGTACCTTTCTTCAGCACATACCACTATTCAGTATACGTGCCTACAAACGAGGCTATCCAGAATGCATACGCACTTGGTCTTCCCACATACGAAGACATCGAGCTTGAGGTAGCAGCAGGCAACGAAGGCCGTGCAGCTTCTATCATCCGTATGATCAACAAGTTTGCTCGTTACCACTTCCAGGATAACGCAGTGTATGTAGATACAAAACCCTTCTCAGTAGTATCAGCAGGTGTTGCTTACGACACAGTACGTTACGAGACAGCTGCCATCGACGATGCAACAGGTCGCTTCTTCGAGACAATCATCAAGTCAGAGGCTGACGAGTTCGGTGGTCACACAATCACCATCCGTGACAACCTCGGTCGCAAGGCAAGAATCATCAACACTCCCGGTGAGGAGCACCAGTCTTGGAACATCCTTGCTCGTGACATCTATCTCAAGGGTACTGACCCCGCAAATGCTACACAGATTACAACATCATCATTTGCTGTTGTACACCAGATTGACAGCGCACTCTACAACTCAGGCGTACTCGGTTACGACGGACGTTTCCGCCGCTTCGCAGCAGACGGTGAGCTCGTAGACCAGATATTCGTAGGCGAAGAGAAGGTTCCCTATCTCATCGGTTATCGCAACAGCTTGATCTTCGACACAGCTGAAGGCGAGAAATACCAGAAGACAGGTTACATCATGAAGCCCAGCGCAAACAAAACAAAACTCTCACACGAAGAGTACGTTACCCGTACAGCTGAAGACGGCACAGAAGCTAAGATACTTATCACAGAAGATGGCTACCTCATCAACGAAGAGGCTCAGTTCATCCACTGGGATGGTCGTCCTCTTGCAGTCGACACACTCGGTTACGTAATTGGCGCCGACTCAATCGTTAAGGTTGGTCCCGACGGTCTTCCTATTAAATAAGTAAAGAGATAACAGCTATGATAAAGATAAAACATTTATTATTTCTCCTTCTCTGCTGCTGCGTAAGTACCGCATTTGCACAGAAAGGTGCGAGAATTTCCGGAAACGTCTATAGCGACTCCGAAGGTCCGCTCATCATGGTTAACGTAACCGAGCGCGACAAGAACAACCGTATTATCGAGGCTACCATGACCGATATGGAGGGTAACTTCGCCATGGTTGTAAAGAATACAAGTAACCGTCTCGAAATTTCTTATATCGGATATAAGACAGTAGTTCTCGAGATTGGTTCTCGTACAGTGTTCAATGTCAAGATGGTAGAGGACAACGTTCTCGAGGCTGTCGAGGTTACAGCAAAGCCCCGTACACAGTCTGGTGCTCTTGACATTCTCTCACGTGAGGTATCACAGGCAACCCAGAAGTTCAGCATGAGCGAAATGGAAGGTCTCTCTTTCGCATCAGTTGACGAGGCTCTTCAGGGACAGATTGCCGGTCTTGACATTACCTTCAACTCTGGTGACCTTGGTTCAGGTACAACAATGCGTCTGCGTGGTACCTCATCAATCACAGGTAATGCTCAGCCCCTTATCGTTGTAAACGACAACATCTTCGAAATGCCTACCGGCGAGAACTTCGACTTCGAGTCTGCAAACAACGAGTCATTCGCACAGTTGCTTACCGTTAACCCCGACGACATCGAGTCAATCGAGGTATTGAAGGATGCTTCTGCTTGTGCTATCTGGGGTTCACGCGGTGCTAACGGTGTCATCAAGATTAAGACAAAACGTGGTGCTCGCGGTAAGACACGCTTGCAGTACAGCTACCGTTTCAAGGACAAATGGATTCCCAACGGTCTTAGCCTTCTTAACGGTGACGACTACACTATGTTGCTCAAAGAGTCACACTTCAACCCCAAGCAGGACCCCGCAATCGGTTCAGTAGAGGAGTTGAACTACAACATCGAGCTTCCCGAAACATTCTACAACTACAGCAACAACACAGACTGGGTTGATCAGGTTTCAAAGCACGGTTACACCAACGAACACAACATCTCTCTCGTGGGTGGTGGTGAGAAAGCTACCTTCCGTATCTCAGGCGGTTACTACAACGAAACAGGTACCATTATCCGTCAGTTGCTCGACCGTTTCACCTCAACAATGGCTCTTGACTACTACGTATCAGACCGTATCAAGGTTATCTCTGACTTCTCTTTCACATACACAAATAACAGAAAGAACTACGAGTACGACTACGATGGTAACGGTAACAAGGGTATCCTTGCTTACTCACAGCTCATCATGCCTAACATGTCAGTTAACCGTTACGAGAAAGACGGTACAATGACCGACGACTACATGCAGATGATGAACAACGCCAACGCAATCTTCGATGGCAACCAGAAAAACATTAAGAACCCCATCGCAGTTGCAAAATATGCTCGCAACAACGAAGAGACATACTCTATCACACCTCAGTTGACATTGGAGTACAACCTCCTTGGCCTCGAGGATGACGAAACACAGTTGAAGTATCGTGCAATGGTTAACATGAACGCGAACACCTTCACCGAGACAAGCTATCTGCCCTCGTCACTCACCACAACACAGTGGACCAACGACCAGATCAACAAGTCATACATGAAGGACTACAAATCTTTGCAGTTCACCACACGTCACAACTTGATCTTCACACCTCACTTCAACAACGAGGACCACTTCCTTACAATGACAGCTCAGTACGAGCTCTACTCAGGAAGCAGCAGCGAGCAGCGTGAGACTACCTACGGTCTTCCCTCAGGTAACACAACTTCACCCACACTCGGTTCAAAACTCAGCGATGCAGGTACATCTACAGGTCAGTGGCGTTCAATGTCATTGGCTTACCAGAGCCACTACTCATACAAGTCAAAATACTCACTCGGTTTCACACTCCGCGCAGAGGGTAACACCAAGTTCGGTGCCGACGAGAAATGGGGCTTCTTCCCCGCAGTTTCAGGTCGTTGGAACATCAGCGACGAGGACTGGATGGAGTGGTCTAGAGATTGGCTCTCAATGTTCTCAATCCGTCCCGGTTACGGTTGGTCAGGTTCTGCACCCGGTGAGGACTACCTCATGTACTCAACCTACAACCCCGGCGGTTCATACGCAGGTATGTCTGCATTCATCCCCGGTGGTATGCGTTTGACAACACTCCGTTGGGAGCAGAAACGTGAGTTCAACATCGGTTCTGACATCGAGTTGTTCAACAGCCTCATCGTTGCTGCATTCAACTACTACGACAACAACACACGCGACCAGTTGATGAGCAACTATAAGATTCCTACTTCTACAGGTTACGAAAGCCTCCGTTACAGAAACACCGGTGAGCTTCGCAACAAGGGTTGGGAGTTGAACCTTAGCACTTCTAAGATCAAGTTGGCTAAAGACCTCGACATGAGCGTTTACTTCAACATTGGTCAGAACTTCAACTCAGTTGAGGCTATGGAGAATACAGTACTCGACGCAACTAACGGCGACTACGACTTCAAGAACGGTTCATACCTTGGACGTATTCAGGTAGGTAACCCCTTGGGTTCAATCTACGGTTTCCGTTACAAAGGTGTTTACGCATACAGCTACAAGAACTGGGAGAAGGCTAACAAGATCTCAGAGGACATGATGCGCAAGCAGGGTATCGATGTTAACGACCAGAGAGCCGTTAAGAACTTCATCGACAAGAACTATGCATCATTCTCTTGCCCCGTTGTACGTGACGCTAACGGCAATGTAGTTTACAATGCTGACGGCACACCCAAACAGATGGTTTACAACTACGATACAGAGGCAGGAACATCAGCTTACGAGTTCAAGGGTGGTGACGCTATCTACGAAGATATCAACTTCGACGGTAACATCAACGAGCTCGACCTTGTTTACCTCGGTAACTCTAACCCCAAAGCACAGGGTGGTTTCGGTATTACATTCAACTACAAACGTTTCCAGTTGAAGGCTAACTTCACATATCGTTACGACATCGACGTAATGAACCAGGCACGTATGGCAGTTGAGAACATGTATACCAACGTAAACCAGAGTATCGCAGTTAACTGGCGCTGGCGTAAAGAGGGTGACATCACTGAAATGCCCCGCGCACTTTACAACACAGGTTACAACTGGTTGGGTAGCAGCCGCTACGTAGAGGATGCTTCTTACCTGCGTCTCTCTTACTTGCAGCTCTCTTACAACTTCGACCCCGCATTCCTGAAACGTTACGGCTTGCAGACACTTCGTCTTAACGCATCAGCCGACAACCTCTGCTTCTGGTCTAAGTACACAGGTCTTGACCCTGAAATCTCAGTAGGTAGCTGGGGACGCGCCGAGGACAACTCAAAGACACCTCGTTCACGTTCATACACAATCGGTATTTCTGTAGGATTCTAAAAATAGCATAATATGAAAAAAATTAAAAATATAATAGGTTCGGCGGTAATGGCGGCAGCCCTTGGATGCTCATCAATGATGACATCATGTACGGACTTCCTCACCATCTATCCTACAAACTCCACCATCTTGGAGAACTATTGGAAAAGCGCCGAGGACGTTAACAGTATGTTGGCAGCATGCTACAAAAACATGATTGATGATAATACTGTTAAGCGTATGATGATTTGGGGTGAGTTGCGTGCCGACAACATGATCACACGTACAAGTGCCTCAACAGACTTGAGATACATCGTAGAAGCCAACCTTTTGGAGACAAACGACTACTTCCAATGGAATAAATTCTACCAGACCATCAACTACTGTAACATGCTTCTCAAGTATGCTCCCGATGTAGTTAACCAGGACCCTGACTTCATGACAGGTGACCTTGACATCGTAATGGGTGAGGCTTACGCACTCCGTGCTCTTTGCCACTTCTACCTTGTACGTTCGTTCCGCGACATCCCCTTGTCATACGAGGCACTCGACGCAGACGAGCAGTTGAAGCCCGAATATCCCCAGGTTGATCCCCTCGTGGCACTCGACAGCATCATGTCTGACTTGCAGCGTGCATCAACCCTTGTAATGCGCAGCGGTGGTTTCACCGGTCGTACAATGGTTACTACATCTGCACAGACAACAAAGGTATACGACTTTAACACATGCCGCATCACACGCAACGCTGTGAATGCAATGATGGCAGACGTAAGCTTGTGGCGTGCTGCATTCACACAGTATAAAGATAACAGCGACACTCCCTCGGCTCAGGCTATCGAGTTCTACAACGACGCTGTTACATACTGCGACGAAGTAATCAACGCAATGCACGCAGCCATCGACGAGGCTAAGGAGAAATACAGCATCACAGTAAACGACATGGGTCCCGGTACAGACAACCCCTACTACTTGACAGCTAACGAGGGTGTTAACCGTAACTCAATGATTTCTCCTGCATACAATGCTATCTTTGGTGCAACCGGCGCAGTGGTAATAGGTGGACGTTCACTTCCTACAGACGAGGTAATCTTCAAACTCGTTTACGATGGTAGCACAAACGCCAATGGTGCAGTTAAGGACTTCTACGGTTACAACAAGACATCAGGTTCATTCATGGTTCCCGGTAAGTCTGCTATC
Organism: uncultured Bacteroidaceae bacterium; assembly: GCA_904502185.1. Taxonomy (GTDB): domain Bacteria; phylum Bacteroidota; class Bacteroidia; order Bacteroidales; family Bacteroidaceae; genus HGM04593. The sequence goes on along the minus strand of CAJGDX010000001.1, from coordinate 10,583 downwards.
GTAGGCGACCTCTACAAATCATCTGACATCCGTCGTTACAGCTTTACATCATACCCCATTAGCGGTAGCGGTGACGACAAGGCTGAGTACACTATTGCAAAATATGCAACAAAGTCATCTACCCTCAACGGTGGTGCTAACGCAGATTGCTGGTATGGTGATATCAAATGTCCCGCAGACTGGATTATCTATCGTAAGACTGACGTTATGTTGATGAAGGCTCTTGCGCTTGCAAGCCGCAGCGAAGCTGCTGATGACCTTGCTAAGTCATTCGAGCTTGTTCAGGCAGTCAACAGACGTTCAATCATCGAGAAACGTGACTCATTGCTTCCCGAGGAGTACACAACTCAGGCATCTATGAAGGCACTTGTTTTCGACGAGCGTCTCCGCGAGCTTACATACGAAGGCAAACGTTGGTACGACCTTGTACAGAAAGCTCTCTGCGAGCGTACTACAAAGAATGTACTCGACCTTGTAATCAAGAAACTCGACAGCAATGCCGGTGCGGTACAGAGTAAGATGGCATCTATCAACTCACTCTTCTGCCCCATTCACGAGGATGAGCTTAAGTTGAACCCCGCTCTCAAGCAGAACCCTGCATTTGAAAAGAGCAGCTCTATTGAACGCAATTAAGCCTTTCTACCTCCGCCGGGTGAAAGCCCGGCGGGCAGAAAGGACTGTTACAAATAAATTTTAAACGCAAAAATTTAAAATTCATGTCATTTAATAGAAATATTTTCAAAAATATATTGGGAGCTTTCGCTGCCTTGACATTCTGTCTTTCAGGATTCGTTGCACAGAGCTGTACGGATGAAATCGACAAGTCAAGCCGATACACCTTTACCGGTGAGACTGTGGTCGATTACCTTGAGAACCGTTCCGACTCATTCTCAAACTTCCTCTACATCCTCGACAGAGCAACCATTGGCAGAAATGGTCAGGGTAACATCAAACACTTGCTCTCAACATACGGTGCATATACCTGTTTTGCTCCCATGAACGCTGCCGTAGAGCAGTACGTAAAGGAGCAGTACGAAAAATGGGTAGCCGATTGCGAAGCTCTTGCAAATGGTACAATGGATTCTGTTGACTTCCACGATACAGGTATCCACTCACCCGAGCTTACCGATCTTACCGACGAGAAATGTTCAGAGATTGCCAAGAACCACGTAATTGAGAAAGGCTATCTGACAGTTGACCTCTCTGAGGGTGCATTCCCCGAGCCCAACCTCAACGACCGTTACATCACACTCTACTGGGTGGTAACAGACTCTGTTGCAGGTACAGTACGCATCAAGCTCAACGACAGCTCATTCATCGTTAACTCCGACAATGAGGTAGAGAACGGTGTTATCCAGGTTATTGACCGCGTGCTCAGCCCCTCAAACGCACTTCTTCCCGACCTTTTGAAGACCTATCAGGATAAAGGTTTCTCACTCTTCACTGGCGCACTTTTCAAGACCGGTATCGAGTCACGCATCCGCAAGGTGAAAATCGACGACCCCAACATCGAATATGGTGCATTGAAGAACCGTGAATGGCAGGCAGACGGTGCAAAACCCGCCCTCATTCCCGAGACCCACTATGTGAAATACACAATCCTTGCAATCCCCGACATCGTCTTCAATCAGTATGGCATTTTCGAGGAGAAAGACCTCATCGACTTCGCCAACAAATGGTATGGTGACACTTACCACGAGGGTACACCCAACTACAACGACTTCACAAGCCCCGATAACCCCTTGTACCGTCTTTTGGCCTACCACGTTGTAGACCGTCAGTTGCAGTACAGCGGTGGCTTCGTAATGGACAACATCAAGGTTGGTGGCTACGATTCAGAGACAGCCGGTGGCGCTAATAAAGGTTTCGACCGCTACGAGTACTACGAAACATTGCTCGGCAACGGTAAACCCATCAAGGTCACAAAGCCCTACTCAGAATCAGCAATCCCCGAACTTACAAACCAGATTGTTGCCAACTATGCACAGGATAAGGGTGCCCGTTTCTTCAACCCCGAAATGCGTCAGCACATGAATGTACGCGTCATCCCCGTGGCAGAGTTCAAGGAGATGATGGGCTTCGAAGAGGACTTCAAGCAGGAGGCTCTTAACGGTATGATTCACCCCATCGACAAGATTCTCGTTTACAACAACGACGAGATGAAGGGTAACATCCTGAACGAGCGTATGCGTTGGAACTTCATGGCCTTCTTCCCCGAGCTTATGAACAACGGTATCCGTCAGACTCAGGGTTACGGCACAAAATGGGAATACTACCGTATCCCCGACGGTTATTGTGAGCGTATCAAGTTCAACTCTTCACAGTCAAACATGTATTACCTCTATCCTCACTGGGGTAACGGTTCATCATGGGCAGACTACCAGGGTGACGAGATTATCACAGCTGCGAACTACGACTTCGAATACCGTATCCCCCACGTGCCCGCGGGTACATACGAGCTTCGTCTCGGTACATGTCTTTGCGACACCCGTGGTGTGGCTCAGGCATACGTAGACGGCAAGGTTGCAGGTATTCCCGTTGACCTCCGCACAGAGAGCGGTAGTGTGCTTGTTGCACAGCGCTTCGCTTTTGTGAAAGACTCTGAAATCATAAAAGCAGAGGGCGAAGAGGCAGTAGAGGAGGACGACAAGGCGCGTCGTGCCCGTGGCTTCATGAAGGGACCGGCCTCATGGTTCGTAAGTGACGGCTCTTTGCGCGATGGTTTAAACTCGGCACGTATCATTCTCGGTACATTCCAGCTCACAGAAGGCGACCACTGGATTCGCTTCAAGAGTGTGATGGAGAACCCCGCAGCCGAGTTCATGCACAACTACTTTGAGATTGTACCCCGTGGTATAATCACTGACCCCGCTAAACCCGAGGACAAATACTAATAGCCTGAACTCATTATGTCATACAGAAATAACATATTAGGAAGAATCGTTGACAAAGCCCTTAAAGTTTTGTCCCTATGCGTCGTGCTTGGCGCTACCGGTTGTTCTGAAGACATAGATGAATCAAACCGCTACACTTTCACCGGTGAAACAGTTGTCGATTACCTCGAGAACCGTTCCGATATCTACAGCAGCTTTATTTACATATTGGATAAGGCTACGGTAGGTAAGGGCGGCAACGTGCGACACCTGCTTTCAACATACGGCACATATACCTGTTTCGCTCCTACAAACGATGCGATAGAGCGTTTCCTCATCGAACAGGACTCAATCTATTGGGACCAGGTAGAAAAATTGGCCAATGGTGAGATTACCGAGAAAGATTTTCGTGACACGGGCGTTCATTCTCCCTACCTCGACTCTCTTTCAGTGGAAAAATGTACCGAAATAGCGAAGAATCACCTCTTGGAAAAGGGCTACCTGACGGTAGACCTTTCCGAGGGTGCATTCCCCAGCCCCAATATGAACGACCGCTTCATCACAATCGTGTGGACAGTTGACGAGGAGACCTCAATGGTCTATCCCCTGTTGAACAGCAACTCACGAATCATCGAGAGCGACATGGAGGTTGAGAACGGAGTTATACACACACTCGATGCTGTGCTTAACCCCTCTACAGCTCTTCTCCCCGACCTCGTAGATTCTCAGAGAGAGTATTTCGCCATCTGGGCACAGCTTCTCAGAATGACTATGCTCGACTCAGTGATGCGTCACACAGAGGATCTCACCTACACACGCGGCGGCGAATCATATAGTTCTGCTTACGTAAACGCAAACTATCCCGGTTCTACATTCTTCCCCTCGGCAAAGAAATATAAATACAGTATATTCCTTGAGCCCGACTCGGTATTCAAAGTGAACGGAATAGAGACTGTCGACCAGTTACGTGAATATTGCGAACAGTGGTACGGAACAGAGGACCGCGAAGATCCTTCAAGTCCCCGCAACGCACTCTACAAGTTCGTGGCATATCACATACTCGACCGTCAGTTGCTCTATGCGAGCGGTACAGGCCCCGGCGGCTTCATAATGGAAAACTACTCCGACAACTATAACTCGGAGGCTATGATGTACGGCGCTCAGTTCGACCGTTACGACTACTTCGAAACAAAGCTCCCCTACACACTTATCAAGGTGACACGTCCCTTGACAAGCGAAGTGTATGGACAGGAGGTTGTAATAAACTATGCACAGAATGGTGGAAAAACATTCAAAAACGAAGGAATGCGCAACCACCTGAATGTCATTGTTCTTCCTCCTAGCAAGGCTACGGCATACATGCCCAACCTCAAGGACGATGCGCTTAACGGCCGCATCCACATCATCGACCGTCTGCTCATCTACAACGAGGACGAAATGGTAGGTAATGTTTTGCGCGAGCGTATGCGTTGGGACTTTGCATCGTGGTTCCCCGAAATGACCAACAACAACGTACGTTGGGCTACCCGTTCAAGCAAAGCGAAAGTATTCTTCATACCTGACGGATATTGCAGTCGCATCAAGATGAACTCTGAAGTCAGCGAGCTCTACTACCTTTGTGGTACCAGTGGCTGGAACAACTATCAGGGTGACGAGCTTCTCTCGTCTAACCTCTTCGACTTCGAGTACCGTATGCCTTACGTGCCCGCAGGTACATACGAGCTTCGTGTAGGATATGCACGTTACCCCAACCGTAGCGTTGTACAGTTCTACATCGACGGCAAACCTACAGGAATCCCTGTAGACCTCCGCAGAAATGACCTTACCGAGCAGTTCATCGGTTTCGTCAAAGACTCGGAACTTGCCGACGAACTGGAGATAGCCGAAAACGACAAGGAGATGCACAACCGTAACTGGATGAAAGCACCTGCCTCGTTTATGGTTGAGAATGGTAAAGACACACGCGAGACAAGCTATCCCATGCGATATGTGCTCGGTATGTTCTACCTTTCAGAGGGTGACCATTGGTTCCGTATGAAAAACGTACGCGAGGACCAGGCTACCGATTCACAAGGACATCACGACTACTTCGAGATTGTTCCCAAGGCAATCGTAACCGACCCCTCACAACCCGAAGACCGCTATTGATTAAATAGAAATAAATTTAATAATAAACAATATGAACAGAAAATTTAAAAATGGAATGTTAATGGCAGTTGCCTTCCTGAGTGCAATGTTCGTAGGAACATCATGTACCGAGGAGTGGGACGACCATTACAGCGACAACGGCGCAAACACCAAGAATGGTACAATTCTTGAGTACATCAAGACAGACGCCAGCTTGTCAGATTTTTACGAAGTAGTAGATGCTCTCGGTTGTGCCGACTCTCTGCTCAACCAGTCGCGCGCCTACACTCTGTGGGCACCTGTTAACGGTTCTTTCAACAAACAGGAACTGATGGATAACATTGAGAATGGTAAACGCGAATGGGTTCTTCAGCGCTTCGTTAAGTCACACATGGCTGACTATCTGAAGCCTGCTTCAGAAGCAATGGATGAGAACAACTTCATCCTCCTTCTCAACGAAAAGATGGTTGTCTTTGCAGGTGACTATGAGAATGGTTATACATTTGATAACCTTGAGGTAGTTCCCGAAAACTACAACATCCGTGTATCAAACGGTTTGATTCACAAAATCAGTGGTTCAGTAAGCTACGCTCTCAACCTTTGGGAGTACCTCGAAATCGCCGAGAACGTTGACTCAGTAGCAGAATTCCTCTACTCATTCAACGTAATGGAGTTCGACGAGTTCTCAAGTATCCAGGGTCCCACCATCAAGGGTCAGCAGACTTACCTCGATTCACAGTTCACAAACTCTAACATCTGGTTCTACACAGGCGGCGACAAATATACTGCTGGTCTTGGCCGAATCACAGCTGAGGACTCAACATTCTATATGTTCGTTCCCACCAACGATGTTTGGACAGAGATGGTACCCCAGATCGAGAAACTCTTCAACTACTATGCCGATTCAAAGGCTGATGCATCTGTTCTTGCCGAGAACGATTCACTCCGCAAGTACTATGCTCGCAGAATGTTGTTGAACCACATGGTATTCAGCCCCAAAGATCAGCCCGCTATCTCATCAGACTCTAACGGTAACCTCGACGAGGATGGTGACGGCCAGCGCGACTCATTGATTTCAACATACTCTGCATATAATGGCAAACGCCGTATGTTTGCAATGGCAGACCTTATGGATGGTGCTGACGAAGGTGTTGAGTGTTCAAACGGTATCTTCTACACAAAGAGCAAATTCAACTTCTCACCCTTCTATCTCTGGCACGATACCATCAAGGTAGAGGCTGAGCGAGTAGACTACCAGGGCGAGACAAGAGCTAACTCAAAGGTTAAGTTCGTTGAGTCAGGTGAGGCTTATACACGTTACGTAGCCAAGAGCAACGTATCACCCGAGGTTCCCGAAGGTGACAAACGTAACCTTACTTACGTAGAGGCTGTAGGTAGCTCATCAGGTGCTAAACCTTCACTCCTTTGGACAATCCCCGAGGTACTTTCAGGCAGCTACTATGTAGGTGCGGTAATTGTACCCGAATTCTATGACAACCCCGATAGCCTTTCAGCAGAGAAACTCGCTGAGTATCTCCCCAGCAAGGTTGTCATCACAGTACAGGCTAACACCGGTTCAGGTGCTCCCAAGAACCTTGAGAAATCAGTTGACTTGTTCAACGACCCCACTCGCATCGATACACTTTGGGTTGCTGACAAAACAGGTGAGCGCATCAAAGTTAACTTCCCCTACAGCGAGTTCGGTATCGACAAACTGAAAACCAACGTTACAGTTAAGGTTGCTTCAAACGTAGGCCGTCAGGAGAAGAATTACAACAAGAAGTTCCGCGTAGACTTCGTAATTCTTGAACCCGTAGAGGCAGACGGAGAATAATCCCTGAGTATGAAAAATAATAAATCAATTATGTATATGCGACAAATTATGCAAGCAATGGTGGCATTGGCAGTGCTTATGTCATCTACCGTTACTGTTTCCGCTATGGTCTCAGGCGGTTATGAAGCGAACGATACCGTTTCGGCGAAAGCCGAAAAGGCTTCTGAGATAGTCGTGGCACGCACAATCACCGGTGTCGTTTATGACGCGGCTACCAAAGAGCCTATCCCCGGTGTTCGCGTTCAGGCAACAGGATACGAAAATGTTACCGCAATGACCAACGCAGAGGGTGCTTATAAATTGGGTATCCCCTCATACGTTACATTGCTCAACTTCTCTACCCCCGGTTATGCATTCGTTCAGCGTCCCGTACGCAACGAGGAGGTAGTTGACGTGTACCTCTACACAGATAACTTCAGCACAAAGTACAACGAGGATATTGCTATCACAGCAACCAACACAACTAAAATCGGTGTTGGTCCCGCTATCACAGTAGACGCTGAGATTGCAAACAACCTTGGTGCTGACGTACGTACAATCACACGTTCGGCAACTCCCGGTATCGGTGCTGCAATGTTCATCCGTGGTATCAACTCACTCAACGCCAACACACAGCCCTTGGTTGTTGTTGACGGAGTAATCTACGACTTGCAGGAGGATGCAGGCGCACTTCACTTGGGTGCATACAACAACATCCTTTCAGCTATCGACATCGAGGATATCGAAGATGTACAGGTTCTCAAGAATGCAACAGCACTCTATGGTTCACGTGCAGCAAACGGTGTGCTCCTTATCTCTACAAAACGTGGTAAGAGCATGGCTACACGTATTACTGCAAACATCTACGGTGGTGTGACACTTACACCCAACCTCCCCGAAATGATGGGTGCAGAGCAGTATCGTACATACGCCAACGAGTTGGTAGGTACTCTCGACAGCGACAGAATGTTCAAACACTCTTTCCTCCAGAGCAACCCCGACTATCCTTACTACAACATGTACCACAACGAAACCGATTGGGCAGACTATGTATACCGTGAGGCATTTACACAGAACTACAAAATCGGCGTAGAGGGTGGTGATGAGATTGCTATGTACAACTTCTCACTCGGTTACACTGGTTCACAGAGCACATACGAGGCTAACGACTTCAACCGTTTGAACATCCGCTTCAACACTGACATCGAACTTGCCAAGAACTTCAAGACACGTTTCGACATCGGTTACAGCCGTGTTCAGCGTGCGTTGCTCGACGATGGTGCCCCCGAAGAGTATGAGTCAGCTCCTATCTCTTCTATCGGCTTCCTCTCAAGAATCAAGGCTCCTTTCCTCAGCCCCTATAAGTTCTCTATGGAGACAGGTCAGAGCCAGATTACTTCAATCTTCGATTCATCAGATACATTTGTTTACGACGTATTGTCAAAGGCAGGTGCACCTGAGGCTCGCAGAAGCTCATACTACAACCCCGTTACAATCATCAAGGCTGGTGACGGTGAGAACAAGAACTTCCAGGAGTACACACAGTTCACATTGACAGTAGCTCCCGAGTTCACACTTGGCAACTTCAAGATTACTGAGCTCTTCAACTACTCACTCCACCGCATGAGCGAGAAATATTACCTCCCCTATGGCGCTTCTCCCGCTGATACACAGTATCACTTCTATCGCGAGAACTACGGTAGCGTAGGTAACAAGCTTGCTTCATACTTCGGTAAAGAGGCTTCTATCACCAGCGATACACGTGTATCTTGGAAGAAGGCATTCGGCGCTCACCAGTTCAACGTGTTCGGCGGATTCCGTTACACTAACTTCCAGATGGACGGTAACTACCTTTCAGCTGTGAACTCAGGTAACGACAACTCTACCAACATCGATAAGAGCCAGAACAACCTTACCGACAATGGTGACAACAACCAGTGGAAGAACATGGCATGGTACTTGAACGCAGACTACAGCCTCTTCACACGTTACTTCTTGCAGGGAACCGTTTCTATGGAGTCTTCTTCACGCTTCGGTATGGAGGCTGACGGCGGTGTTGACTTTGCAGGTGTTAACTGGGCAGTATTCCCCTCAGTACAGGCAGGTTGGTTGCTCTCTTCTGAGTCATGGTTCAATGTTCCCGGCATCAACTCACTGAAGTTGCGTGCAGGTTACGACATGGCAGGTAACGACGCTATCAACTTCTACGCTGCACGCAGCTACCTCGAGGCTATCAAGTATGCCGACAGCCAGATGGGTGTTCAGCTCGGTAACGTTAAGAACGACGGTGTTAAATGGGAGACAACAAGCCGTGTAAACGTAGGTGTTGACGCTCTTCTCTTCAACGACCGTGTAGCAGTTTCTTTCGACTGGTACAAAGCTCAGACAAAAGACCTTCTCGTTGCAAAGAAATTCCAGTACGTAACAGGTATGGGTACATACTGGAGCAATGGTGGCGAAATGGAGAATACAGGTTTCGAGGCATCAATCAATGCTAAGGTTATCAACAGCAAGAACTTCACTTGGGAACTTGGCGCTTCTGCAGGTCACTACAAGAACGAGGTAACTGCTCTTGACGAGACACTCGACCCCGTAAGCGTTTACGGTGGTGAGGTTATCACACGCGTAGGCGATGCAGTAGGTTCATTCTACGGCTACAAGACTGACGGTGTTATCGCATCTGCAAAAGAGGCTCAGGAACTTGGTCTCTACCAGAGAGATGCAGCAGGTAACAAGTCATACTTCAAGGCAGGTGACGTGAAATTCGTTGACATGACAGGTGATGGCGAAATCAACTCAGCCGACAAGGTTGTTCTTGGTGATGCACATCCCGACCTCTATGGTAACATCTTCTCTAAGATGAACTACAAGAACTGGCAGTTGGATATCCTCTTCAACTACTCATTGGGTAACGACGCATACAACTACTACCGTCAGCAGCTTGAGGGTGGCAGCAACTTCTTCAACCAGACTAAGGCGGTGTTGAACCGTTGGTCTTACGATGGTCAGGAGACAAACATGCCTCGCGTAGCTTACGGCGACCCCATGGGCAACAGCCGCTTCTCTGACCGTTGGATTGAGGACGCTTCTTACCTCCGTCTCAAGAAGGTACAGCTCTCTTACAACTTGCCTCTTGCATTGACATGGATTCAGGGTGTTACCGTTTGGGGTGCAGCTGAGAACCTTCTCACTTTCACCAAATACTTGGGTAGCGATCCCGAATTCTCGGTTAGCAACAACGTATTGTACCAAGGTGTAGATGCAGGTCTGCTTCCCCAGAGCCGCAGCTTCCACTTGGGTGTTAAGATTAACCTCTCATGTAACAATAACCTAAGTAATACAATGAATTTCCTCCGGCCTTTGCCGGTCGGTAAAGGCCGGAGGGGTTCATAAAACTTGGAAAACATAAATTTCTAAAATGATGAAAAAGAATTTTATTTATAGTCTTTGCATATTACTCTGCGGCGCCCTCTTCATGAGCTCGTGCGAGGATATGCTTGAAGTTGAGTCAGACCGTGTCGACTACGACATGACCGATTTGACACTTAACGACACAGTTTACTCTGTACTGGGTATTCTGAAAAGTGTTCAGCAGGTAGCCGACCGTCAGGTATTGTTCGGTGAGTTGCGTGGCGACCTCATGGTGGTTAATGAAAAGAGTGCTACAACAGAGATTCAGGAGCTCGCTCGTTTTGCAGTAGATGCAAACTCAGAGAACAAATATCTCGATGTTAAGGATTACTACTCAATCATCAACAACTGTAACGTTT